>JBASNZ010000018.1:0-63348 GCA_049657775.1 Coriobacteriia bacterium | reverse complement strand
GGTTTGGCACCTCGATGTCGGCTCATCGCATCCTGGGGCTGAAGTAGGTCCCAAGGGTTTGGCTGTTCGCCAATTAAAGCGGTACGCGAGCTGGGTTTAGAACGTCGTGAGACAGTTCGGTCCCTATCCACCGTGGGCGCAAGAGACTTGAGAGAGGCTGTCCCTAGTACGAGAGGACCGGGATGGACGAACCTCTGGTGTACCAGTTGTCACGCCAGTGGCACCGCTGGTTAGCTACGTTCGGTATGGATAACCGCTGAAAGCATCTAAGCGGGAAGCCAGTCTCAAGATGAGGTCTCTCACTGGGTTAACCAGGTAAGGCCCCTCGTAGACTACGAGGTTGATAGGCCGCAGGTGTACGCACAGTAATGTGTTCAGCCGAGCGGTACTAATAGGCCGAGGTCTTGATCTTCTATTCAGAATTCTCGTGATCGCTATACAGCTCTCAGGGTGCGGGACGCACTCTCGAGGTTGACAAGCGTATATCGTGCTCGAGCACGATCCGGCGATAAGAGCCGCCGGGTGTGTTCAGTGGTTAGGGCGGAGGGGGTACACCCGATCCCATTCCGAACTCGGAAGTTAAGCCCTCCAGCGCCGATGGTACTGCCCTGTAGAGGGTGGGAGAGTAGGACGCCGCTGAACACATCCGACGGCTCTTTTGCGTTTCGTGCACGTGGCACGGATAGTGCTAGAATCTGCCTGTTCGGACGCGCCCGTCCGGCATCAGGAGGCCTTGCGCCGGTGGTGACATTCCGCCGGTGTCTCGATCGAAGGGAGACGCAGTGAGAGAGCGCGTCCAGGAAGCACTAGACAAGATCCGCCCGGCACTGCAGGCCGACGGTGGCGACGTTGAACTCGTCGACGTCACCGAGGACGGCGTTGTGAAGGTCGCCCTCCAGGGCGCCTGCCGAGGTTGCCCGATGTCGCAGCTGACGCTGGCCAACGGCGTAGAGCGCGTCATCAAGCAGGAAGTTCCCGAGGTTAAGCGCGTCGAGCCCGTCTAGGTTCTAGGTTCGGCACGGTCGTCTCGGTTCACGAGCGTCACCCTTTCCGGGGTGGCGCTCGTCGCGTTTCCTGAACCGTACAGGCTGCCTGAACGGGCCGTCCGCGGGAATCTGGTGACCGTTCGTCGCCGGGCCGTTGCGTACCATATGTAGCGGCCTATAGACTGGTAAAGCGCAACATCTTGTGGCATGGCATCTCCCGTGGCGGAGGCCGCGGAGAGCGCTGTGCAAGTTCCAAACTGATCTCACGAGGGAGGACCATCGTCATGGCTGACGCCAGCAAGATCGCCGCGTATCCCAGGACCGTTGATGAGACGCTGTCAGCGAACAGTCTCAAGGTCTTGCAGAAGCGGTACCTGAAGAAGGACGAAGCCGGCAATCCGATAGAGCAGCCCTCGGACATGTTCATCCGTGTCGCCGAGAACATCGCTTCGGCCGAGGAGCGCTACGGCGCAACTCCCGAGCAGGTCGCCGGTGTCGCGCATGACTTCTACGACCTGATGACCTCGCTGGAGTTCCTCCCTAACTCCCCGACACTCATGAATGCCGGTCGCGAGCTGCAGCAGCTTTCCGCGTGCTTCGTGCTGCCGGTGGCGGACTCCATGGAGTCCATCTTCGAGGCGGTTCGCGATACCGCGATCATCCACAAGTCAGGTGGCGGGACAGGCTTCTCATTCTCGCGACTGCGGCCCACCGGGGATCAGGTGCGCTCCACGCAGGGCGTGTCAAGCGGCCCCGTCTCATTCATGCGGGTCTTCAATCAGGCGACCGAGGCGGTCAAGCAGGGCGGCACGCGCCGGGGCGCGAACATGGGCGTGCTGCGAATCGATCACCCGGACATTCTGGATTTCATCAAGTGCAAGGCCGACGGGGACTTCGCCAACTTCAACATCTCCGTTGCGCTGACCGAGAGATTCATGGAGGCCGTGGCGGCCGGCCAGCCGTACGACCTGCTGAATCCGCGCGACGGCGCGCCGGCGGGACAGCTTGACGCGCGCGAGGTCTACGACTTGATCATCGATATGGCCTGGGCGACCGGTGATCCCGGGATCATCTTCATCGACCGCATGAACCGCGACAACCCGACCCCCGCTCTGGGCGACATCGAGTCTACAAACCCGTGTGGCGAGCAGCCGCTGCTCCCGTACGAGGCCTGCAATCTGGGCTCGGTCAACTTGAGCAAGTTCCTCGTCTACAAGGAGAACGGCCCCGACCTGGACTGGGATCGGCTGGGCGACGTGGTCCACCGCGGTGTGCGCTTCCTCGATGACGTCATCGACGTCAATGAGTATCCGCTGGAGAAGATCGGCGAGCTCGCTCGTGGCAACCGCAAGATCGGTCTTGGTGTGATGGGCTGGGCCGACCTGATCATCATGATGGGTATCGCCTACGACAGTGACGAAGCGATCGCGCTCGGCGAGAAGGTCATGGGCTTCATCGAGGCGGAGGCTCGCGCGGCATCGGTCAAGCTGGCCGAGGAGCGCGGCCCTTTCCCCAACTTCGCGGGTTCGATCTATGACACTCCCGAGGGAATGAAGCTCCGCAATGCGACGGTCACCACGATCGCGCCCACCGGCACCCTCTCGATCATCGCCAACTGCTCCTCGGGGATCGAGCCGCTGTTCGCCGTAAGCTACGTGCGCACGGTCATGGACAACGATCGTCTCGTCGAAGTCAATCCGCTCTTCGAAGACCTCGCAGTGAAGCAGGGCTTCTACAGCCGCCAACTCATGGACCTTATCGCCGAGCACGGCTCGGTGCATGACATCGACGAAGTCCCTGCCGACGTGCGTCGCGTCTTCGTGACCGCGCACGACATCGAGCCCATCTGGCACGTGCGCATGCAGGCCGCGTTCCAGAAGTACACCGATAACGCTGTCTCCAAGACGGTCAACTTTGCCAACGAGGCCACACCTGACGACGTGCGTCAGGTGTACGACCTGGCGCACGAGCTTGGCGTCAAGGGCGTCACGATCTACCGTGACGGGTCCAAGGAGAACCAGGTCCTCACGACGGGCAAGTCGGCCAAGGGGTCCGGCGAGGCCGACCACCGGCACGGTGAGATAGAGCCGCGTCCGCGTCCGAGCGTGACGATGGGGCGGACGGAGAAGATACAGACCGGGTGCGGCAACCTGTACGTCACGATCAACTCGGACGAGCAGGGTCTGTGCGAGGTCTTCACGCAGATGGGCAAGTCAGGCGGGTGTGCGGCGAGCCAGTCCGAGGCGCTCTCGCGGATGATCTCTGTCTCGCTGCGTGCGGGTGTGGACCCGCAGGCGATCCTGAAGCACCTGCGCGGGATCCGCTGCCCCAGCCCGGCGTGGGCGCAGGGCGGCAAGGTGCTCTCGTGTGCCGACGCCGTGGGTATCGCCATGGAACACTACCTGGAGTGGATCGAGACCGGCCACGCCTCGATGATGGTTTCCAAGAGCACGGACAGCCTGGACAACCTCGCCGGCGCGTGTCCCGAGTGTGGCGGTGCGCTCGAGCACGAATCGGGCTGCGCGGTGTGTCGCGCATGCGGCTTCAGCAAGTGCGCATAGCGGGAAGGCGTGATCGTGGTTCTGTCCGACCGCTCCATCAAGGAGCACATGATGACCGGGCGCATTCGGATCGAGCCGTGCGACCCGGACGATATCCAACCATCGAGCGTGGACCTGCACCTGGGTGCACGCTTCCAGGTGTTCCGGAACTCACGGTATCCGTACATCGACCCGTCGCGGCACCAGGAAGGTCTCACCGAGGTCGTGGCGGCGAGCGCGGAAGAGCCGTTCGTGCTGCACCCTGGCGAGTTCGTCCTGGGCACGACGGCGGAGCGCATCGTCCTGCCCGACGACATCGTCGCCCGTCTCGAGGGTAAGAGTTCGCTGGGTCGACTTGGCCTGCTCATCCACTCGACGGCGGGGTATGTGGATCCCGGATGGGACGGGCGTCTTACGCTTGAGTTGTCGAACGTCGCCAATCTGCCCATCGTCCTGATGCCGGGTATGGCGATCGGACAGATCTCGTTCTCGCTCATGACGACGCCGGTGGATCGACCGTACGGGACGCCCGGGCTGGGGAGCAAGTATCAGGGTCAGTCCGACGTCACGTCGAGCCGGTCATACGAGAACTTCTGAGGTCGCCGCGAGGAGCCCCGTACAAGTTGAAGTGACGGGCGTGGTCCTCATCGGCATGGCTCTTCAGCCGCGCTAGCTCTTTCGTGGGTCGAAGTGGCCGCAGGCCCTATCGGACGCGTCACGCTTCTTGTCCTTGCGGGCACAGTGCCCGTGCCCCGACTTCCCCGGGCGGAAGTTCTTACAGCCCGCGCGGACGGCGTCGGTGTCTTTGCCGTTCTTTCCCTGGCCCACGGCCGTCACCCGCCCGGTTCTACAAACCCTCGGTTATCTTGCTCACGATCGCGGTTGGCACGAAGCTCGCGATGTACTTGCCCTGACGCGATTCCATCGCGGGAAGCCAGCGCAACTTGCGCTTGATGTCTGCCTGCACGTGAGCGGTGAGCGCGGAGTACGCGGTGACGGCGGTATCGGGGGAGTTCTGCGCGACCGCCATGCCGGCAAGCCGGCCGCTGTTGACGGCATACGAGATGCCTTCGCCCGAGGTAGGGGACATGAACCCACCGGCCTCACCGGTCAGGAGCACGCGACCGGCCCCGGGAACGACATGTGTGTGGGAGCGGAGATAGAGCGCCGCGCATGCTTCTCTCGACACCGTCTGCCCCAGGTTGGGAATCCGCTCGCGAAGGATATCCATCGTCTGGTCCTGCCTGGCCCAGGGGTGCTTGGTCTTGGGGTAGTAGACCGAGCCGACGATGGCCACATCGCCCTTGGGGACGACGTAAGAGTATGCGTACTCATCGCCGATGCCCCGCATGTAGATGCAGTCGAAGTATGGTTCGATGTCCCCCTCGAGCCGAACGAAGTCCTGCAGCGTGACATAGGTGGCGGTGCTCTTCACGCCGAGGGCTCTGCGCACCTGCGACCGGCCACCATCGGCGCCGATGAGGTTGTCGCAGCTCACAACGAAGTCCTCCTTGCCGGAGCGGAGCACGACCGCGAGTCCGTCCGGGTTCTGGACGACGTCACGGACGGCGCACTCGCTCACGACTTCGACGTCCGCCGGAAGGAGCGTGGTAAGCCACTCGTCAAACCCGGCCCTGTCGACGTTCAGGAACTCGAGCGAACAGGGCTTGAGGACCTTGCGGTCCCAGTCGTTGTAGCGGAAGTGCACGGTTCTGGGCCTGAGCGCGATCGACTCGGGAACCTGGCCGTACTGTTTGAGCGTGTTGAGCGTAACGTCGTGAAGCATGCCGCCACAGCTCTTGTAGCGGGGCAGCGACCCGGACTCGACAAGGAGCACCGGCCCACGCGCGGAGGCATGGTACGCGGCGAACACCCCGGCAGGTCCGGCACCGGCGACGATGACGGAGTAGTGCTCGCGCCGCGGCTGGTTTGGAGACATCGGCCTTCTTCTAGAGACGTGGCGTACAGGTGGCTTTCTCGATTCAGATTCTGCAACGCCAGGGAGTCTCCTGGTATGCGCATCATGCGCGGTCGACCGCGCTGTTCGGGTCCGGAGGTCGTCGCGTCATGGTACCCTAGGGCGGTCTTTCCGCACAGCCCGTGGCGGCAGTGCGAGCGGTGACACTACAAACTTTGGAGGACGAGTGGCTGGATGCTGGGCGACCCGTGGATGCGACGACGAGCTTCAGAGCCGTTGCCCTCATGCGATAGACCCCACAGAGAAGTGCCCGAGCGGTTGCTTCTACGCACAGTGCCAGCGGCCCACGCGCAAGACCACGGGTGATCCCGAGCTGGTGTTCAACCCCGACATCGATCGGGATGCGGCAGCCAAGGAGAGCTGTACATACTGCGAGTTCTTCTTGACGAGAGGTCCGAGGATCGGCGCGTGAGGTGACGCTCCCGCGCATGGAGCAGGCTACGGACGGCATCTGACGTGAAGACCTGGGACACGGCGGGCTGCGGGCTCACGTCTGATGTGAAGACCCCACTTGCATCGCAGGACGCGGTCGCGGAGCGTCTGAGGCGATACGCCGAGGACGTTGCTCTGGCCGGTACCGTGCAGGTGGGCGGCTCGTTCGCGCCCGACCCACCAGCCGACCGCCTGATCAGGACCCGACCCGAGGCGTTCATCCTTGGCATCCTGTTCACGCAGGGCATTCCGGCCGAGCGTGCTTGGTCAGGCCCGTACGAACTGTCCCGGCGCCTCGGGCACCTGGACCTTGTACGCCTCGCCGCCGAGGAGTCGGCTGTGGCAGAGGCATTCGCGCGACCTCCCGCCCTGCACCGCTTCGTGAAGACCGTGCCTCACTGGGTGTCGTCCGCTGCGAGACGCCTGATCGCCCGGTACGGCGGTGACGCGCGGCAGATATGGACCCCTGGCTCGCACGTACTGGATGTGAACGCACGGCTGCTGGAGTTTGACGGCATCGGCGCGAAGAAGGCGGCCATGGCCGTCGAGCTGCTCGTGCGACAGATGGGAGTCGAGCTCGAGGGAATGGAGTGTGGCACGGTCGCCTACGACGTGCATGTGCGCCGTGTCTTCCTGCGAAGCGGCCTTATCGACCGAGATACACCCGCGGAGGTGCGACGTGCCGCCAGCGAGGCGTGCCCCGTGGAGCCTGGTTCGCTCGATCTCGCCACGTGGCTCATCGGCAGGGAGTGGTGTCGGCCCCACGAGCCGTTGTGTGCCGAGTGCCCGCTTGGCAGCGCTTGCCCCCGGCTCGTGACCCGTGGCGTCGCCGGCGTTGGAGAACGCCGCTAGTCCATGGCCCTGAAGAGGAGTCCCGTGAGCAACTTGGGATAGAAGTACGTTGACTTCTGAGGCATGGTCTCACCACCGAGGGCGACCGCGCGCAACTGATCCATGCGGGTCGGGTTCATGACGAACGCCACATCAGCGCCACGGACCTGCAGGGCCTCATGCGCGTCCTTTACGAACGACAGCCGATCGAGCGTGGACGGATCATCGGGATGGATGCCGAACTGCGGGTACAAGATGAGCTCCTGCAGGATGGTGACGTCCAGGTTCTTCCATGCGGACGAAGCACTACCCGGGATCGCTGTTGCCGGGTCGACATCGGCCCTGAGTGACGCGAGGCGCACCGTGCCCCCGGCTGTCTTGATGATGAAGGCCGGTCGCGTTGAAGAGGCGAGCGCGGCCGCGGGGTGTCCACCGAAGGGCTCGGTGAGATCGAAGTGGCGGGTGAGCCCGTCCCAGAACCGCTGCTCATCGAAGGTGTCCGCGGCCCTGGCCAGGCGGTGGGTAGGGAGGACGACCACGTCGGGATCGTCCATGTTCACGAGCGCCATGAGCACGTAGTCGTACTGGGGGGACTCCGGCGAACTACCCGCCGCGGCGTCGGCGGCGCGGCGCTCGTTGCGGTATGCGAGTGCGGTCGTGTACCGGTGGTGTCCATCGGCGATGAAGATCTGTTTGCCGGCCAGCAGGGCTGTGAGGGAACCGATGATCTCGGCGTTTCGGAGCGCCCAGACGCGGCTCACGACTCCGGCCGCGTCTGTCGCCTCGAGCATCTCTGCGCCGGCCATCGCCTCGTCGTAGATGGTGTCGGTCTCTCCCGCGGGGTCGGTGAACATACCGAAGACCGGACTCAGGTTTGCGGCGCATGCGCGCGTGAGGTGGAGTCTGTCGGTGATCGCATTCGGGAGCGTGCGCTCGTGGGGAAGGATCACGCCCTCGGCAAAGTCGTGCAACTCGACGGACGCCACAAACGCGCGACGGCGCACGTGACGCCCCGCGTGCTCCCAGACCTGTTCGAGCACGTAGATCGCCGGTGACGCGTCGTCAACGAGTATGCGCTGGTCGCGCCACGCTCGCCAGATGTCGCCAGCCCGCTGGTACCTGTTCCCGGGAACTGCCGCGTCGGCATCGCCTTCGGGCAGATCGATGACCACGATGTTGTGCGGATCATTGCCGAGAAGGCCGCCGCGCATCTCGGGCGATATGACGTCATACGGCGGCGCCACAAAGGGCGTGATGTCCGGTCCCTCATCGTGGCGGAACGTGACGGCCGAAAACGGCTTGACCTGCGGCATCGGGGTCCTCTCCAGCGGTGTTTCGTCCGGTCAGGGCAGTCTAGCCCACGAGGGCTCTGAAGACCAGGAAGAAGAGGATTCCGAGAATGGTCGTGCCAAGGAAGCTTCGCCACCGGTAGTACACCAGTGCCGTGGGAATGGCGGCCATGAGGTACGGATTGTGGATCGGAGCGAGCCACTGCCCCGACGGACGCAGTATCTCTCCTATCACCAGCGCGGCCATGACCGAGACGGGAATGTACGATAGCCAGCGCATTACCGGCTGTGGCAGGCGGAGTCTGGAGACGACCGCGATCGGCACGAAGCGGAGCACGTAGTTGGAGATAGCCATCCCGACGATGACGGCCCAGATGTAGCCAGTGCTCATCGGTACACCCATGCCCCGACGGTGGCCGCGCTCATTGCCGCAGCGACGACGTACCACTTGCCGGGCATGACGAGGGCGAAGAGCACTGCGAGAACCGCGGCGACCGCTCCCACGATCACGTGCCGGCGGTCCTCGGCCTGCGCCACCAGCAGCGCAATGAACATGGCCGCCATGGCGAACTCCGCGCCGAACCTTGAAGGATCGCCAACGAGTGTCGAGGCGACGGCTCCGATGGCCGTGCCTCCCACCCAGCCGACCCAGGACACCGCACCCACACCTGCCATCGAGAGTTCATCGGCTGTGCCGCGCCGCCAGTCGTCGATATTCACGGCAAAGGTCTCATCGGTGAGGCTGAACGCGAGCGCGCCCTGAACCGGGAGCGGCGTGTCGGCGAGGTGAGGGGAGAGGGTGGCGCCGAACAGCACATATCGCAGGTTCACCACCGTTGTTGCCGCGAGCACGCTCAGCGCATCGGCGCCAGCGGTCATGAGTGAGAGAGCGATGAACTGCCCCGCACCCGCGAGGGCGGTTGCGGAACACAGGATCGCCTGCACGACCGTGAGCCCTTCGGTACGTGCGAGGATGCCGAAGGCCATGCCGACCGGTATGTAGCCGAGGAAGATCGGAAGGCCGAGCCGGACGCCCCGAAAGAGGCGTGCGGACGCCGAAGGGCACGTTGGTTGCTGGGGAAGTGGTGTCGACATGCCGGACATGGTAGCACAGGGTTGCCGTGTCGCCGGACGCGGTACAATCACGTTAGACCACAGGAGGTGATCACGTGGAGTTCTCCCTCATATGCCCGAACGATGGCAGGATCGAGGTCGGCCTGGAGGACGTCGTCTCCGTCGTGTTCCGGGACTCGGACTCCTGCGACATCCTCTTCGCATGCCCTACGTGTGGCGAGACGCTGATGGCCTCGCTCAAGGTGCCCAACATCCTCATGGCGGCCATGGAGCTGGCCCGGCTTTCTGAGGGCGACGACGCCGACGACGACGCCCCGGGACCCTTCTCCGAGGTGCAGTTCGAGTTCATCGGCACGACCGAGCCTGACGTTGAAGAAGGTGCCGGCGAGCGTGTGGAGAGAGAGCGCATCGAGGAGTCGTACTGCGAGTACTTCCGCAGACAACTCCAGCGTGTGGAGTGCGTGGACGACCTGCTGGCGGAGATCGAGGGCGCCTAGCGCCACCCGCCGCGGTAGCGCGGACGAGACAGCCGATCCCACCCTGCGATGGCGAGCGCCACGACGACGCCGAACGCGAAGCCCCCGACGTGCGCGAACCATGCAACGCCGCCGGTCTGGGCCACCTGTGCGCTGAGTGACGCCACTCCGTTGCCGATCTGGAGCAGGAACCAGAACCCGATCACGATATATGCAGGCACGCGCGCCACCTCGATGAAGAAGAAGATGGGGATGACGGTGAGCACGGCGGCTCCGGGGAAGAGCACGATGTAGGCGCCGAGCACGCCGGCGATCGCCCCGCTCGCCCCGACGGTAGGGACGGTCGTCGCGCCTCCCGCCGCCACCTGTGCCGCGGCGGCAACGATACCCGCAAGGACGTAGAAGCCGAGGAACCCCATCGGACCGAGACGGTCCTCTATGTTGTTGCCGAAGATCCACAGGTAGAGCATGTTCCCGATGATATGAAGCCATCCGGCGTGTAAGAACATCGACGTGAACACGGTCGCTATCTGCGAAACCGTCGTCGGATCCGAGAGAAACCGTGACGGCACGAGCCCCCATCTGGTGATGAACGCGAGCAACTCCGCGTTGCCGAGCGAGCTCTCGTACGCGAAGACCGCGACGTTTGCCGCGATGAGCGCCACCGTCATCCACGGGAAGCTCCGGGTCGGATTCTCATCCCGGACGGGTATCATGGTCTCTCCTCGGGAGCGGTCTGCTACGATTGCGGGAAGCGAGATACGAATGCTAGCTTACCCGACTTGATTCGCCTACGTCGGGGAAGGACCCTGCTGCGGGACTATCGGCGGCGCATACGGTGCTCGCCGGGACGAAGGAGGACCACATGACGTGGGTGCTACCGTGCATCGGGGCGGTCTTGCTGGTGCTGGTCATCGGCGTATTCGCCGCGATCGGCATCTACAACCGTCTGGTCACACTGCGGAACCGGGTCGATAACGCGTGGTCGCAGATCGACGTGCAGCTGCGGCGCCGGTACGACCTCATCCCCAACCTGGTCGAGACCGTCAAGGGCTACGCCGCTCACGAGAAGGAGACGCTGGACAAGGTCATCAGCGCGCGCAATGCCGCGATGGGCGCCCAGACGGTGAAGGAGCACAGCGAGGCCGAGAACATGCTCAGCGGAACACTGCGCAGTCTGTTCGCGGTGGCTGAGGCGTATCCGGACCTCAAGGCCAATCAGAACTTCCTGATGCTGCAAGAAGAGCTCTCCGGCACCGAGTCGAAGATCGCGTATGCGCGGCAGTTCTATAACGACTCGGTCATGAGCTATAACACATCGACACAGACGTTCCCATCGAACGTGCTTGCCGGTATGTTCGGCTTCAAGGAGCGCGAGTACTTCGAGATCGAGGACATGGCGAAGGAGCCGGTGAAGGTCCAATTCTAGGACCAGCACCGCAGGGAGACCGTGTACGACCAGATAACTGCTAACAAGCTCAGAAGCGCGGCACTCATCGGAGTCTTCGTCGCGCTTCTGCTTGCCGTGGGATGGGTGTTCGGCGAAGCCAACGGCGTGGGCTACTGGGGTCTTGCGATCGCGCTCGCGGTGGCGTTCGCGATGAGCTGGGGTTCGTACTGGTACTCCGACAAGATCGTGCTCGCGATGAGTCATGCGCGTCCCGTCGACCGCAACGTCGAGCCATACGTCGTGAACACGGTCGAGGGGTTGGCGATCGCTGCGGGCATCCCGATGCCGAAGGCGTATGTGATCGACGATCCCGCGCCGAACGCCTTTGCGACCGGCCGCGACCCCGAGCATGCGTCGATCGCGGTGACGACAGGCCTCGTGCAGAAGATGGATCGTCTCGAGCTAGAGGGCGTGATAGCCCACGAACTATCCCACGTGAAGAATCGGGACACGCTGGTGCAAACCCTGGCAGCGGTACTTGCGGGTACCGTGGTCCTCCTCTCTGACTGGATGGTCCGGTCGTTTTGGTGGGGCGGAGGCCGTCGGCGCGACAACAGTGGAGGAGGCGAGGGAGGGGCGATCTTTCTTGTGATAGGCCTGGCACTTACGCTGCTCGCGCCTGTTTTCGCGGCGCTGATCCAGATGGCGATCTCCCGGCGGCGTGAATACCTGGCCGACGCGAACGGCGCGCTGTTGACGCGTTATCCGCAAGGCCTGGCGAGTGCGCTGCGCAAGATCGCCGCGGATACGAACCGGTTGAGCGTCGCGAACAAGGCGACCGAGTCGCTTTACATCTACAATCCTCTGAAGGACTACGGCGGCGGGCTCAACTCGCTGTTCAACACGCATCCGCCGATCGAAGAACGCATACGCCGTCTGGAAGCGATGTGACCATGGCAGCATTCGCATTTCCCAACCTCGACCCTGTCGCATTCACGCTCGGGCCCGTTGCTGTGCGCTGGTACGGGCTCGCGTACGTCGCGGGGTTCCTCCTGGGTGGCCTTGTCCTGAGCCGACTCAATCGGCGATGGGAGGTGGGTCTTACCAGGGACCAGCAACTGGACGTGGTGCTTGCAGCGGTGATCGGCCTGATCGTCGGGGCGAGATTGGGGTACGTGCTGTTCTACGGCGGCGCCGATTACATCAAGGATCCCCTGCTGATACTCGCCACGTGGAACGGGGGTATGTCGTTCCACGGAGGGCTTGTGGGCATCCTGCTCGCGGGCTGGGTCATGTCCCGTCGTCTGAAGATCCCGTTCCTGAGGCTGACCGACATGGGCGCCGTGGGAGCTCCTATCGGGCTCTTCTTAGGGAGGGTCTCCAACTTCGTCAACGGCGAGCTCTGGGGCCGCGTCACAACGGCGCCGTGGGGCGTTGTCTTCCCGTCAGGGGGACCGCTGCCGCGGCATCCCTCCCAGCTCTATGAGGCATTCCTCGAGGGACTCGTGCTCTTCGTTGTCCTACTGGTTCTCTCGCGCAAGAAGCGCGGGGATGGTTTCATGCTGGGCACGATGATCACGCTCTACGGCATCTTCCGCATCGCCGTCGAATTCGTTCGTGAGCCCGACATCCAGCTTGGATTCATCGCTGGTCCGTTCACGATGGGTCAGCTGCTCAGCGTGCCGATGGTCGCTGTCGGCGTGTGGCTTGTGTGGCGCGCGCTGAGAACGCCGGTTGTAGCGGTGGAGGGCGGGACCGGTTCGGAGACGGTCGAGGATGCCGGACGTGCCGAGGAACAACGCAACGACGAGGGTGTCGAGGACTAGTCGGAGCAGATTCTGTCGGCCGGCTTCCAGCAGGGCGCCTCGCGCCTGAGGCACTTGAACCCCGCGCTGCCCGGGAGTCGTTTGATCGGGTTGCAGTACGTGCAGAAGAACTGCGGGATCCGCCCGACGATGTCTTTCACGTCGGGGTCCGAGTACGGATCCTCGTCAGGCGTCTCCAGTACGTGGAGCAGATAGCACGGCACGGCTGCACCCTTCACCAGGTCATACGTTGATTGTAGCTGTTTGCCGGACGGTATCACCGGGCAAACGTGTGCCGTCGTTCATTGACCGGGATTATGCACTCTCTCTAGACTTGTCGGGACCAAGGAGGTCTCATCCATGACGCTTCGCCGTTGGATCGTGCCCGCGCTAGCCCTCTCGATACTCGTTGCCCCGCTCGCCGGGTGTTCGACCAAGGACCCCAAGATCGTGTCGCTCTGGCCCAAGGTCGACAAGGAACGTGTGGTGCCCAAGCCTGCCGAGCCGCCGCGCTGGCCGCTCACTGGCATGGATGCGCCCGACGAGGAATCCAGGCACATCAGGGTGGTGTCGGTGAAGATCGAGAACTCGCCGGAGGCGCGGCCGCAGGTCAATCTGCAGCTTGCAGACGTGGTCTACGAAAGCATCACCGAGGGTGGGATCACCCGCTTCAACGCGATCTTCCAGTCCAACGACCCGGCCAAGATCGGTCCGGTACGCAGCGCGCGCCTCTCGGACCTGCAGATCGTGCCGCAGTACGGCGCACTCTTCGTGTTCTCGGGAGCGAGCACTACCGTCAACGCCAGGGTCAACAAGTCGGACATCGACAACCTGTCCGAAGACGCCGGAGTCACGTACCCGTTCTTCCGGGGCAACGATCGCCCGCGACCGCACAACCTGTACGTGGTGCTGGACAAGGTCCGCGAAGAAGCGGCCAAGCGCAAGATGGCCACGACGCAGGACGTCAAGGGACTTGCATTCGATCGCAAGCGATCTGCCGAGACGAGCACCGCCATCACGGAGGTCGCGATTCCGTTCTCGCCCGCGAACAAGGTCGTATGGACCTACGATGCCGAGAGCAACACCTACCTTCGGTCCAATAACGGCAAGAAGCACATGGACTCGGGTACGGGAAAGCAGATCAACGCGCGCAACGTGGTCGTCATGTGGGCCAAGCACACGGTCGCGAGTCACGACAAGGTGGGATCGACCACCTACGAGATCACGTTGATCGGAACCGGCAAGTGTTCGATCTTCCGGGATGGCACCCGGTACGACGGCACATGGACCGCCGGGGCGGCTGCGCCCCCGACCTTCAAGGCTGTCAACGGGAGCCAGATCAAGCTCTCGCCGGGCAACACCTGGATGCAGGTCGTGCAGCCGAGCGTGAACATCACGATGAAATAGCCTGGTGCGTGAACATCACGATGAAATAGCCTGGTGCGTGAACCTGCCGCGGTTGTTCGGGCGGGGGCCCACGGGTAGAATCTTATGGTCACCTAGCGCCGTCGGCCGGCCCCGGTCGTTCAGGCGTCCCCGATATGAGGAGCGACAGCGACTGTGATCGACAACAGTACCACGACAACGGGCACCCTTCGGGTCAAGACCGGCCTGGCCGAGATGCTCAAGGGCGGCGTCATCATGGACGTCGTCAATGCCGAGCAGGCCAAGATCGCCGAGGACGCGGGGGCCGTCGCGGTCATGGCGCTCGAGCGAGTGCCGGCCGATATCCGCGCCACGGGCGGTGTGGCCCGAATGGCCGATCCGACCATCGTTGAGCAGGTGGTCGCCGCGGTCTCGATCCCGGTCATGGCCAAGTGCCGCATCGGGCACTTCGTGGAGGCTCAGGTGCTCGAGAGCCTCGGGGTCGACTACGTCGACGAGTCCGAGGTGCTGACCCCCGCCGACGAGGAACACCACGTGAACAAGTGGGAGTTCAAGATCCCGTTCGTGTGTGGCTGCCGCAACCTTGGCGAGGCGCTGAGGCGCATCGGCGAGGGCGCGGCGATGGTTCGCACCAAGGGCGAACCCGGCACCGGTAACGTCGTGGAGGCTGTTCGCCACATGCGGACTGTCACCGACGAGATCGCATGGCTTGCGGGTATCCGTCCCGAGCAGCTCTTCACCGCGGCCAAGGACCTGCAGGCACCGTACGAGCTGGTCAAATGGGTCGCCGAGAACGGCAAGCTCCCGGTGGTCAACTTCTCGGCCGGTGGTATCGCCACGCCCGCGGATGCGGCGCTCATGATGCAGCTTGGCTGCGACGGCGTCTTCGTCGGCAGCGGCATCTTCAAGAGCGGCGACCCGGCCAAGCGTGCGAAGGCCATCGTCGAGGCCACGACGCACTTCCAGGACGCCGACATCATCGCGCGTGTTTCGCGCAACCTCGGAGAGGCCATGGTCGGCATCAACATCTCCGACATCCCTGAAGCCGAGCGTATGCAGGAGCGGGGCTGGTAGGGTGCGCATCGGTGTTCTCGCGCTCCAGGGCGCGTTCCGCGAGCACATGATGACGCTTGAGGCGCTTGGCGCCGTCGGCGTCGCGGTGCGTCTGCCCGAGCAGCTCGGCGATCTCAATGGTCTGATCATCCCGGGCGGAGAGTCGACTGCCATCGCCAAGCTCATGCGCACGTACGGGTTTTACGACGCCATCCGGCAGCAGCAAGGCGCGGGCATGGCGGTGTGGGGCACGTGCGCGGGTGCGATCCTGATGGCCAGGGAGATCCTCGATGCGCTGCCTGATCAGGAGCCCTTGCGCCTGATGGACGTGGATGTTCGTCGCAACGCCTACGGACGACAGGTTGACTCGTTCGAGGCCGACATAGACTTCCGCGGCATCCACGATGGCCGCTACCGGGGTGTCTTCATCCGGGCCCCATGGATCGAGCGCGTTGGCGACTCGGTCGAGGTGCTGGCCGAGCATGACGGCAGGATCGTCGCCGCCAGGCAGGGAATGCTGATGGCAACGACGTTCCACCCGGAACTTACCGGTGACCCAAGGGTTCACCGTTTCTTCCTCGACGAGATCGTCGGGGGCTGACCCGAAGGGCGAAAGGAACCAGGTCATGTCCGGACACTCAAAGTGGGCGACCACCAAGCATCGCAAGGCCGCGCAGGATAAGAAGCGCAGTGCGTTGTTCTCAAAGCTCTCGCGAATCGTGTACGTCGCGGCGAAGGCGGGCGGTCCCGATCCCGCGAACAACGCCTCGCTGGCCGCCGCTATGGAGAAGGCACGCTCGTACAGCCTGCCCAAGGACAAGATCGACGCAGCGATCAAGAAGGCGGCGGGTGCGGGTGAAGGGGAGCAGTACGAGGAGATCGTGTACGAGGGCTATGGGTCTCACGGTGTCGCGATCTACATCGAAGCGCTAACCGATAACCGGAACCGCACGGCAGCCGACATCCGCTCGGCGTTCAGCAAGGCTGGCGGCAACCTGGCGGCAACCGGTGCAGTCGCGTTCCAGTTCGAGCGGGTGGGCGAGATCGTCATCGACAAGGCGACCGCGCCCGACGAGGAGGAGTTGCTCCTGCTCGTTGCGGACGCCGGAGGCGACGACCTGGAAGATAACGACGAGGAGTTCGTGGTGCTTACCGGGCCAGCTGATGTGATGGCCGTGAAGAACGCGCTTGTTGAGGCCGGGGTCGAGGTCAAGGGCGCCGAGCTGACGATGAGGCCTGTCACTCCTGTCGCCGTCACGGTCGATACCGCCCGGAAGGTCATGCGGCTCATCGACACGCTGGAAGAAAGCGATGACGTTCAGGACGTCTACCACAACATGGAGATGACCGAGGAGCTCGCCGCCGCCCTCGACGCCTAGTCGTTCGCTTCACGGCGTCAGGTGCGGGTGCTATCCTGAACATATGTTCGATTGCCGTGTGTGCGGAGGAGCGCCCGTGATCATTCTGGGAGTCGACCCCGGGCTGGCGAACACCGGCTGGGGGATCGTCGAGCACGAGGAATCGAAGCTTCGCTGCCTTGGTTACGGCTGTATAACCACCGGCGTGGAGTCCACCGTGCCCGAGCGACTCGCCCGCATACACCACGAGATACAGCGCGTGATCGAGCGCTATGCCCCCACCGAGTGTGGCATCGAGAGCGTCTTCTTCGGCTCCAATGCCCGCTCCGCGTTCGCTACCGGGCAGGCGAGAGGCGTAGCGCTTCTCGCGCTTGCCGAGACGGGCCTGGGGCTCGGCGAGTATAGCCCCGCGCAGATCAAGGGCGCGGTCGTCGGCACCGGCAGCGCGGACAAGCGCCAGGTCGCGTACATGGTCCGCGTGCTGCTCGGCCTGGACCACGAGCCCACCCCCGATCACGCAGCCGACGCGCTGGCTGCCGCTATCTGCCACGGCCATCTCTGCCGTTCCTCCGCGCTGGAAAGGGCAGCGCGATGATCGCGCACCTCACCGGTCGCGTGGCGGCCAAGGAGTCTGGTTCGTGCGTGATCGACGTCTCGGGAATCGGCTTCCGGGTGGCGATGTCCAACAACTCGCTTGCAAGCCTTCCGGCCGAGGGCGACGACGTCACTATCCTCACGCACATGCATGTCCGCGAGGACGAGCTGTCGCTCTTCGGCTTCGAGAACGCGGCCGAGCGCGAGCTGTTCACGCAGCTCATGGGCGTGAGTGGGGTAGGGCCCAAGGTCGCACTCGCGGCCCTGTCGGCGTTCAAGCCCGATGCGCTCATCGAGTCGATCGCCCGCGAGGATGTGGCGATGGTCTCCACGATACCCGGCGTCGGCAAGAAGACGGCTCAGCGCATAATCCTCGAGCTCAAGGATAGGTTGAGCCTTCCGGAGCTGTCGGGTGCCGGCGCTCGCGTATCGGTCAGCGCGTCGGCGGAGGCCTCCGATGCGCTGCTGTCGATGGGGTTCTCCTCGGCGGAGGTCGCAACCGCTCTTAAGGGCTACGACGGTCCCGGCGACGACGCGCAGGCGCTCCTTCGGCACGCGCTTCGTCGGCTGGGGGGCGGTGCATAGGTGAGTACCGCCTGGGAACCTGATGCGGACGACGCGGAGCCGGAACGTCTTGTCTCGGCCGACTTCACCGAGGACGACCTTGAGATAGACCGGTCGCTCAGGCCCAAGCGCCTGGTCGATTACCTGGGTCAGGTTCGGGTCAAAGAGAACCTCGGCGTGCTCATCGACGCGGCCCGCGGCCGCGACGAGCCGCTCGACCACATCTTGCTTTCGGGCCCTCCCGGTCTGGGCAAGACGACGCTGGCCGGTGTCATCGCAAACGAGCTCGGTGTCGCGATGAAGACCACGAGCGGTCCGGCGATCGAGCGGGCGGGCGACCTGGCCGCGATCCTCACCAACCTTCAAGAGCGAGACGTGCTCTTCATCGACGAGATACACAGGCTCAATCGTGCGGTAGAGGAGATCCTCTACCCCGCGATGGAGGACTACACGATCGATATCATCATCGGCAAGGGTCCGGCCGCGCGGTCACTTCGGCTCGATCTTCCCAAGTTCACGCTGGTGGGAGCAACCACCCGTACGGGTCTACTCACGGGGCCACTGCGCGACCGGTTCGGCATGGCGTTCCGTCTTGATTACTACACGCCCACGGAGCTTGCCGATATCGTGCGGCGCAGCGCGGTGATCCTCGGCGTGGACATCACAGACGAAGGCGCCGAGGAGATATCGCGCCGTTCCCGTGGCACCCCACGTCTTTCCAACAGGTTGCTCAAGCGGGTGCGCGACTACGCACAGGTCCGCCACGACGGAGCGGTCACCGAGGACATCGCGGCCGAAGCGCTTGCGTTCTTCGAGGTCGACCACATGGGGCTCGACAAGATGGACCTGGCGATCCTCGGGGCGCTCGTCCACACGTTCAGCGGCCGTCCCGTCGGGCTCGGCACGCTCGCCGCGGCTGTCAGCGAGGAGCCCGACACCCTCGAGGACGTCTACGAGCCGTACCTCCTGCAGCTGGGCTTCCTCTCCCGGACCCCGAAGGGACGCCAGGCGACGCCACGGGCTTACGAGCATCTGGGCATCGCCGCGCCAGCGATGCCGGGCCAGGACGGACTCTTCTAGCCGTGACCCAGCCGGGCTCGCTCATCGGCATGGCGCTCATCGAGGTGGCAGAGTCAACGACGGCGGAGGCATGTCGAACCTGCGACACTGCTTCGCGGGTTTCTGAGCACCGGGGGCGTGCGGGCGCCACGCCGGGGTCCGGCGAGTAAGCGTCTCTTCGATGACTTCTTCTGCGGATTCTGGCATCCGGCGTTGCGCGGGGCGTCGGTTGGGACACATACTCGCCTAAGAAGGCAGAGGGGCCGTGCCCCGGCGATCGCATCGTCGTACTCCTGACGCACCAGAGCCGTAGCCGCGCGCGCAGCGCGTGCCTCAGTCCGGCCCGGACCAGTATGAGAGCCGTCATACGGCGGCGACTCGTGTCACGAGAGGGGGATGGGCCGATGTCTGATCGTCCCGGTGCCTCACGGCGATGGTGGAGTGTCGTGTTGGTCGTGTCCTTGGTTGCGTCGATGGCGGGGATACTGCCCGCTACCGCGGCGCCATCGAAGTCGGCCGCGGTCACCCGCATCAAACCTGCGGCAAAGGTCACCTCGGGCTCGCTCGACATCGTGAGTCAGCGTCTTGACGCTGGCCTTGCGGATGCCGTTGCTGCCGCGAAGACCGACACAGCGAAGGCTCAGAAGCTGGATGTGGCCGTGCTCGTGGCCAAGGGAGCCAAGGCACCCAAGGGCCTGGAGATGCCACTTAAGGTCGCGTTGAGAGCTGATGAGGCCCACGATCTGTATGCGGGCAAGGTTGCCGTTGGCTCGCTCGTGAAGGTCGCTTCCGCCAAGGGCGTCACGAAGGTCTACGAGAACGGCAAGGAAGACCCTCCGGTCATCCCGGACGTGACGCCGCCGACCAAGGCCGAGCGGACCAAGGCCGTCGCCGAAGCGAAGGCACGACTCGCCGGCGCGGCGAAGGCCGGTGTCCTCAAGGACTTCGCAAAACAGTTCGACTCCGACGGCGTACTCAAGACGTCTGTGCCGCTGTCATCGAAGGACGCCATGGCGATCGGTGAGGACGCCATCACCTACGCGGGCGGCTCGGCCACCGGGTGGTTCGACGTAAGCCCCGCAGGCCATAACGCCGTAGGCGCGTGGGCCGACGGCTACATGGGTGACGGCATTCGCATCGCCGTCGCGGACGACAGCGTCGACTTCGCGCACCCTGACCTTGAGGGCACACAGGCGCTCGTCGAAGACCCCGACTCTCCCTACTACGGGTGGCCGGAAGTCTTCGATCCCTACTCGGCGCTGCTGTACGCCTCCGACCAGTACTACGGGACGACGTACGTACCCGACGGCCAGACCTGGTGGTCCGACACCAGCGCCGTCGTCACGGAAGCTGACCCGATCTTCAACGGGCAGGCGTATGCCCTTCCCGGGACGAGCCTGTCCGGCACGTACCACATCGGGTACCTGTGGGAGGAGAACCTCTACGTCTGGATGTCGGATGAGACGGAGTTCCCCGCCGTGCTCGTTGCCGATGAGAACGTCGCCGGCGTGTACGACACCGTGTACGTCGATGTGGCTTACCAGTACGACTTCTCGGTGGCAAAGCCATGCACGATGGCGTCGCCGATCTCGTCGGTGGACTTCTGGGACGCGACGACGGATGTATCCGGTCAGGACGGCTTCGCCGACCTCTCCGGCGGCATGGTCTACTGGATCGCCGACGGAGACAACCAGCCTCCGGGCTTCGAGTTCATGATCGGTGGGCCTGACAGCGCACTGACCCCGCCCCCCGGTGGCGAGATGGTGTGCTTCACGGGCGCCCTCAACTATGACGAGAACCACGGCACGCTGTGTGCCAGCAACGTCGTGGGTCAGGGCATGATCGATGGACCGTCAGACCTGTGGCAGGACGAGGGTGCGTACCCGCCATGGAAGACGCCCGTCGGCGCTGGTGGCGGGATGGTCCAGGGCGCGGCGCGGCAGGGCGAACTGGTCGCGTTCTCCGACATCTACTGGAATCACTTCACGTCGACACTGGCCGCGTACGACTACGCGACGTTCGGCGCCGACATGACCCCGGGCACGGGCGACGAGGTGGACATCGTCTCCAACTCGTACGGCGAGTCCGATGACGCCGCCGACGAGTGGGACTACCGCTCGCGGTATATCACCGACCTCAACACCTGGTTCAACCCCTACGTGTCGTTCCTGTTCTCAACCGGCAACGGCGCTCCGGGCTACGGGACGAACGCACCTCCGACCGCCGCGACGGCGATCGGGATCGGCGCGTCGACGCAGTTCGGCGCGTGCGGTGGCTGGGACTCGCTTTACGATGCGGATCAGGTGAACATCGGTGACGTGATCCCGTGGTCCAACCGCGGTCCCTCGGCCGCCGGCCATACCGGTCCGGCCGTTGTTGCCGACGGCGCGTACTCCTCGGGCGCGATGGCGCTCAACCAGGGCAACTGGAACGGGTGGAGCTCCTGGATCGTCTGGGGCGGCACCAGCCGTTCATGCCCGGTCGCGGCGGGTAACCTTGCGCTCGTCTACGACGCATTCGAGGACGTCAACGGCCTGCCTCCGACGTATGCTCAGGCTCGCGAGCTGCTGATGAGCGGTGCGCGCGACCTGGACTACGACACGACCGTTCAGGGCGCCGGCATGCTCGACTCCGGACGCTCGGTGGACATCGTTCTGGGCGATGCCGGCGTGTCCGTCTCCCCGAGCGTGTGGTATCCGGGCGACTATCGCGGCACCGAGTACGAGTCGTTCGTCGACCTGGTGAACCCCGGTGACGTGATCGAGGACACCTTCACGGTCACCAACAACGGCGCCGCGGCCGCTAACGTCACGGTCAGCGATTCATTCCACCAGCTTTCCAATGTCGTCGAGATGACCGTCGAGCTCGACGGCGCGGTGGAGAGCCCGTACGACTTCGACCGTCCGGACTACCTGGAGGACCTCACGGCGCTCGTTGACGCGAACACGCCGGACCTTATGGTGATCAAGGCGACGGAGGCCTTTGCCGACTTTGCGCCCACGGGTGCCTTTGACACCGACCCCACGACGCACAACCGCATCCGGCTTCTGGCGTACAACTGGAAAGACCAGAACGCGGATGACAACCTGTGGACGGACGACGATACCAGCGGTTCCGTGGATCCCGGCGAGATCGACGAAGGCGAGTACATGCGCTACTCGTATGCGAACAACTTCGCCGATAGCCACGAGATCCGCGTCCAGAACCCGGCGTCGCGATACATCGACGGGATCTTCCTGGGTCTGCAGCACAACTCGGTCGCGGAGATCGATCCAAGCGTGACGGTGCACCTCACGATCGAGATGTGGGACAAGAAGGTCGACGATCCGTGGATCACTATCGGGCAGAACCACGTGTCCGTACCCGCAGGCGGAACCGCGGACTTCCCGGCGACGATCTCGATCCCTGCGGCCGCCCCTCCCGGCTTCTATGAGGGTGAACTGATCCTTGCCGTCGGTGGCACAGAGACCGTCGTGCCGGTTCACACGACGGTCGCCGCCCAGGGCACCAACTTCACCTTCGGCATGGGCAGCATGGAGACCGATACCATCGCCCAGCCGTCGCTCATGCCCAACAACATGATCGCTGGTTACCAGGACTGGAACTGGCGGGCGGAGTCGGGTGACTGGCGCTTCTACATGACCGACGTGGCCGATGACGCGGCCCTGCCGGAGGGTGCGACGTGGCTCGTGCGCACGTCGTGGCCGACCGTTGGCGCGCCCACCGATATGCAGGCGGACAACGACACCCTGCTCTACGGTGTCATGCCGGATGAGTTCACCGGCTACAACCCCGATGTCTTCGGTCCCGGCGCACTCGTGCAAACGGGCGCGTCGTCGAACAACAACATCAAGGCGGGCATCTGGACGTGGCAGACGAACACCGGGGCCAACGAAGAGTGGGTGTCGGCGCCGATCGCATCGGGCCTTAACGAGATCATGGTGCACAACGTGGTCTGGCCGGGCGGGGTCACCCAGCTCGCGCTCGGCGGAGAGGCCGGCGTCGCCGGCGTCTCACCGACTGCGTTCGACATCGTGGATGTCGCGCCCTCGGGCACCGAGCAGCTCACCTTCACGACCACGATGGACCTGAGCGGCGTGGATGCGCCGGCGTATGGCCTCACCCGTCGTTTCGAGTCCAACGAGCCGATCACGCAAGACGAGGACTGGTACCACGAGCTGACGCTTACCGGCGCGGCCTACCTGGAGGTGGAGATCGCGGCCGAGGGAAGCTCCGACCTCGATCTGTACGTGTACAAGTCCGACGGCGTTGGTGGTTGGGACCTGGTTGGCAAATCGGAGAGCAGCGGCGGATACGAATACGTCCGCATCGATGCTCCCGCCGACAACGACTATCTCGTTGACGTCTACGGTTACAGCGTCACCGGAACCGATCACTTCGACATCAGCATCGCCAACCCCATGGGCGACGACATCGCGGTGACCGGCCTGCCTGCAGGGGCCGTTGCCGCCGGTACCAGCCTTGACCTGGGCGTCGACTGGGCCAAGGCCCGTCCCACGCTTCTTGACCGCGAGGGGACCTACGAGGGCGTCGTGTACGTCGGTCCGGTGGAGGCGCCGTCGGCGATCACCCTGCCCGTGACGCTCCGCTACCCGTTCGAGGTCGAGTGGACCCTTCCGTCGTCCACGAGTGCGGCGACCGAACCGTACGCGCCCGTACAGGTGCAGTTCTCCAAGCGCGTGGATGAGACCACGCTGGACGACACCACTCTGTACCTCACGGACGGGGTCGACGTCGTCCCGACATCGATCGACTACGATCCGGTGACCGCGCTTGCGACGCTTACGCCGACCGAGCCGCTGGTCTCCGCGACAGAGTATGCGATCGTTGTCGACGGCCTGTGGTCGGTCGATGGTGACGAACTGATGACCGAGCTCCCGTTCAGCACGATCGAGGCGCTCACCCGATCCATGGGTGACAACCGCTATGAGACCGCTGTCGAGATCAGTAAGAACACCTTCGCATCGGCGAAGGATCTTGTGATCGCCACCGGTCAGGGCTTTGCCGACGCGCTGTCCGCCTCCGGTCTGGCCGGCGTGACCGACGCGCCCCTACTGTTGACGCCCACCACCTCGTTGCCCTCCGAGGTCAGCGCCGAGATCACGCGTCTTGGCGTGGAGAACGTGTACATCGTGGGTGGCACCGCCGCGGTCTCGACAGGGGTCCAGAACGAACTGGACGCGATGCCTGGCGTGGCCGTGGAAAGGGTCGCGGGCGTGAACCGGTACGACACAGCCGCGAAGGTGGCGGCAAAGATCGAGACGATCGCCGGTGCCGAGTTCAACGGCGAGGCATTTCTGGCCAGGGGCGATGACTTCGCCGATGCGCTTGCGGTGTCTCCGTTCGCGAACAGCACGGGCATCCCGGTGTTGCTGACATCGACAAGCGCACTCCCCGATGTCACACGCGCGGCGATCGAGGATCTGGCCGTCACCGACGTCTGGATCTCGGGTGGCGACAAGGTCGTGTCACCGGGCGTTGCGAGCGCTGTTGAGGCGATGAGTGGCGTAACGACCCACCGCATGGCCGGAGCAGACCGCTACGCGACGGCTGTTGTCGTAGCGAACACCGCCGATGCGCAGGGCTGGGGCACGTGGAGCTTTGTGGGTATCGCCACGGGCACCAACTTCCCCGACGCGCTGGGCGGCGGTGTGGCGACCGGGGTCAACGGCGGCATGCTGCTGATGACGTCGCCGACCACGCTGAGCCCCGCCACCATGACAGCGATACAAGCGCACGCCGATACGATCACCAGGGTGGAGATCTTCGGTGGTACGAGCGCCGTTTCGCTTGGAGTCTCGAACGCCATCGCGGCGCTTATCTGGTAAGCGCGCCGTGGGTAAGGAGAAGGGCGCCCATCGGGCGCCCTTCTTCGTTCAGGCCAGGACGATCGGCGTGCAGACCGCGAAGCGGGCCGCGCGGTGGCAGTCGCTACAGCGTGACTTCGGCAGCCCACAGTCCGTGGAGGTTGCAGTGCTCGATCGCCTTGAGGACCGTACCGGCTTCCAGCGCGACCTCGACCGACACCACGGGGGTTGTCGCTACCGGCGAGAGGTCGAAGCGTGCGATGGGGGCGTCGTTGGCATAGAGCTCGATCCATGTGATGTAGTGGTCCGGCTGGTTGGGGTGCGGCACGTCCCATCCGACGGTGACCGTCACGACGAACGTGTCGCCCGCTGCATCGATGTCGATGTGCGGGGTATGCTTCTTCTCGAAGTCACCTGCGGCCGCCAGGTCGGCCACGTGGTTGATGGGTCCCAGTACGGGCGCGTCAGGCATTTGGTTCTCCTTCGTTTGGGCGAGGTTGCGCGCCAGGAGCGGCGCATGAAGGTACATACCCATTTGGAAGTCATAACGGGAGGGGCATGATGACCCCCACGAGCGATCATGTGATCCGGCGCGATGATGTGGCGCTTCTGGTCGTGGATGTCCAGGAGCGGTTAGCCGCTGTGATGCCGCGACGGGCGGAGGTTGTGGCGGCGACCAGCCTTCTCATGCGCACAGCCGAGCTCCTCGGCATCCCCATCATCGCGACGCGCCAGAACCCGGGAGGATTGGGGCCGATCGTGCCCGAGATCGCGGGGCTGGTGACCTCGATCGCTGTCGACAAACTCTCGTTCGATTGCATGGCCGAGGACACGTTCGTCTCCGCGCTTCAGGGCACGGGTCGCCGCCAGGTGGTCCTTGTCGGCATGGAGGCGCACATCTGCGTGGCGCAGACCGCGCTCGCGCTGCTCGCCGCAGGGTACTCGGTGCACGTCGTCGCCGACGCGGTCTGCTCGAGGCGCGACACGGATCGTGACGTCGCACTCGCGCGACTGCGTCATGCAGGTGTTGAGGTCACCACCGCCGAGGCGGTTGCCTTTGAGGCGGTCGGTGAGGCGGGTACGGGGGAGTTCAGGGCCGCCCTCGCGCTCGTGAAGGACAGGGACGCGTCCTGACGCACGCACGGCCGAAGCGGTACACTGTTGCACCGCGCCGTCCGGTGCTCGTCCACTCATAAGGAGCGACAGTCCGTGCTTGAGGATCTGGAGATCGCACAGCGAGCGACCGTGCGCCCCGTCGTCGAGATCGCGGCCGAGATGGGCCTGCTACCAGACGAGGTCGAGCCGTACGGCGTGACCAAGGCGAAGGTCCGCCTCAGCACGCTCGAGCGGATCGCTGCAGCGCCGCTGGGCAGGTACGTCGTCGTCACCGCCATCACGCCGACGCCGCTCGGCGAAGGCAAGACGCTGACCACGGTCGGACTGGGCCAGGCGTTCAAGGCGCTCGGTCGTCGGGCGTTAACGACCATACGTCAGCCGTCGCTGGGGCCGGTCTTCGGTATCAAGGGCGGGGCGGCCGGTGGCGGGTACTCGCAGGTCGTGCCGATGGAGGACATGAACCTGCACCTCACGGGCGATGCGCATGCGGTGGCGGCGGCGCACAACCTGTGCGCGGCGTTCCTCGACAACCACCTGCACCATGGCAACTCACTGGGCATCGACCCCCACTCCATCACGTGGCGTCGCGTCGTGGATATCTCCGACCGCGCACTCAGGGACATCGTCGTGGGGCTTGGCGGCCGGGCGAACGGGATGCCACGGCAGAGCGGGTTCGACATCGTGGCCGCGAGCGAGCTGATGGCCGTGCTGGCGCTGGCGGAGAATCTCCAGGATCTGCGCGCCAGGATCGGGCGCATCGTCGTAGCCGCCACCAAGGACGGCCGCCCGGTCACCACCGAGGACCTCAAGGTCGCCGGCGCGATGACCGTGCTCATGCGCGACGCCGTGATGCCTAACCTCCTGCAGAACCTCCACGGCGGACCGGTGATGGTACACGCGGGCCCGTTCGCGAACATCGCGCACGGTAACTCCTCGGTCATCGCCGATCGCATCGGCCTGGGGCTTGCGGATTACGTCGTCACCGAGGCGGGATTTGGCGCGGACATGGGCTTTGAGAAGTTCGCGAACATCAAGTGCCGCGCCTCCGGCCTTCGCCCCGACGCTGCCGTGATCGTGTGTACCGTGCGCGCGCTCAAGATGCACTCCGGTCGCTTCCACATCCGGCCTGGCAAGCCTCTCGACCCGGGTCTGGCCGAGGAGAACCTCGACGTCCTGGCCGCTGGCGTGTGCAACCTTCGCAAGCAGGTTGCGAACGTGCGGTCGTTCGGGGTCCCCGTGGTGGTCGCGGTCAACCACTTCCCGACAGACACCGATGCCGAGCACGAGCTGATCCGGACTGCCGCGATCGAGGCCGGAGCGTTCGACGCGGTCACCCATACGATGCACCCGGACGGTGCCGCAGGCGGCATCAGACTTGCCGAGGCGATCGAGCGCGCGTGCGAGTGTGAGAACACCTTCTCGTTCACCTACGAGGACACCGCCACACCCGCGGAGAAGATCGAGGCCATCGCGACCAAGATCTACGGCGCCAACGGCGTTGACTTCTCCCCGGCGGCGGAGCGGGCGCTATCGGTCTTCTCGGGTATGGGCTTCAAGAAGCTCCCTGTATGCATGGCCAAGACCCACCTGTCGCTCAGCCACGACCCGGCGCTCACCGGGTGCCCGAGCGGCTGGCGTCTTCCCGTGCGGGACGTGCGACTGGCGGCCGGCGCGGGGTTCCTGTACGCGCTCTGCGGTGACATCATGACCATGCCGGGCCTGCCAAGCCGCCCGGCAGGCGAGAATATCGACATCGACGCCGACGGAAATGTCGTCGGTCTGTTTTAGAGAAACGCGGATCGAAGGGGACGGTACATGTGGCAGGTGTGATCATCGACGGCAAGAAGGTGGCGGCGGACGTGCGCGCCCGTGCGGCAGAGCGTGTCCGCGCCCTTGCGGACAAAGGGCTGACTCCCGGGCTCGCGGTCGTGCTCGTGGGAGACGATCCGGCGTCGCAGTCGTACGTGAACATGAAGGAGCGCGACTGCGCGGAGGTCGGTATCCGCTCGTTCGACACTCGGCTGCCGGAGGATATCTCCCAGGGAGACCTTGAGGCTGTCATCGACGGCTTCAACGCCGATCCCGCGGTCCACGGGATCCTCGTGCAGCTGCCGTTGCCGAAGCACCTGGATACCGAGGCGATCATCGCCCGCATCTCGGCCGAGAAGGACGTGGACGGTTTCCATCCCGTCAGCATCGGCAGGCTCGTGCGCGGGCTTCCAGCCCCACACGCTTGTACGCCCGAAGGCGTGATGGAGCTGCTGAGAGCGTATGACATCGACCCTTCGGGCAAGCGTGCGGTGGTCGTGGGCCGCTCGGTGCTCGTCGGCAAGCCCATGGCTCTGCTCCTGATAGAGGCGAACGCGACCGTGACCGTCTGCCATTCGCGCACGCGCGACCTGCCTGACGTCTGCCGTGAGGCTGACATCTTGGTGGCCGCCATCGGCCGCCCTGAGATGATCGACGAGACCTACGTCAAGCCCGGCGCGGTCGTCATCGACGTGGGCATCAACCGCGTTGAGCGCGGTCTCGTGGGCGATGTCGCGTACGATCGCGTGGCGCCGCTCGCATCGGCTATCACACCGGTCCCGGGCGGAGTCGGGCCCATGACTCGAGCCATCCTCATGGCGAACACGGTCGCGGCAGCCGAGGCATCCATCGCCGGATAGGCTAGAATACCCCGTACCAATGGTCCCCGATCTGCTGGCAGGTGACTGCATGACACGCTTCTCTCGTGCGCTGATCGTACTCGTGATGCTCGGAGCACTCGTGGTAGGTGTGCCAGGCGTCGCGCTTGCGCGCGTCTCGGAATATCAGGTCCAGTTCGCCCCCATCGGCGACACGAACACGATGCAGGTCATCGTCAACGTCATCCTGTCCCAGGAGACGACGCTGCCGGCGACCGTCCAGGTCCCGCTGCCCGCCGGAGCCACCATCCTGTGGGCCGGAGAGATACTCGGCGGCGATCCGAGCGCGGACCTCGCGCGCGAGGTGACGGTGACCACGACGCCAGAAGGTCAGGTCGTGACGTTCACGCTTCAGGAGAAGCGCGTCGCACAGGTGGAGGCGTCTCTTGCCGCCGCGCAGGTCTCGGGCACGAAGGTCACGGCGCCGCTCTCGTGGATCAACACCACCGAGGACGGAACGTACACCTTCTCGGTTGCGCTTGAGGCTGGGGCGGGTGACGTGAAGATCACGCCGGCGCCTGGCGGCGACCCGCTCTCCAACGAGGCGGGGGAGACCCTGTATACCCTCACGCCGGTCCGCCTCACCAAGGGACAGCCGTTCGAGATCAACGTCGTTTACAAGCGCGGGGCTGGTTCGGCTGGCTCGACCGGAGGGGGAGCGAACATACCGCTCCTCGTCGCCATCGGCGCGCTCGCCGTGGCGGTCATCGCGCTCGTCGCGGTTCTCGCGAGGCAACGGATGATCACCGCTGACGCTACCGTGCCGCAGCCTCCTGGCAAGCCTGTCGGCGCCTCCCGGCGGGACGCCGGTCCTACGGCCGAGGAGAAGCCCGCCGATACACCCGACGATGGAGACTTCTTCTCCTTCGACTGAGCCGGATAACGGGTGTTCGGAGTGACTCTTGCGTGCTGACAGTTTGTGGTACCATCGTTCGCGGTGAGGGGCTTCGGCCCACGGGTTGCGAAACGGTTTGTCAGCATGGCGGGCGTCATCGCTAACGTCCTTCTTCGCACAGGTCGCATGGCGAGAATGCAGCGGATGCGGACAGGTACGTCGCACGAGCGTGACCCCGTGCGATCGGGGGCGGAAGGACGGATCTGGATGGCTGAGGGTACAGTCAAGTGGTTCAATCCGGACAAGGGCTACGGGTTCATCTCTCGCGAAGATGGTGATGACCTGTTCGTTCACTACAGCGAGATCGAGATGGACGGATTCAAGACCCTTGAGGAAGGGCAGGCTGTGGTCTTCGAGATCACGACCGGCCAGAACGGCAAGCTCCAGGCCAGCAACGTTCGCAGGGCCTGATCGCGTTTCCGGCTTCGAAACCACGGGCGGCTCACACGAGCCGCCCACTTTCATTTCCGGGGCCGTAGCCGCTAAGCTACCTCCCCGGTGACCAAGGAGGTTTCGTGCTCTACGTCTTCGTCGTGTCGCTCATACTCATCATGGTCGGGGAGCTGGCTGACAAGTCCCAGCTGCTCGCCCTCGTACTGGCGACGCGCTACAAGGCGTGGCAGGTGCTGCTGGGCATCCTGGGAGCCACGTTCGTCGTCCACTTCCTGTCGGCCGGGTTTGGACAGCTCGTCGGCGGCCTCATTCCGCCGGGCGTGATGCCCTGGATCTCGGGGGTGCTCTTCATCTTCTTTGGTCTGTGGACGCTTCGGGGCGACACGGTCGAGGACGAGGACGCCGCCGTTGGTAAGGGTGCCCGCTTTGGACCCGTGCTCGCGGTGGCGGTCGCCTTCTTCTTTGCGGAACTCGGCGACAAGACGCAGATCATGACGATCACCATTGCGGCGGACCCCGGCGGAGCACTCCTGGCCGTGCTCAAGAGCGCGGGTCCTGCGGTGTCGAGCGTGCTCGCCTCGCTCGGTATCGTTTCGGGCGCCACCGTCGCACCGGCCGCGCGTTTCTGGGGCGTCACGCTGGGCTCCACCATCGGCATGGTGCTTGCGGACGCGGTTGCCATCGTCGTCGGCCGTCTTCTTGGCAAGCGCCTTCCGGAGCGCCTCCTTACGCGGATCTCGGGTTTCGCGTTCATCGGCTTCGGCGTGCTCACGATAGCTGCGCCGTACCTCCTCGGCTGATGCGGGGTAGAATGCCCGCATGAGCACTGTTGCCCTTCACGCATGCTGCGGCCCGTGCCTATTGGAGCCGCTCGACGCCCTGGCCTCCGAGCACCGGGTCACCGTGGTGTACGCCAACCCCAACATCCAACCGGAGTCGGAGTACCGGCACCGTCGTGACGTGCTGCTGGAGTACGCCGCTCTGCGTGGGATCGACGTCGTGGAGGTGCCGTACGATCCCGTCCTGTGGCTGAGCGCCACAGCGGGCACGCAGGACGACCCCGCGGCGCGCTGCCGGGCGTGCTTCGCGCTCCGGCTCGGACTCGTCGCTGACGTCGCCAGAGAGCGCGGGCTCGATGCGATCGCGACGACGCTCACTGTGAGTCCCTACCAGGACGCAGAGTCCGTTCGCGAGGCGGCCGAGAACGCCGCGTCGATGCGAGGTCTGGCCTATGTCGGCCGGGACTATCGCGACCGGTATGCGCAGGCCACGGTACGCTCGCGCGAGTTGGGGATGTACCGCCAGAACTACTGCGGGTGTCTGCTCTCAAAGGCCGAGGCAGACGAAGACCGGGCCAGACGCCGCGCCGAACGCAAGGAGCGCAGGGGCTAGAGCGCCCGGGAGTCCGTGGGGTGTGATTCGATCTCGCTCGCGAGCTCGGCCTCTGCCTGACGCTCGCGCTCGATGAGCAAGGGGATGTGGCTCGCGTAGCGCAGGTTCCGCGTCAGCCAGAACAGCGGACTCCGCACACGGGTCGTGCGCGTCTCGATCGCGGTGCGCAGGTCGGCCGCGGTCGTGCCCTGAAAGAGCGTTCTGCTCGCGCCGATCGCGGGGAGGATGTGGGCGTCGCTGCCGCCGGTGATCGCGAACCGATGCCGGTTACCGAGCATGTACAGTCGGGCGCGCAGGTTGGCGTGAAACAGCAGGGGCGTGGAGTTGCTGATCTCGAAGCCGTCGAAGTTCACCGAGTCGTACACGCAGCGGTCCCCCCGGCACAGGCCGTGCTTCGCCCACCACCTGGGGGCAAAGGGATGTGCGACGATCGCGATACCCCCCTGGGCATGGATCGCATCGACGGTGTCCTGCGCCCTGGAACCCGGCTCGATACGCTCGGGGGCCCACAGGCCGATCACGTGGCCCTCGGAGCTGTCGATCTCCTGGCCGACGATCACCTCGACGGGGTAGTCCTTCGCCAGTGAGGCCACCTCGTGCGCGCCGTCGACCGCGTTGTGGTCGGTGATGGCGATGACCTTGAGGTTCGTCTTGGCGCACACCCAATCAAGGACGGCACGTGGGTTCGCGAGCCCGTCCGAGACGTTCGTATGCAGGTGAATATCCGCGGATGACCAGTCGTTCGGCATGACGCGATGGTACCCGATGACGCGCCAGCGGCATACCTCGGCCGCCCGTGGTCCGCGTGACGGGAGCGTGCGCTACACTGCATCTGGGTCCCAAGAGCGAGGAGATGCCCCCCGTGCGCACCGACGATTTCGACTACGAGTTGCCAACCGGTCTTATCGCGCAGCATCCCGCGGTTCCGCGCGACGCATGCCGGCTGCTGGTCATGGATCGGGCGAGCGGACAGATCGATCATCGCACGTTCGCGGACCTGCCCGAGTACCTGCGCGCCGGTGACGTGCTCGTGGTCAACGAGACGCGCGTTCTTCCGGCCCGTCTGCTTGGCGCGAAGGACGAGACCGGTGGCGCCGTTGAGGTGCTGTTGCTTCGTCCGCAGTACGAGGGTACCTGGGAGTGCCTGGTCAAGCCGGGTCGGAGGATCAAGCCAGGCTCCAGGCTTGTCTTTGGAGACGGGCTGCTCACAGGGCTTGTCGTCGACGTACTCGAAGAGTCAGGCGCCCGCCTGATCAGCTTCAGGGTGGCGCGCGGCACGTTCATGGACGCGGTCCACGCGCTGGGGGAGGTCCCCCTGCCGCCGTACATCACAGCGCCTCTCGACGACCCCGAGCAGTACCAGACGGTGTTCTCGGCCGACGAGCACAGCGTGGCCGCACCGACTGCGGGCCTTCACTTCACACCGGAGATGCTGGATCAACTCCAGCGCGCTGGCGTACATCTGGCCAAGGTCGAGCTCGACGTTGGACTCGACACATTCCGTCCGGTGTCCGTTGACGACCCGCACGATCACCACATCCACACCGAGCACTTCAGGGTGTCGCAGTGGGCGGCGGACACGGTGAATGCCGCCAAGGAGCGCGGCGACAGGGTCGTCGCGGTGGGCACTACCACTGTGCGCGCGCTCGAAAGCGCCTTCAACGAGCAGACGGCACGCGTCGAGGCCACGGATGGCTCGACTGACCTGTTCATCATGCCCGGCTTCAGCTTCGGAGTCGTCGACGCGCTCGTGACCAACTTCCACGTGCCCAGATCGACGCTGCTCATGATGGTGAGCGCCTTCGCCGGCCGCGAACAGGTGATGCGTGCGTACGCCGCCGCCCGAGAAGAACGCTACCGGTTCCTCTCCTTTGGCGACGCGATGCTCATCATCTAGCGGTTATCGCAGCCACGTCCACCAGGTCCACAGCGGCGCACCCGCCGCCGGATCGGTCGTTGCCGTATCGGGCGCCACGGCGAATCCGTCCCGCGGCTGTTGTCCGCGGGGAACGTAGATCTTCACGCCGGCATCGTCGACGCCGAAGAACCCGAACGACGGGGAGCCGTCTCCGGCCGTGGGCGTCTCGTACCGGCTGGGCAGCGCCGGCCATTCTCCATACCGGAAGATCGGTCCGCCGGACTGCAGCTGGTATTCCTCACCGCCGAATCGGCGAGTTACCGGCTCGAACGCGAGGTACGTGCCGGTGGTCGGCTCCAGGACGAGCGCGAATGCATCGCTCGACGGACGGTAGGCGGGTACGGCGGTGGGCGAGGCGTCCGGCGAATCCAGCGCGCTGTTAACCACGCCCACGCTTGCCAGTGACGAACGCTCGGCAGTTGCCGGGCCGACCAGCCGATATACGCCCGTGCCGAAGACGACCCAGTCGGGTGCAGCCACATGGGCCCGATCGGCTGCCAGGGTGCCCGCACTCATGTCGGGCGTGCCGACGGGCGCGGCCGATCCAGGGGCGTACGAAAGCTCCGCAGTGGTGTCGACCGCGGCCTTCTGGCTCCGGAACATGCCGCTGATCCCCAGGCCGGTAAGGGTGAGGGCCACGAGCAGAACAGCCGCGACCGCGGCTAGGGAGGTGAACCTCGGGATCCATGCGGGGCGGGCCGATGAAGCCTCATGAACATGCTCGATCGCAGGGATCTCGCCTGCGGCGTCGGCCTCTGCGCGCATGCGCCCGGCGGCCGCCGACCCCAGCGTGACGAGGCGATCCACCAACTCTTGTGGCGCGACCGGAGCCGGGAACCGGGCGAGCGCATCAAGCGCGCGCACCAGATCGGCGCAATCGGGGCACTCCTGCGCATGGGCGCGGGCAGCCGCCAGGTCGTCGGCCGCGACCGGGCCATCGAACGCCGCCGAAAGTATGTCGCGGGCGCGTGCGCAGTCCATCACGCACCCCCTTCTGTCGGCCGGAGCATGACGCCCAGTGTCTTGCGCGCACGGAACACGCGGGACTTGACGGTCCCGATCGGTACAGAGAAGGCCTCCGCGGCCTGCTCGTAACTCATCCCGAAGAGTGTGACCGCCCCCAGAGCGTCTCTCTCCTCGGGAGGGAGCGCGCGGATCGCTGTCTCGACCGCGCTGCCCATCACAACGTCGTCCGAGAAATCGGCCACCGCGAGAGGGGTGATGTCGACCGGGTCGACGGGGATGGGGCGATGCTTGCCGGCACGGGCGAGGTCCAAACAGACGTTGCGCGTGATCCGGTACAGCCAGGTAGAAAAGGCCGACCTGCCATCGAACGTCGAGAGCGAGCGGAACACCTTTACGAACACCTCCTGCGTAGCGTCCTCGGCGGCGGTGCGCTCGCCGAAGAACCGCAACGCGTGACCATACACCGCGTCGGCATGGGTGCGCACGAGCGTTTCGAAAGCCCGTCCGTCACCCGCCAGCGCCGCAGCGATGAGCTTGGGGTCGGACGTGTCGTTCGTGGGCACCATCGCTCCTTATGACGCCGCAGCCATCGGGAAGGTTCATGGCAGAGCATACCCTTATCGTGCCACCTGGTAGAATCGGCCGCATGACACTCCACGACTTTTCGATCATCGCGACGGACGCCACCTCCGGCGCTCGCGCTGGCGTCTTCCAAACGGCACACGGCCCGGTGCGGACACCGGTGTTCATGCCCGTCGGCACCCGCGCCACAGTCAAGGGCGTCACCCCCGATCAGCTGCGCGCGCTCGACGTCCAGGTGGTGCTGGCCAACACGTACCACCTGTTCCTCCGTCCGGGCAGCGACCTGATCGCCGAGGCCGGCGGGCTGCACGCGTTCATGAACTGGGACCGCCCGATCCTCACTGACTCTGGCGGATTCCAGATCTTCTCGCTCGCCGACACGCTCAAGCTCGACGACGACGGGGTCACGTTCCGCAGCATCATCGACGGGGCGTGGCATCGCTGGACGCCCGAGGACAACATGCGCGTGCAGGAGGACCTGGGCGCGGACATCATCATGCAGCTCGACCAGTGCCCTCCGTACCCCGCCGAGGAGAGCCTTGTGGCGACGGCCGTGCGCCGTTCGGCGGATTGGGCCGCGCAGTGCAAGAGCGCGCATACCCGGGAGGACCAGGCGCTCTTCGGCATCGTGCAGGGTGGCGTCTTCGGCCGTCTGCGCGCCGAGAGCGTCGAGCGGCTGAGCGAGATAGGGTTCCCGGGCTACGGCATCGGCGGCTACTCGGTGGGGGAGTCGCACGATCTGATGCTGGAGTCGCTCGCGCCTGTCACCGCGATGCTGCCCAAGGACCGTCCGCGGTACCTGATGGGCGTCGGGAATCCGACTACCATCGTGCAGGCCATCGGTTTGGGGATCGATCTCTTCGACTGCGTGCTGCCCACGAGAACCGCGCGACTGGGGACGGCGTTTTCCTCGGAGGGCAGGCTCAACATGCGAAACGCGCGCTTCGCGCGGGACCTCGGTCCTCTCGACCCCGCGTGTTCGTGTCCGACGTGTACCGGGTATTCTCGAGCCTACATACGTCATCTCGTGAACGTGAAGGAGATGCTCGGGGCCACGTTACTGAGTATCCACAACCTGCACTTCTTGTTGGACCTGACCGTGCGGGCACGTACCGCGGCGGAGGCGGGAACCTACGGTGCGTTCATGCGTTCGTGGTTGGACAGCCCCGGGGCGCAGGACTACTGATTTCTCCTGCATACTGCGCGCGCACTGGTGATATGATGTGGGGCCGTGTACACGCCTGGGCGGGTGTGCCCGAGCGTCGCAGACCATGGAGGTCATCGTGAACAGTCAGTATGGCTCGCTTCTGTCATTCGCATTCCTCGCTGTCGCGTTCTACTTCCTGCTCATCAGGCCGCAGATGAAGCGGCAAAAGGAGCAGCAAGCGCTTATGGCATCGCTCGCGGTGGGAGACCGCGTGGTCACTATCGGCGGGATGTACGGTCGTGTCGCCGCTCTTGCGGACGACACGGTCGACCTCATCATCACCGACGGCGTCACGGTCACGTTCGCCCGCTCCGCAGTAGCACGTAAGGTTGAAGTACTGCCAGCACCCGAGGTAGTCGACTAAAGGACCGACGGACCGGAAGGACGGACGGAAGCAAGCATGGATCCTAAGACACGCAACGCCGTTGCGCTCGCGGTCATCATCGTCTTGGTGGCCGTCTCGTTCTGGGCATTCTGGCCCCTGAACGAGAAGATCACGCAGGGATTGGACATCAAAGGCGGTCTTTCGGTGATCCTTACCGCGAAACCGACCGGGAGCGAGGTTCTCACCGAGGCCGGCATGGATCGTGCCGAGACCATCCTCACCGAGCGCGTCAACGCACTCGGTGTGAGTGAGGCCACCGTTCAGCGTCAGGGAGATCGCTCGTTCCTGGTGCAGATACCGGGTATCAAGGACTCCAAGCAGGCCCTTGCAGCTCTGGGATCTACCGGACAGCTGCTGTTCCTCGACGCTCGTAGCATCAACACCACCACACAGCTCGAGTATGGCGTGATCGTGCCGGAGGGCAGCTACGAGGCAACCGGAGTCATCCTCACCGGCGCAAACGTGAAGACCGCCGGCGTGACCGTCGACAGCAACAACAGGCCGGCTGTCTCGCTCGATTTCGACCCGACCGGCACGTCGGCCTGGGGGACCTTCACCACGGCCAACATCGGCCAGTACGTGGTCATCCTGCTCGACAACCAGGTGCAGTCGGTCGCGCAGATCCAGGACGCCATCACCGACGGGCAGACGCTTATCTCGGGTACGTTCACGCCCGAGGAAGCCAAGCGTCTCTCGGCGGTGCTCCAGGCCGGTGCGCTGCCGTTCGCCCTTGAGTTCTCCGAGTCACGCGTTGTTGGTCCCACGCTCGGTCAGGACTCGCTCAACATGGGACTCGTGGCCGGCCTCATCGGCCTCGCGCTCGTGGGTGTGTTCATGGTCGTCTACTACCGCGGCTTCGGCGTTGTGAGCGCTCTGGCCCTGGCCATCTACGGCGCACTCATGATGGGGACCCTCGCGGTCCTGTCCGCCGCCGGCGCCTTCTCGGTGACGCTGCCGGGCATTGCCGGCCTGATCCTCACCATCGGTGTCGCTGCCGACACGTCCATCCTCATCTTCGAGCGGTTCAAAGAAGAGGTGGAGATGGGCAAGGTTTACCGAACGGCTGCCAAGTCCGGCGTCCGCCACGCCATCGGCACCAGCATCGACGCTGACATCGTGACGCTCGTCTCGGCCATCGCGCTCTACATCTTCGCGATCGGGCCGGTTCGTGGATTCGCGTTCACGCTCATCCTCGGGATCGTGCTCGACCTTGTGGTCGCCCTGCTGTTCACGGGACCGATCGTCCGGATCCTTGCCGAGACGTGGGCACCCAAGATGCCTGCGCTCTTCGGCCTGAAGGGCGGTGAGCAGCGTGGCTAGACTGCACATCGACTTCATGGGCAAGCGGAACATCTTCTTCATGATCTCCGGGACTCTCACGCTGGTCAGCATCGCCGCGGTCCTGTTCATCGGCCTCAACTTTGGCGTTGAGTTCCAGGGCGGCACGGTCATGACGTTCTCTGGCGGCGAGGGGGTCACTGTCGAGAAGGTGCGCGACGCACTTGTCGAGGCCAAGATCACCGATGCGTCGAACGCTACGATCCAGCCGACGGACAACAACGGCTACATCGTGCGCACCGCCGAGAAGGACGTCACCGTCGCCGAGCAGGGGATGGCGAGCGTTGCCAAGACCCTCGGACTCAAGAGCGAAGACATCAACGTGACGACCATCGGCGCCGGATGGGGAGCTAACGTGACCCGTGCGGCGCTGATCGCGCTCGTTATCTCCATTGTGGCCATCCTGCTCTACGTTTCGCTCAGGTTCGAGTACAAGATGTCCATCAGCGCGGTCATAGCCCTCGTGCATGACACGCTCATCGTGCTCGGCATCTACGTGATCGCCGGCCGCGAGATCACGCCCAACACCATTGCGGCGCTTCTCACGATCGCGGGTTATTCACTTTACGACACCATCGTCGTGTTCCACCGCATCCGGGAGAACACGATGGCGGTCGGCAAGCGCACGTTCATGGACATGGCGAACGAGTCGATCAACCAGGTCTTCATCCGCTGGATCAACACGGCCATGACGCAGATCATCCCGGTCATCTGCCTGCTCTTCTTTGGAGGAGAGACGCTTCGGGACTTCGCGTTTGCAATGACGATCGGACTCATCTCGGGTGCGTACAGCTCGATCTTCCTCGCCAGCCCGCTCTACGCGGTCTGGAAAGAGACCGAGCCTCGCTACCAGGCCCTCAAGAAGAAGTACTCCACGTCCGCGGCGAAGGTGTCGTAGGCAACCTACCTCCACATGACTATATCGGGGCCGATGCGCGGTTGCGTGTCGGCCCCGACGGTTAGAATGGGTCTATGACGCTGTGCGAATCCAACGAGTGGGCTGTCTACCAGGCCGATGAGGCCCGTGTCCGCGCGCTCCAGGGCGAGCTCGGCATCTCAAACGTCACCGCCACGGTGCTGGCGGCACGGGGCCTCACGACCGCGGACCAGGCGCGGGCGTTCCTGTCGCCCACACTCGAGCGGGACTGGCCTCAGACGCGGGCGATACCCGGCCTATCCGACGCGGCCGAGCGCGTGCGACGTGCCATCGCCGACGGCGAGAGCATCGTCATCTTCGGCGACTTCGACCTTGATGGGATCTCATCGGCGGCGCTGGCCGCTTTGGGCATTCAGGAGTTGGGCGGGCGTGTATCGGCGACCGTGCCGCACCGGTTCAAGGAGGGGTACGGCCTGACCACGGCGGCGATCGAGCGCCTGGCGTCGATGTCGCCCGATGTGGTCGTCACCGTGGATTGCGGCATCTCCGGCGCAGCCGAGGTGGGGTGGCTGCGGGAGCGCGGCATCGATGTGGTCGTGACCGATCACCACGAGCCCGGTGCGGGAGTGCCAGCCGGCGTGCCGGTCGCTGATCCCAAGCTGGCCAAGGACGGTCCGGAGCTGGCCGGCGCCGGGGTCGCGCTTGCACTCGTGCGCGCGGTCGGCGAGCTGCTCGGCCGTCCCGACGTCTGGCGAGAGCTGACCGACCTTGCCACGCTCGGCACCGTCGCCGACGTGGTGCCGCTCACGGGTCCCAATCGCGCCCTCGTCACAGACGGTCTCGCGCGCATGCGGACCAACCCGCGTCTCGGCATCGGAGCGCTGGCCGCGGTTGCCGCACTGCCGGTGGGAGAGATCAGCGCTGAGCGCGTCGCGTTCGCGTTGGCCCCGCGCCTCAACGCTGCGGGCAGGATGGCAGACCCCGCACTCTCGCTCGAGCTGCTCATGACCTCCGAACCCGGGCGTGCCGATGAACTCGCGCACGCTCTGGACGAGCACAACAGGTTGCGCCAGGCGGCCGAGGGCGACCTCATGGATGCCGCGCTCGAGCAGGTCGCCACAACTTTCACTTCCGGCGATCGCGCGCTGGTGGTTGCGGGTGAGGGCTGGCACGAAGGCGTGCGCGGGATCGTCGCTTCCCGGCTTGTCGGGCGGTTCGGCGTGCCCGCGCTCGTCTTCTGCATCGAGGACGGTGAGGCGCAGGGATCCGGGCGTTCGGTACCCGGTGTGGATCTATTCGAGGCGCTTACCGCTCTTGAGCCCATGCTTGATCGCTATGGAGGGCATGCCGCGGCGGTGGGGCTTGCTCTGCCCGCCGCGCAACTCGAGGCGTTCACGCGTGCGCTGTGCGACCAACTTGCAACGCTCGAACAACGCGCGTTCGTCCCGGCCCTCAGTGTCGACGCCGTGCTTCAGCTCGATCAGATCAGTCTCGAACTGGTGGCGGAACTCGCCGCGCTCGAGCCGTTCGGATTTGGGAATCCCCGTCCCATGCTGGCCTCGCGAGGTGTGTTCCTCAATGGCCGTAAGGCGGTCGGCAAGACCGGTGAGCACTTCGCGTTCGCCGCATACGACGGCGTGGCGTCTGTTCCCGGGATAATGTTCCGGTGTGCCGGTATCGAGGAGCTCGTGTCCTACGAGTCAACGGCCGACATCGCGTTCGAGATCGATGCGGACGTATGGCAGGGAAACCGCCGGATCAGGATGCTCGCGCGCGACATCTCCACGCGCAAGGCGCCCGGTTCGGCCCCCGCATCGAGTCTCGTCGACGACCTGTTCGAGCATGCCGACGAGATCATCGCGCGCGGCGAGTATGCGGGTATCGGTGAGGCGGAGGCGTTCCACACCAAGCTTGCCGGCGTCACATTCGAAGGCCGGCAGGAGCTGATCGCCCGGCTCCAACCGGGTACACCGCTGCGGCTTGTCCGACAGCCCGATAACGAATTCGATCCGGCCGCGTGCGCCCTGCACGACCCTCGTGGTGCGCAGGTGGGGTTCTTCAACCGCAGACTCGCGGCGGTGCTCGCACCCTACGTGGATGCGGGCGTCGAGTACGACGTCTCGGTCACCGAGGTGACCGGCGGAGACGGCGAGGGCTCGCTCGGCGTGAACGTGCTCGTCCGGCGCCAGGACTACCTCGAGGAGGATGCCGAGGCCGAGGAGGCTGCGCTGGCTCGTCGCGTCGCGCTCCGGGCGCTTGAACCTGCGGCGCTCGACTCGGCGCTTGTCGCGCACTTCCTCGGCGACCGCCCGCTTCATCGGGCACAGAGCGAGGCGCTGGATTCGCTCGCGACGGGCGTCAGTACGCTCGTAGTGATGGCCACGGGCCGGGGCAAGTCACTCATCTTCCATCTACACGCGGCGCGGCAGGCGATCGCGAGTGACCGCGCGTCGGTCTTCGTCTACCCCCTGCGAGCGCTCGTCGCCGACCAGGCATTCCATCTACGGGACGCGTTCGCCGAGATCGGCTGCCGGGTCCGCACCGTTACCGGCGAGACCGCGCCGGGCGAGCGTGATGAGGCGTTCTCCGCACTGTCCGACGGCATACTCGACGTCGTGCTCACTACGCCTGAGTTCCTCGACCATCACGCGGGCAGGTTCGCCGCGTCGGGCCGCGTGGGCTTCGTCGTGGTGGACGAGGCGCATCACGTGGGGCTCTCAAAGGCGGGACACCGCCCGGCCTACGGCAGGCTCGGACGGGCGCTCGATACACTTGGTGCGCCGACGGTGCTCGCGGTCACGGCCACGGCCAGCGTCGCAGTGGAAGAAGAGATCCGCTCCGTGCTGCACATCGAACGGACGGTCCTTGACGCGACCGTACGGGAGAACCTGCGACTGGAGGACCGACGGGGCGCGGGGGACAAGAACGCGTTGCTGGCGTCGCTCGCCGCTCGTGGCGAGAAGATGATCGTGTACGCCAACAGCCGGGACGTCACAGTGCGGGTCGCGCGTATGTTGCGCGAGCGGGTGCCCGGGCTGCAGCACGCTGTGACGTTCTACAACGGCGGACTGACCCGATCGGCCAGACATGCGGTGGAGTCGGCGTTCCGGGATGGCGCCATTCGCGTGGTCGTTGCAACCAGCGCCTTCGGCGAGGGCGTCAACATTCCCGACGTCCGACATGTTGCGCTCTACCATCTGCCCTTCAACGCGGTGGAATTCAACCAGATGTCCGGGCGTGCGGGTAGGGACGGCGCACCCGCGCACGTGCACCTGCTCTATACCGAGCGCGACGCCCGCATCAACCGCTCCATCCTGCAGTCCCTCGCCCCCGAGCGAGACGACCTTGCGGCGCTGTACCTCACACTTAAAGAGAGCGCGGCCCAGTCCGACGGCGGCATCGAGATCACCAACTCGGAGCTGGCGGACCGCCTCAAGAAGCGCCGCAAGACAACGGTTCTGGACGAGCGAGGCGTGTCTGCCGCTCTCGGCGTCTTCCGCGAACTCGGGCTGATAGAGACCGAGGGCGGGGGGTCGTACCGCCGTCTGAGCCTGCTGCCCGCGCCCGACGCGAAGCTGGACCTCACCACGTCGGTTCGGTACGCGGAGGGGTTGGAGGAACTCGAACTGTTCGACGAGTTCCGGGAGTGGGCGCTCACGGCAGGCCCCGAGGAGTTGCTGCATGCCTTCGATCGGCCTATCCTGCCGAGACAACCCGGGACGCTTGACGGAGGCGGTGAGCAGCAGCGATGACGGCCACACTCGAAGGCATCGAAGCGCAGCTGCGCACGTACAACCCGCTGGCGGACGTCAGTGGCCTTGAGGAGGCCTACGCCTTCGCGGTCGAGAAGCACGCGGGGCAGCTCCGCAAGTCGGGCGAGCCCTTCGTCAATCATCCGGTCGAGGTCGCGGCGATCCTCGCCGGGCTCAACCTCGACACGGCTACGCTGCAGGCGGCGCTGCTCCACGACGTGGTCGAGGACAGCGGCGTCACGCTCAAGGAGGTCCGGGACCGCTTCGGCCCCGAAGTGGCGATCCTCGTCGACGGGGTCACCAAGCTCGGTCGCATCAAGTTCTCATCGCTCGCCGAGGCCCAGTCGCAGAACATGCGCAAGATGCTCATCGCGATGGCCAAGGACATCCGGGTCATCCTCATCAAGCTGGCCGACCGGCTGCACAACATGCGCACGCTCGCGGCGTTGCCCGAGGAGAAGCGCCGGCAGAAGGCCATCGAGACGATGGAGATCTACGCGCCGCTCGCGCATCGTCTCGGCATATCCCAGATCAAGTGGGAACTCGAGGACCTGGCCTTCTACTATCTCGAGCCGCGCAAGTTCGCCCAGATCCAGCGGATGGTGGCCGAGAGCCGCGCTGCCCGCGAGGCGTACCTTCAACAGGTCATCGAGCAGCTCACGACCGAGCTAGAGGCCATCGGCGTGCAGTCGGAGATCTCCGGTCGCCCCAAGCATCTGTACAGCATCTATCAGAAGATGACGCAGCGCGGTAAGGACTTCTCGGAGATCTACGACCTCATCGCGCTCCGTGTCATCGTGGAGTCGGTCAAAGACGTGTATGGCGCGCTCGGTACGGTCCACAGCATCTGGAAGCCTATGCCCGGGCGCTTCAAGGACTACGTGGCGATGCCCAAGTTCAACATGTACCAGTCGCTGCATACCACCGTCATCGGTCCCGCCGGACGCCCGCTCGAGATCCAGATCCGCACCGAGGAGATGCACCGCACCGCCGAGTACGGTATCGCGGCGCACTGGCGATACAAAGAGGGCGGCAAGGACGAGGCTTTTGACGAGCGACTGGCATGGCTCCGCCAGATGCTTGAGTGGCAGACCGAGCTCAAAGACCCGCGTGAGTTCATGGAGGCCCTCAAGATCGACTTGTTCGAGGACGAGGTCTTCGTCTTCACCCCCAAGGGTGACGTCATATCGCTGCGTCGAGGGTCGACCCCGATCGACTTCGCGTACGCCATCCACACCGAGGTGGGAAACCACTGCGTCGGCGCCAAGATCAACGGCAGCATCGTGCCGCTCTCGTACGAATTGCAGATGGGCGACCGCGTCGAAGTTCTCACGTCCAAGAACGCAAGCCCGTCACGTGACTGGCTCAACATCGTACGGACGTCTTCGGCGCGCTCGAAGATTCGCGCGCACTTCTCCAAGGCAAGCCGGTCCGATGACCTTCAGACCGGTCGGGACGAGCTCCTCAAGGTGCTCCGAAAGCAGGGCATGGGGCTCGGAACGCAGGGGATGAGCAAGGCGATCGAAGCCGTGGCCAAAGAGATGAACCTTCAGAGCGGCGACGATCTTGTCGCCGCCATCGGTGCCGGCAAGCAGAGTCCCAAGCAGGTCGTCACAAAGCTCATCAAGCACCTCTCAAAGGAGCCGGGCGTGATGCCGCCCAAGGTCGAGGAGCCGCCACGGGGGTTGGTCCCGGGGCAGCCGATGATCCCGCCCCGCTCCAAACGCAAGAAGCCCGGTGGCGGCGTGAAGGTCGTCGGCATCGATGACCTCCTGGTGCGGCTCGCGAGGTGCTGCAACCCGGTTCCGGGTGACGATATCGTGGGATTCGTGACCCGTGGTCGCGGCGTGTCCGTTCACCGGCGGGACTGTCCCAACTCCCAGGAACTCCTGGGACAGCCGGAACGCATCATCGAGGTGGAGTGGGACACCGGTTCGGGCGGCGTGTATCAGGTGGAGATCGTCATCGAGGCGCTCGACCGCACCCGGTTGCTTCAGGATGTGTCGATCGTGCTTGCGGACGCCGGCGTCAACGTGTTGTCCGCATCGGTGGCTACCGATCGCCAGGGCATCGCGACCATGCGCTTCTTGCTCGAACTTGGCAACATGGAACAGCTGGCCAAGGTGCTCACCACGGTCAAGGCGATCGACGGCGTGTTCGACGCGCGGCGCTCACTTCCCGAAACGGGCTCCAGACCGAAGGGTACGGGCCGCTCGTGAAGATCGAGCGACTTATCCTGGGCATGCTCGACACCAACTGCTGGCTCGTTTCGGACGACGAGGGAGGTCCGCTCGTGGTCATCGATCCCGCGGGCGATCCAGACGACCTGCTGGCGGCGGTGGGGGGCAGGCCGGTAGCTTCAGTAGTGCTCACCCACGGCCATTTCGACCACCTCGGTGCCGCCAGGGCTGTCGTTGAGGCCACGGCCGCGCCGCTGCTGGTGCATGAGGCCGATGCGGCCTCGATCACGAGCGCCGAGCGAAACGGCGGAGCGGTGTTCGGGTTCTTGGATACGGCGCCGCCGGCGACCGGCACCCTCGCCGATGGGGACACGATCGTTGCGGGTGACCTGCGACTGAATGTGCTCCATACGCCGGGTCATACGCCGGGCTGCATCTGTCTTATCGGGGATGGCCATCTGTTCTCGGGCGACACGCTCTTTGCGGGGAGCGTCGGGCGCACCGACTTCCTGGGCGGCGACGCGCGGGCGATCCGTGACTCGGTTGCACGGCTCTCAGGGCTACCGGATGAGACCCGCGTCCATCCCGGTCACGGGCCGGACACGTCGATCGGTCGCGAGCGGCGCGTGAACCCCTTCTTTCCCAGAGCCTAAGAGCCGGACAGAGCGCGGGTTACGGCCGCACAGTGCTCCTCAGGCGATCCCACGGTCTTGTGACGAATGGCCGCATAGCCTCTCACCCCACGTTCCGGTACACTCGGAAGCCGCACCAAACCTGCCGGAAAGGCTTCTTTACGTGAACGCACGCGCTCCCAAAGGCACCGCAGACATGCTTCCCGACGTGGCACGCGCCTGGGAGTACCTCACGCGCACCGCGCAGGACCTGTTCGCGCGCTACGGCTACGAACCCATCTACACGCCGCTCTTCGAGCATACCGAGGTCTTCACCCGCGGTATCGGCGAGGCAACCGACATCGTCTCCAAGGAGATGTACACCTTCGAGGACCGCTCCGGACGCTCGCTCACGCTGCGCCCCGAGGGCACGGCGAGCGTGGTGCGCGCCGCGCTCGAGCACACGCTCGTGCCGCAGGGCTCGTCGGCCAAGCTCTACTACGCCGGGCCGATGTTCCGCTACGAGCGTCCCCAGAAGGGCCGCATGCGGCAGTTCTGGCAGATCGGTGCCGAGATTCTCGGCGCTGCCGAGCCGAGCGCGGACGCCGAGATGATCGCGATGCTGGTGCGCTTCTTCGAGGCGGTCGGTGTTCCGGCCGATCGCATGACGCTGCTCCTCAACTCCATGGGCGACGAGCACTGTCGCCCTGCGTACCGCGAGACGGTGCGAGACTTCATCCGTGCGCATGGCGAGGACCTCTGCGAGGAGTGCAACCGCCGGGCGGACACCAACCCGCTTCGCACGTTCGACTGCAAGAATCCCGGGTGCGTGACGGTCATGGCCGCCGCCCCGCTGTTGCGTGACTCGCTCTGCGACGACTGCGCGGCTCACTACTCGGCCGTCAAGGGCTACCTCGACGAGCTCGGCATCGTCTACGTCGAGGCGCCGCGTCTCGTTCGCGGCCTCGACTACTACACCCGCACGGTCTTCGAGGTGCAGGTGACCGAGGGTCTCGGCTCGCAGAACGCCATCGGCGGCGGTGGCCGATACGATCGCCTCATGGAGGAGTACGACGGCCCGCCAACGCCCGGACTCGGCTTCGCGCTCGGCTTCGAACGGACGCTGCTCGCGCTCGAGTCGGCTGGCGCGGTCGTTCCGGCGCCCGCCCGCGCCGATGTCTACGTCGCGGCTGTGGACGCATCGGTGCGCAGCGCCGTGTTCGCGCTTGCCGCGTCGCTTCGCGACGGGGGAGTGGCCACCGAGCTCGACCACCAGGCGCGCAGCTTGAAGTCGCAATTCAAGCAGGCGGATCGCCTTGGCGCGCGGTTCGTCGTGATCGCCGGCCCGGACGAGATCGCCGCAGGCGAGGTGACGCTGCGGGATATGAACACCAAAGATGAGACACGCGTGGCGCTCGGCGCGATCGTCGAGGCCGCGCGTTCCCGACTCGGTTAGGAAGGCACTCCATATGCTCGACGCACGCTACTCGATCCGCTCCCACGTCGCAGGCGCTCTTCGCCGCGAGAACGTGGGGGAGACCGTCACCCTCGCCGGTTGGGTCCACCGCCGTCGCGATCACGGCGGGCTCGTCTTCCTTGATATCCGCGATCGCAGCGGGCTTGTGCAGTGCGTCTTCGACCCCGAGGCCTCGGGGACGGCGTTCGTCACCGCCGAGCGGGTGCGTCCCGAGTGGGTCGTCAAGCTCACCGGTACGGTACGGCCGCGCCCCGATGGCACGGTGAACCCCAACCTCGCCACCGGCGAAGTGGAGGTTGTGATCTCGTCGGCCGAGGTGCTCAACACGTCCGAGACCCCACCGTTCGAGATCGACTCGGCCGTTGAGACCGATGAGACACTGCGCCTTAAGTACCGCTACATCGACATGCGCCGCCCCGAGGTGCTCGACTCGTTCGTGCTTCGGGACAAGGTCACGCAGCGCTTCCGCAAGTCGCTGGAGCACCGTGGGTTCCTCGAGATCGAGACGCCGATCCTGGGCCGCTCAACCCCCGAGGGCGCGCGCGACTTCATCGTTCCCAGCCGCATTTCGCCGGGAGATTTCTACGCGCTGCCGCAGTCGCCACAGCTGTTCAAGCAGCTGCTCATGGTCGGCGGCGTCGAGCGCTACTACCAGATCGCGCGCTGCTTCCGCGACGAAGACCTGCGCGCCGATCGTCAGCCCGAGTTCACGCAGATCGATATCGAGATGTCCTTCCTCACCCAGGAGGACATCCTCACCATGATGGAAGAGGTCATGCACGAAGTCCTTCGAGAGGCGGGAGTCGACCTCGTGGCGCCGCTGCCACGGCTCACGTACGCCGACGCCATGGACCGCTACGGCTCCGATCGCCCCGATGTTCGTTTCGGGATTGAGCTGGCGGACGCGTCGCAGGTGTTCGCGGCGTCGGAGTTCAAGGTCTTCGCGGGTGCGCTTTCCTCCGGCGGCGTCATCAAGGGCATCAACGCCAGGGGCGCGGGTGATTGGAGCCGCAGCCGCATAGACGGCCTCAACCAGGTTGCGCTCGACGCGGGCGCCAGGGGACTCGCCTGGGTCGCGTTCCCGACCGATGGCGAGGTCCGTTCGCCCATCGCCAAGTTCTTCACCGACGGCGAGATGGCCGCCCTGCGCGAGACCTTCGCTGTCGAGCCAGGCGACCTCGTGCTGATGATCGCCGACGCGCGTGACGTGGCCAACGAGGTACTCGGCATTCTGCGCCTCAAGATGGCCGATGAGCTCCAGATCCCGCGTGAAGGTTTTGCTACGCTGTGGGTCGTCGACTTCCCGCTGTTCAAGTGGGATGCCGAGGAGCAGAGCTGGAGCGCCAACCACCACCCGTTCACGCGTCCGTTCGACGAGCACCTCGAGCTGCTGGAGTCCGATCCCGGCGCCGTGCTCTCATACTCGTACGACCTGGTCATGAACGGGCTCGAGATCGGTGGTGGAACGCTCCGCATCCACGATGCCGCCCTGCAGACCCGCGTGCTCGGTATCCTCGGACACTCCGAGGAGGCGGCTGCCGAGCAGTTCGGCTTCCTGCTGGAGGCCCTTTCTCTCGGCGCGCCGCCGCATGGTGGTATCGCCCTCGGTCTGGACAGGCTGATCATGCTCCTCGCCGGCAAGCACTCGATCCGAGACGTCATCGCATTCCCCAAGACATCGTCGGGATCGTGTCCGCTTACCGGTGCGCCCGAGAAGGTCAGCGCCCGGCAACTCCGCGACGCGCACCTGCGCGTCGACTGATCGGGTACTGCGCCAATGGTGCTTCCACCGCTCACAACACTCATCGCGCTCGGAATCGTCATCGCCTCGTCGATCGCGCTCCTTGCCGTGGGCGCCAAGTACGAGTGGAACGTCACAGCCGAGGGCCACGTCAAGTGGACTCGCGTGATAGGTGTACTCACGGTTCTGGGGCTCACGGCCACAACCGCAGCCGGTCGGATCGGCGAGCCATTCGTTGCGGTCGCGATCTGTGTGGGGGGCATCGCTCTGGGGATCGCGTTCATCTGGGCGCACGTCACGCTTACCCGGCGGGCCGTCGATGCGCTGGCATCCGTCGAGAAGACCGACTGAGCCAGCCACACGGGATGTGCACCGTGTAGCCGACGCCGACGCCGAATGCTACGATACTCGTGGCTTCGCCTTGCGCGGCTTCGGCCACTAACGGTCGAACCAACACTTCTTATCCGGGAGCCTTACATTTCTCGGTCTAGTGGGATCCTCGCTAAGGCGGGGAAGCGCGAAACCGGGATGCGGGCACCCACCTGCTGAGGCAGGTTCACCTGCCGAAGCGCGCGAGGCGGGGTTCTTGTCGCCTGTGAGTGGAGGAAACAGATGCGCAAGTTGGTCGTAGCACTCGTCGTAGCATGTTTGGCGTTCGCGCTCGCAGGTTGTGGCGGCGGAGAAGAACCTGCCGCGACCACCACGACTCCGGAGCCTGTTCCCGCCGCTGCACCCGCGGCTGCGGCGACCGTGCTTACGGACCGGTCGCCTACCGAATCGTCGGCCACTATCACGCCCGCGTTCCCGTCGACGCTGTCCACGCCGTTGCCCGAGGCGGTCCAGAAGAAGCTGGATGCGGGCCGTCCGATGCTCATGTTCTTCTATGACACGCAAGAGCTCGAGACCAAGACGGAGCGCGCGGAGATCGACGCCGTGCTCGCCGAGTACCGCGGGCTCATCGATCTCGTTGCATTCGACGTCACCGCCAAGGCCGGCGCCGTTCCGAGCGACGCCGCAAAGGCATCCGTATCGCTGGCTAACGACCTCGGCATCAAGGGGACCCCGTACATCGTCATCGTGGACGGCAACGGCTTCATCACGTGGCGGTGGCTCGGGTTCGTCGACCGGGACCTCATCGACCGCGAGGTCCTACGCGCCACAGAGTAGCCTCGATGGCTGACCTCTTCTCGGAATCGGCAGGGCGTTCGCTTGAAGCGGGCGCCCCGCTTGCTGCTAGGATGCGCCCCAGGGCTCTCGACGAGTTCGTGGGGCAGCAAGACATCGTCGGACCAGGGACCGTGCTCCGCACGGCGATCGAGTCCGATACCCTCACCTCGCTCATCCTGTACGGTCCGGCGGGGTGCGGGAAGACGAGCCTCGCGCGCATCATCGCTGGCGTGACCAGCTCGTATTTCGCCGAACTCTCAGCGGTGAGCGCCGGTGTCAAGGAGGTTCGCGCCGCGATCGAAGGCGCCCGGGATCGCCTGGGGTTCTCGGGCCAGCGAACCATCGTCTTCATCGATGAGATCCACCGGTTCAGCAAGTCGCAGCAAGACGCGCTGCTCCACGCAGTCGAGGACCGCCTCATCGTCCTCATCGGCGCCACCACGGAGAATCCATTCTTCGAGGTCAACGCGCCGCTGATCAGTCGCTCGCGGGTTGTCGTGATGAAGCCGCTCGACGACACCGACATCCGCCAGATCGTCCAGTCGGCGATCGCGGACGAGGAGCGCGGATTCGGCGGCTCGGTTTCCCTTACGCCGGCGGCCGAAGACCACATCGTCATGACCGCCGGTGGCGACGCTCGCGCGGCGCTCACCGCGCTCGAACTCGCCGCGAGCATCGGCGTCGCCGGCGCCGACGGCGTCGTCACCGTCGATGTCGCCCAGGTCGCCGAGGCGACACAGACGCGTCAGCTCACGTACGACAAGGCCGGAGACTCGCACTACGATGTCATATCGGCGTTCATCAAATCGATGCGCGGCAGCGATCCGGATGCGGCGGTCTACTGGCTCGCGCGGATGGTGCACGGGGGAGAGGACCCCAAGTTCATCGCCCGACGCATGTTCATCCTCGCCTCGGAAGACATCGGGATGGCCGACCCGAACGCGATTCTCGTGGCGCAGGCCGCCGTGAAGGCCGCCGAGTTCATCGGCTGGCCCGAATGTCGCATCAACCTGGCACATGCCGCGATCTACCTGGCCCTCGCTCCCAAGTCCAACGCCTGCTACATGGCCATCGACGAGGCGCTCGAAGAGGTTCGCTCAGGTCCGTCGCGACCGGTCCCCGATCATCTGCGTGATCGCCGGAGACCGGGCGCCGAGGAGTACCCGGCGTACAGGTACCCGCATGACTATCCGGGATCGACGGTTGCGCAACAGTACCTGCCGGACGGGCTTGCCGGGCGCCGATTCTACTGGCCAGGGGACGCATCCGGCGACGAGTGACGCCTGTGGGCGCGAGCCCAACGGCTGGGTGCTCGCTTTGCTACACTGATGCGGTACGTTGTGCGTCTGGCGAAGGGCCATCATGGACACAGGTTCCGTTCTCGGCGTGGTACTCAGCATCCTGGCGATCGTACTTCTGTCGCTCGGTATCTACGGGTTGATCGTTCTCGTGAAGACACTCCGGCAGACGCAAGCGACGATGGCCGAGCTGCGCGACAGGCTCGTGCCGCTGCTGGACAAGGCTGAGGTGACCGCCGACGCCCTCAACGCGGAACTCCTCCGTATCGATGGCATCGTGACCGACGTGGAGTCGGTCTCGGGCGCCGTGACGTCAGCCACGGACATGATCAGAGCCCCTGTCGGTGTGCTCGCCGGCATCGGTAGCCGTATCGCCCGCGCGGTAGCACGCGCTCGCCGGTAGGAAGCATCCGCCACACAGGCACTACGGAGGAATGATGGCAACAGATCGCGTGTCGCTGACAGTACCCGCCCGAGGTGAGTACGCAAAGACCGCCCGCATGACGGCCGCGGAGCTGGCCAGCCGGCTCGGCATGTCGTACGACGATGTCGACGACGTTCGCATGGCCGCCGAGGAGGCTTTCGTGTATGCGTCAGCCCGCCTCGCGGACGACGGCGTCGTATCGTTCACCTTCACTGTCGAGCCCGACTCGCTGACCATCAACGTCGGCCCTCTACCCGTGTCGTCGGAGGAGCACGACGCTGATGGCGAAGCCCAGGACCGGTATGCCGCGTTCATCCTGGAGTCTGTCTGCGACACGTTCCATATCCATCGCGAGTCCGGCACGTGCACGCTCAGTCTGGTCAAGCGCGCCACGTTCGCCGGGGAGTAGCCGTGGCGAGAGCAGTCAAGAAGCCGGGTCGTCGGCTCGTCTGGGACAAGGCCCACACGCGTGAGCTCTTCAAGCATTACAGGGAGTTCCAGGACGAGGAATCACGCGACGAACTCATCACCATGTATCTCAACCTGGTCAAGTACCTCGCGAGCCGTTTCCGCAACCGGGGCGAGCCCATCGACGACCTCGTACAGGTCGGCACGATCGGTCTCATCAAAGCCATCGACCGATTCGACACAAGTCGTGACGTCGAGTTCACGACGTACGCCACGCCGACCATCATCGGCGAGCTCAAGCGCTATTTCCGGGATAAGGGATGGGCCATCAAGGTCCCGCGTCGGCTGCAGGAGTTGTCCTTTCGGGTCAACCAGGCGGTCGACGCGCTGACGCAGCGGCTGCAGCGGTCGCCGTCGATCCTTGAGATCGCCGAGTACCTTGGCGTGACGTCTGAGGAAGTCCTTGAGGCGATGGAGACGAGCGAGGCGTACAACTTCGTATCGCTCGAGGGCGACCGGGGAGGCGACGGCAATGAGACGTTCTCCATCCTCGAGTACATCGGCAAGGACGATCAGCTGATGGCGGTGGTGGACGACCGCGCAACGCTCGCCAGGGCCCTTCAGCTGCTGACGCCGCAGGAGCAGCGGGTACTCTACCTGCGCTTCTTCCAGGGCCTGACGCAGACCGAGATCGCCAAGCAGCTGGACATCTCACAGATGCAGGTGTCCCGTCTGCTGCGCAGGACCTTGCGGGTTCTCCGTGAGAACCTCGTGTCCGAGGAGGTATAGACCGTGCCGGAGGGGCTTGCCAGAGAGTCGAAGTGGCGCCGGGCCGCCATCACCGTTTGGGCGCTCATCGGCGTTCTCATCCTGGTGGTCGCCGCTTTCTTTGCCCTGCTCAAGGTAGCGCCCGCGCTGGTGCCGTTCGCGTTCGCCGTGGCCATCGTGTACCTGTTCAGGACTCCGGTGGCCAAACTGGAGCAGCACGGCGTCAAGCGCGGACTCGCCGTTGCGATCTGCTATCTCGTCGCGTTAGGGGTCATGACGATCGCGGGACTCTTCATCCTCCCGCCTCTCGGTGACCAGATCAGCCAATTCGTTCAAGCCTTTCCCGGGTACTACGACCGCGCGTATTCGCTCTGGCAGGACCTGCAGCAGCAGTACAACGCGATCCAACTCCCCGGCTGGGTCGATGACGCCATCCTCACTATCCGAGACGGCATCTCCACCCAGGTCGTGACGTGGTCGAGCGCGCTGGCCAAGCAGGTATTCTCGGTCGGCGGCGGCGCGGTCTCGTTCCTGTTCAACGGTTTCCTCGCTCTCGTGGTGGCGTTCTGGTTCCTCAAGGACCTCGACGCCATCAAGCGCGAAGTCGTACTCCTGGCAGGACCGCGCAGGCGCGACGAGGCCTCGGTCGTCGCAGCCAAGGTATCCAACGTCCTTGGCGGCTATCTGCGCGGCCAGGCCATCGTCTCGGCTGCCACGGCCACCATCGTCACGATCGTCTTTTCCATCCTCGGCGTCCCGTATGCTCTCGTGCTCGGACTCATGACCGGCGTGCTCAACATCGTCCCGTGGTTCGGGCCCGTCATCGCCGAGGTCGTGGCCGCCATCGTTGCCGTATTCGTAAGCCCGTGGCTTGCGCTGTTGGCCGTGTTGACGATCGTCGCAGCACAACAGATAACGGACATCTTCATCACCCCGCGCGTCATGTCCGAGCAGGTCGACCTTCATCCGCTGCTCGTGATATTCTCGCTGCTCGCCGGCAGTACGCTCGCCGGGTTTGTCGGCTTGCTCCTTGCGATACCTGTGGCGGCGATCGGCAAGGGTCTGTTCGTCTACTACTTTGAGAAGTGGACCGACTCCAAGCTAACGACCGAAGAGGGCGTGTTCTTCCGCGAGAAGCGCGGCGATGCGCTCGACGCCGATGACGCCGATGACGCCGCGACTTCCGATGAGAACGAGACCGAGGAGAAGTAGTTGAAGTCTTCCGAGATCCGCGAGAGCTTCCTGTCGTTCTTCGAGAGCAAAGGATGTAGGCGCCTGCCGTCCTCCTCGCTCATTCCCGATGACCCCTCGCTGCTGCTGACCTCGGCCGGCATGGTGCAGTTCAAGCCGGTGTTCCTCGGACTGCGCGACCTGGGCTTCACGCGCGCGACGACGTGTCAGAAGTGCGCACGCACCACCGACATCGACATCATCGGCACCACGGGGCGGCATCACAGCTTCTTCGAGATGCTCGGCAACTTCAGCTTCGGCGATTACTTCAAGAGTGAGGCGTGCGCCTGGGCGTACGAATACTCCACGCGCGTGCTCAAGCTCGATCCCGACCGCCTCTGGTTCTCGATCTACGAGGACGACGACGAGGCCGAGGCGATCTGGCGCGACGAGGTCGGCGTGTCCGTCGACCGCATCGTGCGTATGGGCGCCAAGGACAACTTCTGGTCGGCGGGTCCCACCGGTCCGTGCGGCCCGTGCTCCGAGCTCTACTACGACCAGGGTCCCGAGGTCGGGTGCGGTTCGGCCGACTGTGCACCAGGCTGCGACTGTGACCGCTTCCTCGAGTACTGGAACCTGGTGTTCATGCAGTACGACCGGGACGAGGCGGGCACCCTCACGCCGCTTCCCAAGCAGAACATCGACACCGGTATGGGTCTTGAGCGTGTGGCGACCATCATGCAGGGCGTGCACTCCAACTTCGAGACCGACATCCTGCGCCACATCATGGCGCTCGCCGAGGAGATCACCGGCACGCGGTACGGAGCGGCCGAGAAGAGCGATACCTCCCTCCGTATCATCACCGACCATGCGCGGGCAGTGACGTTCCTCATCGCCGACGGGGTACTGCCGTCCAACGAGGGTCGCGGATACGTGCTGCGCCGGGTCTTGCGCAGGGCAGTGCGTCACGGCAGGCTCCTCGGTCTCGAGAAGCCATTCCTCACGCGTCTCATCGACGAAGTCGTCTCGCTCATGGGCGACGCATATCCCGAGATCGTCGAGCGGCACGACCTCGTGCGCCGCATCGTCGAGAGCGAAGAGGAGCGGTTCGGCGCCACGCTGCGTCAGGGCCTTGTCTTCCTCCAGGACGCGATCGACAAGACCAAAGCCTCCGGCTCTGCGATCCTCGACGGCGTCATGGCGTTCACGCTCCACGACACGTACGGTTTCCCGCTTGAACTAACAGCTGAGATCGCCGCCGAGGCCGGGCTCGAGGTAGACCACGACACGTTCTCGTCAGAGATGAGCGCGCAGCGCGAGCGCGCACGAGCCGCCGTCAAAGACGATTCGTGGACGGCCTTCGGGAATGCGTTTGCGGCGGTCGCCGCATCCGTCGGACAGGTCGAGTTCCTCGGGTACCGCAGTGATGAGACCGACACCACGGTTGCCGGAATCATCGCTGGAGGCGAAGCGGTCGACCGGATCGATGCGGGCGCCGAGGCCGAGATCGTACTTGCGTCGACGCCGTTCTACGGCGAGCAGGGTGGTCAGGTCGGCGATACCGGAACCATCACCGCTGGCGATGCCCGCTTCGTTGTCCGAGACACCCGCATCCCCATGCCGGGACTCATCTCGCACGTCGGCGTGCTCGAGTCGGGCTCGATCGCCACGGGCGACGCCGCTCACGCCGCCATCGACGTCCATCGGCGCGAGCGGATCCGCCGCAATCACACCGCCACGCACGTGCTTCACTGGGCGCTTCGGAAGGTTCTGGGCGAACACGTTCATCAGTCCGGCTCGTACGTGGCTCCGGAACGACTGCGGTTCGACTTCACGCACTTCGAGGCGCCGGGCGCGGATCAGCTGCTCAAGATCGAGCGTCTCGCCAACACGAAGATCATGGAGAACCATCCCGTTCGCAACTACGAGACGTCGCTTGCCACCGCCCGCGAGATGGGCGTGACCGCGCTCTTCGGCGAGAAGTACGGTGACGTCGTTCGCGTGCTCGAGGTGGGCAACTTCAGCAAGGAACTCTGTGGCGGCACGCACGTGGGCCGCTCGAGCGAGATCGGTTTCCTCAAGATCGTGTCCGAGGGAAGCGTTGGTGCGAGTCTTCGCCGCATCGAGGCCGTCACCAGCTTCGATGCGCTTGAGTACGTGTACACCGAGGAGGCCGTCTTAGGCGAGCTTGATGGCATGCTCAAGGCTCGTGCGGTGGAGCTGCCGGCCAAGATAGGCGGGCTACAGCGCCGGTTGAAGGAGAGCGAGTCCGCTCTAGCGGCTGCGAAGAAGCGCTCTTTCGGGAGCGCCGATGGCGATGCGCTGTTCACCGAGACGCCCGACGGGTACGACGTGATCGTATCGCGTCGTGATGGCTTGGACACCGAAGACCTTCGCGTTGCCGCCGACGCATTGCGCGAGCGGCAGCCCAAAGGCGGCGTTGTGTTGGCGAGCCAGGTTGGCGATCGGGTTCTCTTGCTGGCCTCGGGATCGGATGCCGCGGTCGCCGCCGGATTCGACGCCGGCGCGCTCATCCGGGCGATGGCACCGCTCGTCGGTGGTGGTGGCGGCGGAAAGCCGGCGATGGCCCAGGCAGGCGGGAAGAACCCTGCCGGCATCGACGCGGCGTTGGCCGAGGCGCGCCGGATCCTCGGCGTGGAGTAGCTGTGAGACTCCTCGGTCTCGATATCGGGGAGGCGCGAGTCGGCGTGGCCGTGTCAGACCCCGACGGTACGGTGGCATCGCCGGTTGCGGTTCTCGACGGCCGGCAGCTGGCACGCGACATCCGGCCTCTTAGACTGCTCGTGGAAGACTACGAGGTCGCGGGACTTGTCGTCGGCCTGCCGGTGGGGATGAACGGCGAAGAGGGCGCGCAAGCGGCAACCGTCAGGTCTGTCGCGGACGCGTGGGCGACCGTGCTCGGCCTGCCGATCACCTACGTGGACGAACGCCTGTCTTCGGCGGAGGCGGCGCGCTCGATGCACGCAGCGGGCGTATCCGCGCGCAAGCAGCGGGGGCAGCTGGACATGGTGGCCGCTGCACTCATCCTTCAGACACATCTAGACCTTCAGCGAGGGAGCGGTCACGATGACCGGGAAGGGTAACAGCCAGCCCAGCAGGCGGGTGCCCAAGGCGGCGCTGCGCCGCGGTAGCGTACCTTCATCCCTGCGCACAGAGTCCGAAGGCACGCCGCCCGAGGTCGGGCGGCCAACTCCCGGCGAGAGCCGCGATCGTCGTCGCATGCTTGCCACGGTGGTCGTGATCGTCGGGATCCTGCTCGCCGTCGGCGTCCCGTCGTACGGCGCGTACATGCTACTCCTCCGCCCCCAGATCGACGTGGTGGCCGGTTTGCCGGTGCAACTGGAGATTCCGCAGGGCTCGGACACCCGGGCGATCGCCGACATCCTCGCCGGCGCGGGCGTCATCGACAACGCATCCATGTTCAGACTGCGTGCTCGCGTCGAGGAGATCGACGGCCAGCTCAAGCCCGGCATCTACGACCTGACGACCCGCATGGATCACCGTGAGGTCGTGGACAGGCTGCTCGCGGGTCCCCCGGTCGCATACGTCAGCATCACGATCCCCGAGGGATTCACGATCGAGCAGATCGCCGAGCGACTCGAGGCCGGGGTCGGCATCCCGGCAGCCGAGTTCAACGAGCTTGCGACCACCGGGGCAGCCCGATTTGCGACCGAATGGCCGTATCTGTCCGGCATCGAGAACGGCTCGCTCGAGGGATATCTGTTTCCCAAGACGTACCGGATCGTCGAAGGTTCCTCGGCGACCGAGGTCATCGAGATGATGCTCGGCCAGTTCGCCAAGGAGATCGCCGGCGTCGACATGACGTACGCGGCCGGCGAGGGGCTCACGCCCCATGATGTCGTCATCGTCGCATCCATGATCGAGCGCGAGGCGCGTATCGCTAAGGAGCGACCGCTGGTCTCCTCGGTCATCTACAATCGGTTGCGCAAGAAGATGAAGCTCGAGATCGATGCCACGATCGAGTACATCGTGCCAGGCACGCGACCCCGGTTGCTCAACCGACATCTCAAGATAGACAGCCCGTACAATACGTACATGTACGCGGGGTTGCCGCAGGGTCCCATCTCCAACCCGGGGCTTTCGTCACTACAGGCGGCGGCGCATCCGGCCGATACGGAGTATCTGTACTACGTGCTCACCGGGAAGGACGGTTCGCACACGTTCACTGTGACGCACGAGGAGTTTCTCAAGGCCAAGGAGAAGTCCCGAGAGGTGGTGCCGTAGCCCATGACGGATGAGGTTGAGCAGGCGATCAGCGTCGCTGGCGCTCGCAAGGTCTTCAAGGCGCTCGGTAAGCCTCCGAAGACCGCGGTCGACGACGTGTCGCTGACCGTGATGAAGGGCACCATCCACGGCCTGCTGGGACCGAACGGTGCCGGCAAGACCACCACGCTCAAGATGCTCCTCGGGCTGGTCCGGCCTACGTCGGGCGAGTTCACAGTGCTTGGCGCCGACTCCACCGCGCCCAAGGGGCGGATCCATCTCGGCTTCCTTCCCGAGCAGCCGTACTTCCCCGTGCATCTTACGGGCCTTCAGGCGCTCCGCTTCTACGGAGCGCTCGCGGGCGTGCCCCGCGACACCGCCAAGGCATCGGCGATGGAGCTACTCGGTCGCGTTGGTCTGGCTGATGCGGCCAAGGTAGAGCTCGCCAAGTTCTCCAGGGGCATGCTGCAGCGTCTCGGCATCGCACAGGCGCTCCTCGGCTCGCCCGAGGTCGTGGTTCTCGATGAGCCCGCGTCCGGTCTCGATCCGGTCGGCCAGCGCGACATCCGCAACCTCATGCTCGGACTTCGCGCCTCGGGGACGACCGTGCTTCTCAGCTCGCACCAACTCTCCGAGGTCGAGGCGGTCTGCGACCGCGTGACGATCCTCGATCGAGGGCGGGTCGCCTCAGAGGGACACATCGACGACCTGCTCAACGTGGCGGGTCAGACATCGATCCGGGTGAGGGGGCTCGACATCCTGCCGGATGCGGTGACCGCCGTCGCCGGAGAGGTTGCTGTCTCGGGAAGCGTGTGGGTGTTCTCGGTGCCCGATACCGTCGTCAGGAGAGTGGTCGACTCGATCGATGACGCCGGTGGCGTGGTCGTAGCCGTCCAGCCAAAACGCGAGTCGCTCGAGGACTACTTCACCGAGTTGCTCGCGCGTCCTGTGACGGAGGTGGCGCGATGAGCCGGGTACTCACGATCGCCCGCGCGGTGTTCCTCGACAGCATCCGCCGTCGCGTCCTGCTCGTTGTCCTCATGTTCGCGGCGATCATGGTCGCGCTCATCCCGGCGTTGCCGGACTACGGGTTCGGCGTCGCCGAGGCGGTGTACGGCGAGATCGCGCTCGCGGTCACGTACGCCACGGCGCTCGTTGTCGTGGTAGTGCTTGCCGTCACCCGCGTTCCTTCAGAAGTCGAGCACCGCACGGTGTACAGCGTGCTCGCCCGCCCGGTCGCACGGTGGGAGTACTTGCTCGGAACCTGGCTTGGCACATTCGCTATGGCGGGCGTGCTGATCGCGGCCTTCACGGTGGTCGATCAGGTCGTCGCTCTCATCACCTACGGTCAGCCGATGTGGCTCCTGTGGCTCGGGGCGGTAGCGATCTGGCTGGAGATGGGCGTGGTCGCCGCATTCGCGCATGCTGTCTCCACGATCGTGTCGCCCGTGACCACAGTCGTCGCCGCAAGTGCGTTCGTGTTCCTTGGCCATTCGCGCGCGACCCTCCTGGGGCAAGAAGGGGCCCTGTCGCTGCGCGCCTTCTATCCTTCACTCGACGCATTCAACATCGTCGCACCGGTCACGCACGGAACCGGTGTGCCGGCCACCTACGTGCTGAGCATGGTGGTCGTGTTCGCGGGGTTTGTCGGGTTGTTGCTTACGCTTGGGTCGGTCATGTTCGGCAGGAGGGACGTCTGATGGAGCGCACGGTCCGTCACGATCGACTGCTGATCGTCGCGCTGTGCGCGGCGTTTCTTGCCATGACGCTTGCTGGTCAGGTCGCCTCGGACGGCATCATCCCATCAGCCGACCGGGCATCGACAGTTTCGACCGTTGGAGAGGCGGGCTTCTCGTACCTGAGCGGTCTGCGTACATTCGGTGCCGCCGTGCTGTGGAACCGCCTCGAACCGATCATGCACGGCTACTACGAAGGCACGCCACTCAAAGACCAACACTACATGCTTCCTACCGTTCACATGGTCATCGCGCTCGATCCCAGCCTGCTCGATCCGTACTATGTGGGGTCGTGGATCATCGCCCGCAACGGTCGGATCGACGAGGGGCTTGCCCTGGCGAAACAGGGCCTCGACAACAACCCCGAATCGGGTCTGATGATGATGTCGTACGCGCAGATGTTGTACCTCTACAAGGCCGAGACTCAAACGCCCGCGAAGCTTGCGGAGAGGGCATTCGGCCCCACTATCCAGTGGCGTTCGCTCGAGGAGCAGTACGAGGGCTACGCGATCGCCCGCGACGCGTTCGAAGCGGTCGGGCTCACAGACCGCGCCAGGTATGCCGAGACCGAGATGGGTCGCGTCGGTGCGCTCATCGACGCGCGCGATCAGGAGCTTCCGGGTCTTTTGCTGCAAGGGGAGTGATAGGGTGCTGCTCCGGCCCGATGAGTACCTCACCGGTGTCACACGGATCGACCTGGATCGCCTCGCATCGGCGGGCGTGAAGGGTCTGATCATCGACCTGGACAATACGCTCCTTCCGCGAGACACCAACGAGATGCCGCCAGCCCTGCGGACATGGACGGATATGCTGCATACCCGGGGGATCGGGGTGTGCCTTGTGTCCAACAACTGGCACGAGCGGGTGCACAAGGTCGCGGCCGATCTCGGGTTTCCCCTGGTGGCCAAGGCCATCAAGCCGTTACCCTTCGCGTTCTGGAGAGCGCTCCGCGTGCTCGGCCTCAAGAGTCGAGAGTGCGCGGTCGTGGGCGACCAGATCTTCACGGACGTGCTTGGCGGTAATCTCATCGGTTCCAAGACCATCCTCGTCCGACCGCTTTCTACCGCCGACCTTCCACACACCCTAGTGCTACGGCGGCTCGAGTCGCTCATAATGCAGGGAAGAGAACCCTCTCCCACGACCGGAGGTTCGACGCTGTCGTGATCATCGACGGGCGCACCCGCCTGGCGGGCATTGTCGGTTGGCCGGTGGACAGATCGCTCTCACCGGCCATGCACAACGCCGCGTACGAAGCGCTGGGGCTCAACTGGGTCTATCTGCCGCTTCCGCTCCATGAGCAAACCGGCCTCCTCCGTTTCACGGATGCCGCCAGATCGCTGCCGTTCGTGGGGTTCAACGTCACGATGCCCCACAAGCAGGCGATGCTTGACCTGTGCGACGAGGTCGCGATGTTCGCGCAGATGGCGGGCGCGGTGAACACGGTCCACTGCGTCGACGGTCGCCTCATCGGTTACAACACCGATGGCCGCGGCCTGATCGAAGCGCTCGAGAGCGAAGTCGGGTTCGTGCCCGAGGGCAAGCGGATAGCGCTCATCGGCGCCGGTGGTGCCGCCGGAGCAGCGGTAGTGGCGCTTGTGTTGGCCAAAGCGGCTCATATAAGCATCGTCAACCGTGACCCCATGCGGTCCGAGGGGCTTCTCGACCGGCTCAGCGGATACATGCGCACCACCTCTTCGGAGTCATTGCTGTTGGATGCCGGTGCCGAGGATGCGATCTCCGGAGCCGATCTGGTCATAAACGCAACCCCCGTCGGCCTCAAGGCCGACGACCCGAGCCCGGTGCCCGAGTCATGGTTCGGACCCTCGCAGGTCGTGTGCGACATGATCTATCAACAACAGACGACGGCGTTGCTCCGCGGTGCGGCGACCGCCGGTGCGAAGACCCTCGGCGGACTTCCGATGCTCGTCGCCCAGGGCGCGCTTTCGATCGACATCTGGAGCGACAGCGCACAGGTGACGGCTCCCAGGGATGCCATGCGCGCCGCCGCTGAGGGCGCCTTCTCGCTGCTGGCTACACAGGGGGGCGCGGAGTGAGCGCCGCCTCTGGCAAGCGGTTGGGTAGGGTGCTGGTGCAGGCCGGTCTCGTCACGGTCGAGCAGCTCGATGCCGCGTTGACGGAGACCGCCGACGGGCGCTCGCTCACGGCGGTCCTCGTCGATCAGAAGATCGCCTCCGAGCAGAAGATCGCGCAAACGGTTGCCGACAGCATGGGCCTGGCCTTTGTCGACCTGGCGGGTTACGAGATCGATCCCAACGCGGCCATGATGCTCAGTGCGGACCTTGCCCGGCGCCACGGAGTCCTACCGATCAAGATCCAGGACGACGAGCTCATGGTCGCGATGGCGGATCCGGCGAACATCTTCGCCATCGACGATCTTCGGATCGTGACCGGCTACGAGATCAGGCCGGTCGTGGCCGCCGAGAGCGATGTCAACTCCGCGATCGACAAGTTCGCAAACATGCACCAAGACGTCGATCAGATGGTCGGCGATATCGAGGACCTCAGTGGAGAGGTGGACCGGGACGAGGAGGCCGCGGCCGCCGATGAGGAAGCACCGGTGGCCAAGCTCATGAACCTCATCATCACGGAGGCCATCCGGCAGGGCGCGGGCGACATCTACATCGAGCCCCAGGAGAACGAACTCCGCGTCCGCTATCGCATCGACGGTGTGTGCCAGGAGGTCATGCGCAGTCCCAAGAGGCTCCACCGACAGCTGCTCAGCAGGCTCAAGATCACCTCCGGCATGGACATCGCCGAGAAGCGCGTCCCGCAGGACGGCCGTTTCGGCGTGGTGCTCGACGGCAAGTCGGTCGACTTCCGCGTGGCTGTCCTCCCGGCGGTCAACGGCGAGATGTCCGTTCTCCGACTTCTCCGCAAGGACGCCATCATGCTTGGCCTCGAGGATCTCGGCTTCCTCGAGCAGCCCATGACGGCGCTCCTCGAGGCGCTCGACAAGCCGTACGGCGCCATTCTCGTCACGGGTCCCACCGGCTCAGGCAAATCAACGACGCTGTATGCGGCCATCAACAAGACGACCAAGCCCACCGTCAACCTCATCACCGTCGAGGATCCGGTGGAGTACCGTCTTGAGGGGCTCTCCCAGGTGCAGGTGCACGAGAAAGCGGGACTCACCTTTGCCGCCGCGTTGCGGTCGATCCTGCGTCAGGACCCCGACGTGGTCATGATCGGCGAGATCCGAGACAAAGAGACCGCGACTATCGCGATCGAGGCAGCGCTCACCGGTCACCTCGTGCTCTCGACGCTTCACACCAACGATGCGCCCTCAGCGCTCACACGCCTTACCGAAATGGGGATCGAGCCGTTCCTATCGGCGTCCGCCATCAACTGCGTTCTCGCCCAGCGGCTCGCCCGGCGGCTCTGCAAGGAATGCAAGGAGCCGTACACGCCTGACCCGGCGGCACTTGAGCGTGCCGGGTTCCCGTTCGAGCCGGGCAAGGTTCCCACGCTGTACCGGGCGGTTGGCTGCAACAAGTGCAACAACATCGGCTACAAGGGCCGCATGGGCATACACGAGGTCCTCACGGTCACCGAAACGATCGAACGCGCATGTGTCGATCACGCGTCTGGCGACGAGATCAAACGCCTGGCGATCGCGGAGGGCATGAGAACGCTTCGCGACGACGGCTTCAACAAGGTCCTCATGGGATTGACCTCCATCGAAGAGGTACTTCGAGTGGTGGTGTGATGGGACGCCTATCTTGGTTGTGTAGGCATCCCGGTCGTGCGAAACTGAGAGCGCTCGCCCGGTGACGGGCGCCACTGGCGCGCGTTCCGGGCAGGTGTCGTTATCGGTTCCTGAGAAAGATGGAGGTGACGGGGGATGGTCGATAGGGGAATCGGCGACTACTTCATAAGCGACGCCGACGATGAGACCCTCGAAGACGACGAGCTGCTTCAGGCCCCCGTGGTGATTCCCATGGCGCCTCAACC
>JBASNZ010000017.1:0-15646 GCA_049657775.1 Coriobacteriia bacterium | reverse complement strand
TGACCGGCGTGGCGCACCTGCCCGAAGGCACCGAGATGGTCATGCCCGGCGACAACGTCGAGGTCCGCGGCGAGCTCATCAACCCGATCGCCATGGAGGAAGGCCTGCGCTTCGCTATCCGCGAAGGCGGCCGTACCGTCGGCTCGGGTCGTGTCACGAAGATCCTTAAGTAGCTTCAATCGGCTTGGAACCCACGGGGCCCGGCTTATCCGGCTGGGCCCCGTTTTCGCCGCTTGGACGGCCTGTCGTGGTTTGACAGTGCTCAAGGGCGGGTGTTAGATTACGCTACCGTGCGGCCAGCCTAAGGGCCCCGTATGCCCTGCTGTGCTGGAACCGCTAGGAGGACGCATGAGAACGCTGGTCACGCTGGCGTGCACCGAGTGCAAGCGCCGCAACTACACCACCACGAAGAACAAGCAGAACAACCCTGAGCGCATCGAGTACAAGAAGTACTGCAAGTGGTGTCGCACTCACACGCTTCACAAGGAAACACGCTAAGCCTCCCATTTTCGGGAGATACCTAGGGCAGTAGCTCTAACGGTAGAGCGCCGGTCTCCAAAACCGGATGCTGGGGGTTCGAATCCCTCCTGCCCTGCCACGTATGATCGGCCGCGACAGCGGCGCGTCGGATAGCAGTTGCCACGCAGGTGCGTGGCCAACGAGAATAGGTGAACGGATGGCCCAGGCAGGCAAGGCCGCGAAGCCGAACGTGTTCGCTCGCGTTCGCAAGTACTTCAAAGACGTCAGCACGGAGCTCAAGCGAGTGGTGTGGCCCGGTCGTTCCGAGGTCATCAACTCCAGCTTCGTCGTCGTTGTGACGCTGCTGTTCTTCGTGGCATTCACGTTCATCGTGGACAACCTGTCGTCGTGGCTGTTCATCGACCTTCTCGCCCAGATCGGCAGGTAACGCATGGCCAAGAAGTGGTACGTCATCCACACGTACTCGGGGTACGAGAACAAGGTGAAGACCAACCTGCTCCATCGCATCGAGTCGATGGTCATGCAGGACAAGATCTTCGACGTGTTCATCCCGAAAGAGACCGTGACGGACCTCAAGACCGGTGGCCGCAAGGTCACGCAGGAGAAGAAGGTCTTCCCCGGCTACATCCTCGTGCAGATGGAGCTCGATGACGACTCCTGGTACGTGGTGCGCAACACCCCCGGCGTGACCGGCTTCGTCGGCAGCCAGGGCAAGCCGGTGCCGCTCAACCGCAAGGAGTTCGAGCGCATCCAGGGCAGGGTCAGCGCTTCGGCCAAGCCCAAGACGCTCACCGACTTCGCCGAGGGCATGGTAGTCAAGGTCACGCATGGTCCGCTTGCGGACTTCGACGGCACGATCTCCGAGGTCAACGCGGATCAGGGCAAGCTCAAGGTCATGGTCTCGATCTTCGGCCGGGAGACTCCGGTCGAACTCGGCTTCGATCAGGTGGCGAAGCTCTAGCAACGGCAACTGGCGGACGCGGAATGCCGCCGGGGAGTGGACCCCCGGAGCTTCTCGGCTAGAAGCGGACGCAGCTGATAGATCGACAGGACGCGGCGCACGGGGCCGCTCAGAAGAACGGGAAATACGATGGCCAAGAAGATCGCAGGCTTCATCAAGCTACAGATCCCTGGTGGCCAGGCCAACCCGGCGCCCCCCGTGGGTCCGGCCCTCGGCCAGCACCAGGTCAACATCATGGCATTCTGCCAGGCGTTCAACGCCGCGACGCAGGACAAGATGGGGACGATCATCCCTGTCGAGATCACCGTCTACGAGGATCGCTCGTACGACTTCATCCTCAAGACCCCTCCGGCGGCCATTCTCCTAAAGCAGGCTGCCGGCGTCGATCGCGGTTCTGACTCCCCCAACCGCACGAAGGTTGCGACGGTCACGCGCGAGCAGGTCCGCCAGATCGCCGAGACCAAGATGCCCGACCTCAACGCGAACGACATCGATGCCGCGATGAAGATCATCGAAGGTACCGCTCGCTCGATGGGCTTTGTCGTAGAGGGCTAGTCGCCAGGTACCGTGCGCCGGCCCGTCCGGCGCTGATGTGGGAGGGTCCCTCGCGACCCGCTGACCACGAGGAGGACACATGAAGCGAGGCAAGAAGTTCGCTGCCGCTCAGGCGAGCGTGGAGGCCGACAGGCTGTACACGCCCCTCGCGGCGATCCGTCTGGCCAAGGAAGTCGCGCCGGCCACGTTCGACGAGACGGTTGAGGCTCACTTCCGGCTCGGCGTCGACACCCGCCAGGCGGACCAGCAGGTCCGCGGCTCGGTCGTGCTGCCGCACGGAACCGGCAAGAAGGTTCGCGTCGCGGTCTTCGCCCAGGGCGACAAGGCCCGCGAGGCCTCCGAGGCCGGTGCCGACATCGTCGGTGACGACGACCTTATCGAGCAGATCTCCAAGGGTTTCCTGGACTTCGACGCCACGGTCGCCACGCCGGACATGATGGGCAAGGTCGGTCGTCTGGGCAAGATCCTCGGCACCCGCGGCCTCATGCCAAACCCCAAGCTCGGCACCGTGACCATGGACGTTGCGCGCGTGGTCGGCGAGCTTAAGGCGGGCAAGGTCGAGTACCGTGCCGACAAGTACGGTATCGCTCACGTGGGCATCGGCAAGAAGTCGTTCACCGACGAGGCGCTCGTGGAGAACTACGGCGCGGTGCTGGACGAGATTCTGCGCGCCAAGCCGTCGTCGTCCAAGGGTCGTTACCTCAAGTCGATCACGCTCACAACGACCATGGGCCCCGGCATCCCGGTGGACAGCCTTAAGATCCGCGGTCTCCTCGAGGAGTAGTCCCCGCGGTACGTACCTTGTGTTTCAGGCGGACGCATTGCATAATGGCGGCCGCAGTCAAGTTGACAATACGCAGACACGACCGCTGCCGAAGACAGCCGGTGCCCGGGTGGACCCGGGCGTAATGGGGCCGATAACGGTCCCGCCCGCCGAGGTGGATGCCGATACGAACAGAAGCGCGCTTGCGCGCATCCTCGTGGCCTCCGCCGTTCACGGTGGGGGCCACGTCGTTTCTCGGAACATCCGAGCCGACGAGGTCCGCTGCAACCGGACGAACGTAGTCCGGAACCATGCGGGCGTGTGCGTCGGAAAGGAGGGGAATCATAGTGCCGACAACCGACAAGAAAGCGATCGTCGCGGAGATCAAGGAACGCTTCGCTGCTGCATCAGGCGTTATCATGGCCGACTACCGTGGCCTGACCGTCAAGCAGATGCAGAGCCTGCGCAACAACCTCCGTGAGTCGGGCGCCGACGTCAAGGTGTACAAGAACACTCTGACGGAGCTGGCGATCCGCGAGCTGGCAATGCCGTCGATGGACGCGCTTCTCTCGGGCCCCACGGCGTTCGTGTTCACCGGAGAGGATCCGGTGGCTCCCGCCAAGGCCCTGGTCGACTTCGCCAAGACCAGCAAGACGCTCGAGGTCAAGGGTGGCTTCATCGAGCACGCCGTCGTCAATGCCGACGACATCAAGGCTCTGGCGTCGCTGCCAAGCCGCGAGGTGCTCATCGCCCAGATCATGGGTACCATGCTCAACCCGGTACGTGGCTTCATGTCGATGTGCAACGCGCCTGCAGGTGCGTTCGCTCGAGTGCTCCAGGCTGTCGCCGATCAGAAGGCCGCAGCGTAACAAGACCGTTGGGAAGACGCGTCGTCCGGCGGAGTACCGGGTCGACGGTATGAGAACAAGGAGATCAAGACGATGGCTAACATCACCCGTGAAGAGGTTCTTGAGTGGGTAAAGGGCGCCCCGGCGCTGGAGCTCGCTGAGCTTGTCAAGGAAATGGAAGAGGTCTTTGGTGTGTCGGCTGCCGCTCCGGTGGCCGTTGCCGCCGCTCCCGCCGCTGGCGGAGAGGCCGCTGTTGAGGAGGAGAAGACGAGCTTCGACGTCATCCTCACCGGTGCCGGCGAGAAGAAGATCCAGGTCATCAAGGCCGTGCGTGAGCTGACCTCGCTGGGCCTGAAGGAAGCCAAGGACCTGGTTGACGGTGCCCCCAAGCCCGTCGTCGAGGGTGTCACCAAGGAGAAGGCCGAGGAGGCCAAGGCCAAGCTTGAAGAGGCCGGCGCCGCTGTCGAGGTCAAGTAACTCAGAGTCAACGCCCCAAGGGGCTCGCAAGAATGGATGGCCGGCGGTCGTTGTGACCGTCGGCCATCAACCCGTCCAGAAAGTCAAGCATTCATTATTGACCCGGCGGTTGGGCTTCGCTAAACTGAGAGTTTGCGACTTCCGTACCACACCGCCGTGTTCATAAGGAGGAATCAACTGGTGCGCCGTGAAGCAGGTTCCCCCGCTCCCGCTGGTCAGCGCCAGCGCCGCACGTTCGCCAAGATCCCGGAGATACTCGACGTACCGAATCTTATCGCAATTCAGACCGACTCTTTCAAGTGGTTTCTTGAAGAGGGTCTGCGCGAGACGTTTCAGGACATCTCTCCCATCAAGGACTTCGCCGACACGCTCGCCGTGGAGTTCGGTGGCCATGAGTTCGGTGACCCCAAGTACTCCGTAGAGGAGTGCAAAGAGAAGGACATGTCCTTCCAGGCGCCGCTGTTCGTGGACGTCCGGTTCGTCAACAAAGAGACCGGTGAGATGAAGGAGCAGTCGGTGTTCATGGGCGATTTCCCGCTCATGACCGACCGCGGTACCTTCATCATCAACGGCACCGAGCGCGTTGTCGTGTCCCAGCTTGTCCGTTCGCCCGGCGTGTACTACGCCGAGGAGCGCGACAAGACGACGGATAAGGCCATCTACACGTCCAAGGTCATCCCCGCGCGTGGCGCGTGGCTTGAGCTTGAGACCGATCGCCGCGACATCGTCTCGGTTCGCATCGACCGCAAGCGCAAGCAGCCGGTCACCGTCCTCCTCAAGGCGCTCGGCATCGCCGAGACCAAAGAGGAGATCCTTGCGCTGTTCGGCGACGCCGAATGCATCAAGCGCACGCTCGAGAAGGACTTCACCGAGACCCGCGAAGAGGCGCTCATCGAGATCTACAAGCGCCTGCGCCCCGGTGAGCCGCCCACGGTCGAGAGCGCGCGTTCGCTCCTGGACGGGCTCTTCTTCAACGAGCAGCGCTACGACCTCGCCAAAGTCGGTCGCTACAAAGTGAACAAGAAGCTCGGACTCGAGTTGCCCGATAGCCAGTCCACGCTCACCGCCGAGGACATCCTCGCGAGCGTGCAGTATCTCGTGAAACTCTGGGAGGGTGTCGACGGGTACGAGATCGACGACATCGACCACTTCGGCAACCGCCGCGTGCGGTCGGTCGGCGAGCTCATCCAGAACCAGTTCCGCATCGGCCTCGCGCGTATGGAGCGCGTGGTCCGTGAGCGCATGACCACCCAGGACGTCGAGCAGATCACGCCACAGTCGCTCATCAACATCCGGCCGATCGTGGCTGCGATAAAGGAGTTCTTCGGCTCGAGCCAGCTCTCGCAGTTCATGGACCAGACCAACCCGCTCAGTGGCCTCACGCACAAGCGTCGCGTGTCCGCCCTCGGCCCCGGGGGTCTGTCCCGCGAGCGCGCAGGCTTCGAGGTCCGCGACGTGCACCCCTCGCACTACGGTCGCATGTGCCCCATCGAGACGCCTGAAGGCCCCAACATCGGTCTCATCGGCTCGCTTGCCACCTTTGCCCGCATCAACCCGTACGGTTTTATCGAGACGCCGTATCGCCGGGTCAAGGACGGTAAGGTCACGGACGATATCGACTACCTCACTGCCGACGTCGAAGAGAAGTACATCATCGCGCAGGCGACGGAGCTCTTCGACGCCAAGACCCGCATCTTCGCGAACGAGCGCGTACTCTGCCTGCTCAAGGGCGGGGAGCCGGAGGACATCGAGCCGGCACGCGTCGACTACATGGACGTGTCACCGCGCCAGATCGTCTCGGTGGCCACCGCGCTCATCCCGTTCCTGGAGCATGACGACGCGAACCGCGCCCTCATGGGTTCCAACATGCAGCGCCAGGCGGTGCCGTTGCTCCGGCCCTCCGCGCCGCTTATCGGCACGGGCATGGAGCATCGTGCGGCCGTCGACACGGGCGAGATCCTCGTTGCCAAGCGTGCCGGAACCGTTGAGTTCGTCGACTCGCGTAAGGTCGTCGTTCGGGCCGAGGATGGCACCACCGACGAGTACGTGATGCCCAAGTTCACGCGCTCCAACCAGGGCACCTGCATCAACCACCGCCCGATCGTCTCGATCGGTCAGACGGTCTCGGTCGGCGACGTCCTTGCCGATGGCCCGTCCACCGAGGCCGGCGAGCTGGCGCTTGGCCAGAACCTCCTCGTGGCGTTCATGCCGTGGGAAGGCTACAACTACGAAGACGCGATCATCCTCTCGGAGCGCGTGGTCAAAGACGACATGCTCACTTCGATCCACATCGAGGAGTATGAGATCGAGGCCCGCGACACCAAGCTTGGCCCCGAGGAGATAACCCGCGAGATCCCCAACGTCGGTGAGGACGTTCTCGCCAACCTCGACGAGGACGGCATCATCCGCATCGGTGCCGAGGTGTTCCCCGGCGACGTGCTGGTGGGCAAGGTCACTCCCAAGGGCGAGACCGAGCTGACGGCGGAAGAGCGACTGCTCCGTGCCATCTTCGGCGAGAAGGCTCGCGAGGTCCGCGACACCTCGCTCAAGGTGCCGCACGGCGAGACCGGACGCGTCATCGCCGTCCACAAGTTCTCGCGTGACAACGGCGACGACCTGAGTCCCGGCGTCAACGAGCTGGTGCGCGTGTACGTCGCTCAGAAGCGCAAGATCCAGGAGGGTGACAAGCTCGCCGGCCGTCACGGTAACAAGGGTGTCATCTCCAAGATCCTCCCCATCGAGGACATGCCGTTCCTTGCGGACGGAACCGCGGTGGACATCATCCTCAACCCCCTCGGCGTGCCGAGCCGTATGAACATCGGGCAGCTGCTCGAGACGCACCTTGGCTGGGCCGCACATGTCGGCTGGTCGGACGAGGCCAAGCAGACGAAGGCTGTCCAGGGGCCGATCCACGTCGCAACGCCGGTGTTCGATGGCGCTCGCGAGCAGGAGATCTCGGCCACGCTTGAGAAGGCCGATCACAACATCCGTCTCAAGGCCAAGGAGCGCTACGGCAACAAGACGCTTGACTCTGTGGTCCCGTCGATCGACCGCTACGGCAAGACCGTGCTCTTCGATGGTCGTACCGGCGAGCCGTTCCGCGAGCCTGTTACCATCGGTCAGATCTACATCCTCAAGCTGCTGCACCTGGTCGACGACAAGATCCACGCGCGTTCGACCGGCCCGTACTCGCTCATCACCCAGCAGCCGCTCGGTGGTAAGGCGCAGTTCGGTGGCCAGCGCTTCGGAGAGATGGAAGTGTGGGCGCTCTACGCATACGGAGCGGCCTACGTGCTGCAAGAGATCCTTACGATCAAGTCCGACGACGTTGTCGGCCGCGTGAAGGCATACGAGGCCATCGTCAAGGGTGAGAACATCCCCGAGCCGGGCATTCCCGAAAGCTTCAAGGTCCTTGTGAAAGAGATGCAGTCGCTGTGTCTCGACGTGGAGATCATCTCGGAGAGCGGCGAAGAGATCGAGTTCAAAGAGGACGAAGAGGACATCTTCAAGACAGCCGAGGAACTGGGTCTGGACCTTACCGGTATCGGTGAAGGATCTGGTCCGGCCGGAGGCGCTGCGGACACCGCAGAGGTCAGCCTGGACGATCTTGATATGAGTGACTTCGAGATCGATCTTGACCTCGGCGAATCCGAGGAGTAGGCCACCGCGAACTATTCCCCGGCCATCGGGTCGGGGCGGATGGAGGAGTAACGTTGCTCGACGTCGACGTCAACAACTTCGACAGACTGCGGATCGGCCTGGCTTCTTCGGAGCAGATCCGTCAATGGTCGCGGGGCGAAGTAAAGAAGCCCGAGACGATCAACTACCGCACGCTCAAGCCCGAGAAGGATGGACTCTTCTGCGAGAAGATCTTCGGTCCGACGAAGGACTGGGAGTGCTACTGCGGCAAGTACAAGCGCGTGCGCTTCAAAGGCATCATCTGCGAGCGCTGTGGCGTTGAGGTAACTCGCGCCAAGGTGCGTCGCGAGCGCATGGGCCACATAGAGCTGGCAGCGCCGGTCTCGCACATCTGGTACTTCAAGGGTGTGCCGAGCCGTCTGGGCTATCTGCTCGACATCGCTCCGAAGGACCTTGAGAAGGTCCTCTACTTCGCGTCGTCCATCATCACGTCGGTCAACGACGATGACCGCGAGACCGACCTGCCCATGCTCAAAGACGAGCTTGCCGGCGACATGGACGCTCTCGACGCGGAGATGCTCGAGGAGAAGGCCTCCGTCGAGTCCGAGCACGATCGGCTCGTGGCCATCGCCAAGGGCGAGCTCGAACCTGAAGAGGGCGAGGAGTTCGACGACGAGGTGACTCCCGCCGACCGCATCAAGAAGCTCGATGCCGAGGCAAAGCGTGACCTCAAGGACATCGAAGAGGAGTACGCCGAGCGCAAGGAGCTTCTCAAGGAGGCCTTCGATCGCTTCGCCAAGCTCGCGGTGAAGGACCTCATCAACGACGAGACGCTCTACCGCGAGATGAAGATGCGCTACGGGACGTACTTCCGCGGCGGCATGGGCGCGGAGGCCATCAAGGACCTCCTCCAGCAGGTCGATATGGAAGAGCTCGACGCCGAGCTTCGCGGACAGATCAGGGACGGAAAGGGCCAGAAGCGCCAGAAGGCCATCAAGCGCCTGAAGGTCGCGGCGGCGTTCCGCGCGTCGAAGAACCGCCCCGAGTGGATGATCCTCGACGCGATCCCCGTGATCCCCCCGGACCTCCGTCCGATGGTGCAACTCGACGGTGGACGTTTCGCGACGTCCGATCTCAACGACCTGTACCGTCGCGTGATCAACCGCAACAACCGTCTCAAGCGGCTGCTCGACCTGGGCGCGCCTGAGATCATCGTGAACAACGAGAAGCGCATGTTGCAGGAGGCTGTTGACGCGCTCTTCGACAACGGCCGCCGCGGCCGCCCGGTGACGGGTCCCGGCAACCGCCCGCTCAAGTCCATCTCGGACATGCTCAAGGGCAAGCAGGGTCGTTTCCGCCAGAACCTGCTCGGCAAGCGCGTGGACTACTCGGGCCGCTCGGTCATCGTGGTCGGCCCGGAGCTCAAGCTCCACCAGTGCGGTCTACCGAAGGTCATGGCGCTCGAGCTGTTCAAGCCGTTCGTCATGAAGCGGCTTGTCGACCTGGAGTACGCGCAGAACATCAAGAGCGCGAAGCGCATGGTCGATCGCGGCCGGGACATCGTGTGGGACGTGCTCGAGGAGGTCATACGTGACCACCCCGTGATGCTCAACCGCGCGCCTACCCTGCACCGCCTCGGCATCCAGGCGTTCGAGCCCATCCTCGTCGAGGGTAAGGCCATCCGCCTGCACCCGCTCGTGTGTACGGCGTTCAATGCGGACTTCGACGGCGACCAGATGGCGGTGCACCTTCCGCTGTCGACCGAGGCTCAGGCCGAGGCGCGCGTGCTCATGCTGTCGGCCAACAACATCAAGAGCCCTGCCCACGGCCGTCCGCTGACGGTTCCGTCGCAGGACATGGTCATCGGGCTCTACTACCTCACGACCGTGCGGGACGGTGCGCCGGGCGAGGGACGTGCGTTCGCCAGCCCGAGTGATGCGCTGCTTGCGTACGACAACCGGGCGGACATCGACTTGCAGTCGAACATCCAGGTGCGTCTTACCCACGACATCGTCGAGGAGTACATCGATGAGGACGGCAAAGTGGCCTTCCGTCCGCGCGTGGCGGGCGAGCGGATCACCACGACGCCGGGCCGTATCACCTTCAACCGGTCCATGCCCGACGATCATCCCTTCGTGAACCACGACGTGGACAAGAAGCAGATCTCCCGCATCGTCGAGGAGTGCTCCAACACGTACTCCACGACGCAGATGGCGAGCATCCTCGACGAGCTCAAGAGGCTTGGCTTCCACTACGCCACGCGCGCCGGTGTCACCGTTTCCGTCTACGACGCCGAGATCCCGCCGAGCAAGCCCGAGATCATCGCCAGGGCCGAGACGGAAGTCGAGGAGATCGAGCGCCAGTACGATCGCGGCCTCGTGACCAAAGACGAGCGTCATCGCCAGATCGTCGAAGTCTGGACTCGCACGACCGACGAGGTCGGCGATGCGATGGCCAAGAACTTCGACAAGTTCAACCCCATCTACATGATGGCCACCTCCGGAGCCCGAGGTAACATCAAGCAGGTCCGTCAGCTTGCCGGCATGCGAGGCCTCATGGCGAACCCCAAGGGCGAGATCCTCGACCGCCCGATCAAGGCGAACTTCCGCGAGGGCCTCTCGGTCCTGGAGTACTTCATCTCCACCCACGGCGCCCGCAAGGGTCTTGCTGACACCGCGCTGCGTACCGCTGACTCGGGCTATCTGACCCGCCGTCTCGTGGACGTCGCGCAGGATGTCATCGTTCGCGAGAGCGACTGTGAGACCGATGAGGGCATGGTCTTTGACATCGCGGATTCCAGGGGCGGGTCGGTCGACCACGACCTCGTTGGTCGTTGCCTGCTCTCGCCGGTCGTGCACCCCAAGACCGGTGAGATCCTCAAGGAGGCGGGCGAGTACATCGCCTCCGACGCCGAGCTCGATTCGTGGGCCGAGGCAGGCATCGCCACGATCGAGGCCCGCACCGTTATGACCTGCCATGCACGCCACGGCATCTGCCAGAAGTGCTACGGCTGGGATCTTGCGGCCGGTCGTTCGGTCGACATCGGAACCGCGGTCGGCATCATCGCCGCGCAGTCCATCGGCGAGCCTGGCACGCAGCTGACCATGCGTACCTTCCACACCGGTGGTGTCGCTGGTGAAGACATCACCCACGGCCTCCCGCGTGTCACCGAGCTGTTCGAGGCCCGCAAGCCAAAGGGCCAGGCGCTCCTCGCGGAGATCACCGGTACGCTCACGATCGAAGAAGAAGACAAGACCCGCAAGTTCTCCGTCTGCGATGACAAGGGTCACGAGAAGCACTACACCGTGTCCCGCCGCGCGCGTCTGCGCCCGGGTATCGCCGATGGCGTCCAGATCGAAGCGGGCACCCAGCTCACCGAGGGTTCCGTGAACCCGCACGACCTGCTGTACCTGCGCGGCCCCAAGGCCGTCCTCGCATACATCGTGCGTGAGGTGCAGGAGGTATACGCCAGCCAGGGCGTCGACATCAACGATAAGCACATCGAGGTCATCGCACGTCAGATGATGCGCAAGATCTCCGTCATGGAGGCCGGCGACGCCGTCTTCTTGCCCGGACAGCTTGTCGACCGGTTCGTGTTCGAGGACGAGAATGAGCGCGTCATCGGAAACGGTGGCGACCCCGCTGCCGGCCATGCGGTACTCCTCGGCATCACCAAAGCGTCGCTTGCCACTGACAGCTTCCTGTCGGCAGCGTCGTTCCAGGAGACCACGCGCGTTCTCACCGACGCCGCGATCGCGGGCAAGGAAGACGAGCTACTCGGCCTCAAGGAGAACGTCATCATCGGCAAACTCATCCCGGCTGCGACCGGCATGAAGCGCTACCGCTCGGTGCGGCTGACCTACAAGGGCCAGGCTGCGGAGTGGAGCGCCGAGGAGAGCACCGGGCCGCTGCCCGAGTTCGCCCCGGAGGAGCTGCGCGAGATCGAAGCCATGCTGCCCGGTCCGTCGATCATCGACGGAGGTGGACTTACCGAGGCGGAGGCCGCGGCGTTCTTCGCGGACCTGGACATCACCTCCGTGGACGCCAACGTGGATGTCAGCCATCTGGTCGGTCACGTATTCGACCCGACGGAGGAGACGCCGGCTCCCGAGCCCGACGCCTTCGACGAGGTCATCGGCACCGGTGCAGGCGAGGCCTTCGAGGGTCAGTGCGAGGCGATCCGCTCCGATGGAACGCGCTGCACGAACCATGCGAAGGAAGGTACGCGCTACTGCGGCCTTCACGCCAAGCTCGCCGAGACCGATGGCATGTGCAAGGGCCACTACGCCGACGGGCGTCCGTGCGGCAACAAGGCAAAAGAGGGTAGCGACTACTGCGGAGTGCACGCGAAACAGGAAGCTCACGCCGAGTAGCCGAGCGATTCACGAGCTCCGCAGAGCAGAATCGACGGGCGTGCCCGCCGCCGCGATAAGCGCTGGCGGGCACAACCGTGAAGAACGGTGTGGACGCAGCAGGGCGGAGACTAGATACGCCCGGATGCGTGGTTTGACATTCAGCAGGTGAGTTTGCTAGAGTACGCCCTTGTGACTCTAAGCTCGCCCCCGTGTGTCACGGTTGCGAGAGACTCAAAAGGCATGACGAGACGAGGAGGGTGCGTTGCCCACCATCAACCAGCTGGTCCGCAAGGGCCGCAAGCAGGCCGCCGAGAAGACCAAGACACCGGCGCTCAAGGGCAACCCGCAGAAGCGGGGAGTCTGCACGCGCGTGTACACCACTACACCGAAGAAGCCGAACTCGGCCCTTCGCAAGGTGGCTCGTGTGCGTCTGACCAACCAGATGGAGGTCACGGCCTACATCCCGGGTATCGGTCATAACCTGCAGGAGCACTCGATCGTGCTCGTGCGTGGCGGTCGTGTTAAGGACCTTCCGGGTGTCCGCTATAAGATCATCCGCGCGGCGCTCGACTGTGCCGCGGTCAACAACCGGGCGCAGGCGCGCTCGCGGTACGGCGCCAAGAAGCCCAAGTAGGACGACGAACACTTTCAAGACCGGTCCGTTTCCCGGCAGGGGAGCGGACCGACATTGTGAGCGGAGGAGTGACTGAATGCCCAGACGTGCAGCAGCCCAGCGTCGCGAGGTAGTGCCGGATGCGATCTACAACAACCGGCTCGTGACGCAGTTGACCAACAAGATCCTTCTCGACGGCAAGAAGTCCGTCGCGGAGCGCATCGTGTACGGTGCGTTCGACATCATCGAGGCGAAGACCGGCAGTGATCCGCTGGCCACCTTCAAGAAGGCGATGGACAACGTTCGCCCGACCCTCGAGGTCCGCCCCAAGCGTGTCGGCGGCGCCACCTACCAGGTGCCGATCGAGGTCAACTCCCGCCGGTCGACGACCCTAGCTATCCGCTGGATCGTGGGCTTCTCGCGCAAGCGCCGTGAGAAGACCATGGCAGAGCGCCTCGCCGGTGAGATCATGGACGCCGCGAACAACACGGGCGCCTCGGTCAAGAAGCGCGAAGACCTCTTCAAGATGGCCGAGTCCAACAGGGCATTCAGCCACTACCGCTGGTGATCAACGCACTACGAATCTTGAGAGAGAGACGATAAGACTCCATGGCGCGTAAGCGATTCGAACTTGCCAAGACCCGGAACATCGGGATCATGGCCCACATTGACGCCGGTAAGACCACGACGACCGAGCGAATCCTGTTCTACACAGGCAAGTCGCACAAGATCGGCGAGGTCCACGACGGCGCTGCCACCATGGACTGGATGGTTCAGGAGCAAGAGCGCGGCATCACCATCACGTCTGCCGCCACCACGTGTTTTTGGAAGGACCATCGGATCCAGATCATAGACACTCCAGGCCACGTGGACTTTACTGTCGAGGTCGAGCGCTCGCTGCGCGTCCTTGACGGGGCGTGTGCTGTGTTCTGCGCCGTCGGCGGCGTCGAGCCCCAGTCCGAGACAGTGTGGCGCCAGGCCGACACCTACGGTGTCCCGCGTATCGCGTACATCAACAAGATGGACCGCACAGGTGCTGACTTCTTCAACGTCATCCAGATGATGAAGGACCGTCTCGCCACCCGTACGGTGCTGCTCCAACTCCCGATCGGTGCCGAGGACCAGTTCGTCGGCATCATCGACCTCGTCGAGAACCACGCGATCTTCTTCAACGAGGACGACAAGGGCATCAATCCCACGGTGGGCGATATCCCCGCCGATATGGCCGACGAGGCCGAGCTCTACCGTCACGAGCTCATCGAATCTGCCGCCGAGTTCAACGACGAGTTGCTCGAGAAGTTCCTCGGTGACGAGGAGATCTCGATCGACGAGCTCAAGCTGGCTCTCCGCACCGCGACCATCGCATGCGCCGTCACGCCGGTGACCTGTGGTGCCTCGTTCAAGAACAAGGGCGTGCAGCCACTGCTGGACGCCATCGTCGACTACCTACCGTCACCGCTCGACGTTCCCGCCATCAAGGGCGTGGATGTCAAGACCGGTGATGAGGTCGAGCGTCACGCTGACGAGAGCGAGCCGTTCGCCGCGCTCGCCTTCAAGGTCATGACCGATCCGTACGTGGGCAAGCTCACGTACTTCCGGGTCTACTCGGGCAAGCTCTCCTCGGGCTCCTACGTGCTCAACTCCACCAAGGGCCACAAGGAGCGCATCGGACGTCTGCTGGAGATGCACGCGAACCACCGCGAGGACGTTGACGAGGTCGGCGCCGGCGACATCGTGGCCGCCGTCGGTCTCAAGAACACCACCACGGGCGACACGTTGTCGTCCGAGGACCACCCGGTGCTCCTCGAGTCCATGGTCTTCCCGGACCCGGTCATCGACATCGCGATCGAGCCCAAGACCAAGGCCGAGCAGGACAAGCTCGGTAGCGCGTTGGCCAAACTCGCTGAAGAGGACCCGACGTTCAGGGTCCGCACCGACGAGGAGACCGGCCAGACCATCATCGCCGGCATGGGCGAGCTTCACCTCGAGATCATCGTCGACCGCCTCCTCCGTGAGTTCAAGGTCGAGGCCAACGTCGGCAAGCCGCAGGTCGCGTACCGCGAGACGGCCGGCCGCCAGGTCGACAACGTCGAGGGCAAGTTCGTCCGCCAGACCGGTGGCCGCGGCCAGTACGGTCACGTCGTGATCAACGTCGTTCCACAGCAGCCCGGTGACGGTTACGTCTTCGAGAACAAGATCGTCGGCGGGGTCATCCCCAAGGAGTACATCCCGGCTGTCGACAAGGGCATCCAGGAGGCACTCACCTCGGGTGTCCTCGCCGGCTACCCGGTCGTGGACATCAGAGTCCAGCTCGTCGAGGGTTCGTACCACGACGTCGACTCCAACGAGATGGCCTTCAAGGTCGCCGGTTCCATGGCGATCAAGGAGGGTCTGCGCAAGGCACAGCCCACGCTGCTCGAGCCCGTGATGGCCGTTGAGGTCAACACCCCCGAGGAGTTCATGGGCGACGTGATGGGCGACCTCTCCAGCCGCCGCGGTCACATCGAAGGTATGGAGCCTCGCGGCAACGCGCAGGTCGTCCGTGCCAAGGTGCCGCTGGCCAACATGTTCGGCTACGCGACCGACCTGCGCTCGCGCACCCAGGGTCGTGCGGCCTACACGATGCAGTTCAAGGCGTATGAACCCGTTCCCAAGTCGATCGCTGAAGAAATCGTCAGCAAGGTCCAGGGTTAGGAGGCGCGACCATGGCGAAGAAGAAGTTCGAGCGCACCAAGCCGCACATGAACATCGGCACCATCGGTCACGTCGACCATGGCAAGACGACGCTCACGGCTGCGATCACCAAGTGCCGGGCCGCCAAGGGTCAGGCCGACTTCACGCCGTTCGATCAGATCGACAAGGCCCCCGAAGAGCGCGAGCGCGGTATCACCATCGCCATCGCGCACGTCGAGTACGAGACCGACAAGCGCCACTACGCGCACGTCGACTGCCCGG
>JBASNZ010000016.1:0-32128 GCA_049657775.1 Coriobacteriia bacterium | reverse complement strand
GCACCGACCGTCCGAACCCCGCGAGCCGCACGCATGCGGCAAGACCGAACAGGCCGTACACGATCGACGGCACGCCCGCCATGTTGGTGATGGCCAGTCGGATCGCGCGGGTCGTGAGATTGCGCGGTGCGTACTCGGACAGATAGATGCCCGCCAGCACACCGATCGGCAGCGTGAGCAGCGCAGTTCCGACTGTTACGTAGACCGTGCCCATGATGATCGGGAAGATGCCGCCCTCCCTGCCGCGGTCTCGTGGCACCGATGCCAGAAACTCCAAGCTGAGTGCCGGGGCGCCCTGAACCACGATGTAGCCGAGGATGTAGACGGCGATGGCGACGACCGACAGTGCCATCGCACCGGTGACGACACGGGCGACCACCTCGACCGCGCGGGCGCGGCGGGCGCGGCTGACGGCGCTCATCGGCGCCACCGCTTCCGCTGCCGCTCGAGCACCACGTCGGCGGCCAGATTGATGCCAAAGGTGATAGCGAACAGAACCAGCCCCACAGTGAAGAGAACGGAGTAGTGCAGGCCGCCCTGGACCACCTCGCCCATCTCGGCCGCGATCGTGCCGGTCATCGTCCGGACCGACTCGAACACACCCGACGGCATGACCGCGGCATTCCCCGTGAGCATGAGCACCGCCATCGTCTCACCGATCGCGCGGCCGAGACCGAGCATCACCGCTGCGAAGATGCCCGAGCTTGCCGCCGGGACGGTCACCTTGTAGGTCGACTGCCAGCGAGTATTACCGAGAGCGGCCGAGCCCTGGCGAAGTGAGACGGGCACCGCGTGGAGCGCATCCTCTGAGATGGACACGACTGTGGGGATGGACATGACGCCCAGCACGATGCCGCCGGTGAGCGCCGTCATTCCGCTGGTGAGGCCGAAGGCCTGTCTGACGCCGGGGATGAGAACCGCCACGCCGATGAGTCCGTAGACCACCGAGGGCACCGCGGCCATGAACTCGATGATGGTCTTGGTTATCTCCTTCACGGGACCGCTAGAGAACTCCGAGATGTAGACGGCTGCACCCACGCCGACCGGGACTGCCACGCCAAGCGCGACCCCGGTGACCATAAGCGAACCTGTGATAAGAGGCAGGAGACCGAACTTGCCCGGGTCCGACGTCGGGTACCACTGCACGCCGGAGAGCATCGTGCCGATGCCGACCTCTCCGATCGAGCGCAGTGAGTTGTATGCGAGGAAGGCCGCGATCGCCCCGAGGATGACGATGGCGAGCCAGCCGCACGCGTAGATGAGTACCCGGAACGCGGCTTCGGCCGCACGACTGAACGCCGTGCGGCCGAGCCTGCGCCCGTACTGTGGTGGGGACGCGTTTGTCATCTGGTTACGGCAGCGGCACGAAGCCCTCGTCCTCGACCAACTGCTGACCCTCGGGGCCGAGGATCCAGTCGAGGTAAGCCTTCATCACGCCGTCGACCTCGCCGTTGCTGTACATGTACAGGTAGCGGCTGATCGGGTACGTCCCGTCCGCGGCAGTCTCGACCGAGGCCTCCACGCCATCGATGGCGACGACCTTGACGTCGGGAGTCACATAGCCAAGACCGATGTAGCCGATTCCGGCCTCATTCGCCTTGACCTCATCGGCGATGCCCTGGTTGGACGGGAGGAGCTTGGCCGACGCGGCGTACTCGGCGTTCTCGTCCTCGTTGGCTACCACGGCCTCCTTGAAGTACTCGTACGTGCCCGAGGAGCTGTCGCGCGAGAGCAGCACGATCTCCATGTCGGCGCCGCCGACTTCGGACCAGTTCTTGATCTCGCCGCGGAAGATCTTGCCGAGCTGCTCGATCGTGAGCGCCTCGACGCCGTTGGCCGGGTTCACGACAACGGCGATACCGTCGATCGCGACCTTGTGCTCAACGGGGTCGATGCCCTTGCTCTGTGCTTCGGTGATCTCCTCGTCCTTGATCCCACGCGAGGCGTTGGCAAAGTCCACGGTGCCGTTGAGCAGCGCCGCGATGCCGGTGCCCGAGCCGCCACCCTGCACCGAGATGTCGACGCCAGGATTGGCATCCATGAATGCCTCGCTCCAGGCGGTGGCCACGTTGAGCAGCGTGTCCGAGCCCTGGATGTTGATCGTGCCCGACAACTCCTCGGCCGCCGGCTCTTCAACCGCCGGCTCCTCGGTAGTCCCGGTGCCGCCACAGCCAGCGAGCGCAAGCGCGCTGAACGCCAGGGCGGCGATAAGACCAAGTGCCATGAACTTCCTGAGATTCACAGGTCCGCTCCTTCTTCTTCACAGTCAAATCGCGTGGACCGGCGTCCGTGCCGGTCACTGACAAGACTAGGAGCATCCACGACCCGAGTGGTTGCACAGATGTAAACTCCGGGTATGTAGTGTGAAAGGTTTGTTAATTGCATATGGCACGCCGGCCGAAGCTGCCAGAATGGGGACACAACAGGCACTGAGAGGAGCCGCATGGCGCGCGTTCTCGTTGTGGAAGACGACCCGATCATCAGGCAGACCGTCCAGTACGCGCTCAAGCGTGCCGGCTTTGAGACGCTCGCCTCGGGCAATGGAGGAGAGGGCCTGGCGATCGCACAACGAGAGGCTCCCGACCTGGTTCTGCTCGATCTCATGCTGCCGGGCATCGACGGCTACGAGTTTGCCGAGCGCCTTCGCCAGACGGATGCGGATGTTGCGATCATCATGGTCACCGCACTCGACCAGGACAGAGACAAGGTCCGTGGGCTCGATTTGGGCGCGGACGACTACATCACCAAGCCCTTCTCGATGGAGGAGCTCCTCGCCCGGGTACGCGCGAACCTGCGACGGGTGCGCGAACGCCAGGTCCTGCAGGCGAACACCGTGATCGACGTCGGAGACCTGCACATCGAGCCCAGTGAACTGCGCGTAAGCGTGGCGGGCGAGCCGGCGCGGCTTCGCCTTAAGGAGTTCCAGCTGCTTGTGGCGTTGGCCTCCAACGAGGGGGCCCTGATGTCACGCCAGCGGCTTGCGACCGAGGTCTGGGGATACGACTTCCTGCCGTCCTCGCGTACGATCGACGTACATATACGGCGTCTGCGCCAGGCGATCGAGGACCCTTCGGCCTACGAGTACATTCAGACGGTGCACGGCGTGGGCTACCGGTTCGAGCCACTACCCAAGGTGGAGGCTGACGGGCCGTGACAGACTCAACGAAGCGCTGGGCCGAATCGTACCGGGCGCGCCTGGCGCTCGGGTACGTTCTCGTGGTTGCGCTCCTTGCCGCGGCCTGGGCCTGGAGCCTGTATGGCCCCCTCACTGATGCCGTCATCGAACAGCAGCAAAGCCACCTACAGTCGGTCGCCCAGGCGGGCGCTCTCGTCCTGGCCGACGCGACCGGCTCCCCCGAGGACACCGTTGCGGCATTGGTCGAAGGAACCGACCTGCGACTGACGCTCGTCGCCGCTGATGGCGCCGTCCTGGTCGACAGTATCGAAGACCCGGCCTCGATGGAGAACCACGCTGACCGACCGGAAGTGCGTGAGGCACTCGCGGGGCGCATCGGGAGGGACATCCGTCTTTCGGCCACCCAAAACGTCGAGCAGATGTACGTTGCCGTGCCCGCGACCTACGGAGACGGGCGAGCGGTCGTACGCGTCTCCGAGTCGCTCGAGCGCATCAGCCAACTCTCGGCATCGGCACGGCGTAGCGGGCTGATCCTGCTGGCGATCGCGGTTGCGATCGCACTCGCCGTGGGCAGCAGGGTCGCCGCATCCACCGCCCGCCCGGTCGAGCGTCTCGCCGACGCGGCGTGCGCCATGGCATCGGGTGACCTCTCCTCGGACGTGCCGGTGGAGGCCGGGGCCCTCAGACCACTCTCCTCGGCACTCGGCGAGCTGCGAACCCAGATGCGTGATCGCATCACCGACCTTGAAGGCGAGCAGCGCAGCCTTCGAGCCGTCCTAGACGGTCTGACCGACGCGGTCTTCCTCCTGGAGGGCGACACCGTGCGTCTGACCAACAAGGCCGCGGGTACGATGTTTCGCGCCGCGCCAGGCGATCTGCGAGGCCTCCCCCTGCGCGCGACACCACTCCCCGCGTCCCTTGTGGCCGCGATCTCGGCCGGCCTGGGTATGGGTTCCACCGTCGTGCGCGAACTTGACCCCGACCCGCTGCAGCGCTCGCTGCGCGTGGTGGTCGTCCCCCTCGACGCTCCTGGTGAGCGCGCCCCCACGCTTGTGATCGTCTCGGACATAACGGAGCGTGTCACACTCGACACCGTCCGCAGGGACTTCGTGACCAATGTGTCCCACGAGCTCAAAACGCCAACCGCGGGCATACTGCTACTCGCACAGTCCGCGGCCCGCGCCGAGGACGACGGCGACCACGAGCAGGCGCTCTCTTTCCTCGGCCAGATCGAGCACGAAGCGGACCGGCTCCGGCACCTGGTGCTGGACCTGCTCGATCTCTCCAGGCTGGAGACCGCACCTGAGCCAGGCAGCGTCACGGACATGCGCCAGGCGATCGAGCTCTCCCTGTCAGCCCATCGGCGCGCGGCCGGTGCCAAGGGACTTGCGCTCGCGAGCGACTTCTCGGGAGTCGAGGGGCACGATGCGTATGCGCGGGCGGACGCCACCGACATCGCCATCGCACTGGACAACGCGCTCGCCAACGCCGTCACCTACACCGAACGTGGGGGCGTCACTGTCCGCCTCGATGCCACCGGGACCGAGATAGTCGTGACCGTATCAGACACGGGCATCGGCATCCCGCCCGAGCATCTGCCCCGGGTATTCGAGCGCTTCTACCGCGTGGACCGTGCCCGCTCGCGCGACAGCGGGGGCACCGGACTCGGACTCGCATTGGTCAAGCACGTCGTGGAGCGCTCCGGCGGCGGGGTCTCGGTGGAATCGACGCTTGGCAAAGGCACGTCGCTTCGCATCCGCTTGCCGCGCGCCCGCTGACCTCAGTCTGTCAGTCGCCCGCTCGTGTGCAAGACGTAGTACCCGACCGTCGCAGTCATGATGGCAGAGCCGAGAAGCCACCCGCCGATGACATCTCCCAGGTAGTGCACCCCAAGATAGACGCGCGACAGAGAGATCGAGACCGCGATGAGCACGCACAGTGCGGTCACGACAGCGCGGAGGCGGAGCGGCACCTTCTGCTCCACGGTCACGAGCAAGAACACGATCGTCCCAAAGAACAGGAAGCTTGCGAGTGCGTGGCCTGACGGGAAGCTATAGCTGTCGGGAACGGAGATTCGCGCGAACTCGAGAGCGGGGCGCGCTCGCCCCACGAGCAGCTTGAGTCCGTGCCCAAGCGCACTCCCGAACGCGACGGTCGTGAAGAACAGTATCGCTTCGTCCCTGCGCCCCCGCAGCCATAGCCACGTAGCGCCGCCGAGCGTGAGTATCGACATCGCGGTCACGCCACCAAGAATCGTGAAGCCCACCGCGATCGGATCCATCACCGGGTTGGCGATCGACCGGATGGCGCCAGAGACGGCCCGGTCCAGCCTCACGAACGACGGCGTGAGCGTCGCCATGATGGCCAGCGCGATGAACCCGGCCAGTGCAAGGCCGAAGACGATCACGAGCGCGCCGTACCGCGGGTCGCGACGCCATGACTCTCGCACGCGCAGCGCCATCGCCGCTCCTATCCCCCGACCGCCTCGAACATGCGCGAGGCGATCTGTTTCTTTCGCGAGAGTACGCCATCCATCCATGCGCTGCCCGATGAGAGATCCACTCCCAGTCCGCGCTCGGCAAGTCGGGTGCGTCCGACCACCACGATCTCGCTTCCCTCGCGTACCACGTCGGTGACCATCAGCATCACCAGATCGTAGGCCCGGGCCTCGCGCAGCGATTCCATGTACGCGCGTACCTCGTCCACGCGGCTCAGTATCTCATGAGCGTCGACCGTCTCCACCTGGCCGATCGCGATGACGGCGTCGCCGATGCGATACTCCTTGAGGTCGGTGCGCACGATCTCTTCGACCGTAACGGAGCGTCCGCGCGAACGCGCACCGAACATCTCCATCCCGAACCCGGTCGGATCCACACCCACGCGCGCGGCAAGTCGCGCTACGACGTCGCGGTCCAGCTGGGTGGCGGTCGGCGACTTGAGCAGGACGGTATCGGTAAGCACCGCCGAGAGCAGCAGACCGGCCATCGCCTCGGGGGGCTCCACCCCCAGTTCACGATAGCGTTCGGCCACGATCGTCGCGGTGGAGCCGACCGGAAGGTTCATGAAGAGGATCGGGGCGGTGGTCTGCACGTCGCCTACGCGGTGATGGTCGACGATCTCAACGACCGCCGCCTCTTCCACTCCGGGTGCCGACTGGGCCAGTTCGTTGTGGTCGACTAAGATGACGCGGCGCTTGAGTCCGCGAGCCAGGTTGGTTCGTGTAAGCATCCCCAGCAGTGCGCGGTTGTCATCGACGACGACCGCCTCACGATGCGGGGAGTCGACCAGGTCCTCCACCACCTCGGACAGGAGCGCGTCGGCGTCGACAAGCAACATGGACGTGTCCATCAACCCGTCCACCGGGTGCGAGAGGTTCACGAGCCGCGCCGCGGCGAACGTGTCGTGATCGGTCACGACAACGGCGGCGCCACGCTCCCGCGCGAGCGCGAGTACGTCGGCATCCGGGCGGGAACCGCCCGTGACCACCAGGCATGCCACCCCCGCCTCAAGCGCCATCGGCTGCGTCCTGCGCCGGTCGCCCACGATAAGTGTGTCGCCATGCCCGATGTACGTCACCATCGTCTCGGGCTCCATAGCGCCGATAAGCACCCCGGCCGAGAGGAGCATCGCCGGATCGCCCGCAAGCACCTCACCGCCGAGCGCGCTGGCGATATGGCCCACCGATACCGGCATCGCGCGAAAACCGCGGACATCCGTCTCATCGATGTAGAGTTCCGCAAGGATCGCCACGTTGATGAGCCCTCGTACCAGGCCATCCTCGACAACAGGCAATGCCCGCACATCGTGCTGACGCATGAGTCTGCCCGCGTCGAGCATGGTCGCGTCCGGACCCACGGTCACCGCGCCTTCGGTCATGACGTCGCGCACGCGCGCGTATACGTGAGAGATCTCCTCGGGCACCTCGACGCCGAAGCGCTCGAACACCCAGGCGGTCTCGGGGGGTACCGGGCCCAGGCGGGCCGGCACGTACACGTTCTCGGGGTCCGCGCGGTTCTTGAGATGCGCGTACGCGACCGCGGAGCAGATCGAGTCGTTATCGGGATTCTTGTGTCCGAAGACGAGTACCGGGCCCAACTCTCTCGTCCTCCCTCGGTTCTCTGCGCTCTAGCCGTCTATCTTTCGTATCGGAGCGTACCCCAGAAGCAGGTTCTTCGTCCCCAAACCGGGGAACGACACGCTCACTTTGTCGCCCGATACCTCAAGAACGGTGCCCCGGCCGAACGTCTTGTGCTCGACGATATCGCCGCCGGTCAGGTCCAGTCGCTCCTCGGCCACCTGTTCGCGGGGCGCGCCGCCTCCAAACACGCGACCCGACGGTTCGGACGAGCGTGTGGCGGCACCGCTCCACCGCATCGAGCCACCTCGGTCCCCCCGGCCACGGCCAGGAGCCGACGCGCCAAAACCGGCCGAGCCCACACCCTCGGTCTTCATGTGCTCCTCGGGGATCTCACCGATGAACATGCTCGGCATGTTGGATTGCATGCTGCCAAAGAGGGTGCGAACGTTCGCGTGCGTAAGGTACAGGCGCTCCCGTGCGCGCGTGACACCCACGTACATGAGCCGCCGCTCCTCCTCCAACCCCTGGGGATCGAACATCGAGTTCGCGTGCGGCAGGATGCTGTCCTCCACGCCGACCAGGAACACGACGGGAAACTCAAGGCCTTTTGCGGTGTGGAGCGTCATCAGCGTCACGGCATGATCGTCGTCATCGAGCTGGTCGAGGTCGCTCCTGAGCGCGATCCACTCAAGGAGCGCCTCGAGCGTGCGCTGCTCGGGCTCGGGGTGCTGAGCGTCGTACTCATCCACCACGCCGAAGAACTCCGCGATGTTCTCGCTGCGCCCGCGAGCCTCGTCGGTACCCTCGGCGGCAAGCTGCGAGAGCAGCCCCGAGCGCTTCACGATGTTCTCGACGCGCTCGCGCAGGCTCTCGCCACCGGCCGCACGGGCCTCCTCGAGCGTCTCCGCCAGGTCGACCACCCGCTTGCGGGCCGCACCGCCGATCCACTCCTCGGCAGCCGCTCGTTCGATCGCCTCGGTAAGCGTGATGTTCTCCTCGTAGGCTCGCGCCTCGAGGGTGTCGATCGTGGTCTTGCCGATGCCCGGCCGCTTGTCCATGACGCGCTTGAGCGACTGGATGTCGGCGGGGTTCACGACCGCTCGCAGCCACGCCATGGCATCGCGGATCTCGGCGCGCTCGAAGAAGCGCGTGCCACCTACCAGGCGATACGGCACGCCGGCCCGCAAGAAGACGTCCTCGAGCACGCGCGACTGCGCGTTCGTGCGGTAGAAGACCGCCACGTCGGCGTAGCTGCGCTTCTCCTCGCGCAGCAGCCGCTCGGTCTCCTCGGCCACGAACCGCGCCTCGTCGCGCTCGTCGGAGGCCACGTACCGTGTGATCGCCTCGCCGCCCACATTCGCAGTCCACAGCGTCTTGGGCTTGCGGCCCCGGTTGTTGGCCACCACGGCGTTGGCGGCGGCCAGGATGGTCTCGGTGGAGCGGTAGTTCTGCTCAAGGCGCACGACCGTGGCCTCGGGATAGTCGGTCTCGAACTCCAGGATGTTGCGGATGTCGGCGCCACGCCACGAGTAGATCGACTGGTCGTCGTCGCCGACCACCATCAGGTTGCGATGCCGCGCCGCGAGCAGGTTCACGATCTCATACTGTGCGTGGTTGGTGTCCTGATACTCGTCCACGTGGATGTAGCGGAAGCGGTTCTGATAGAACGCGAGCACGTCCGGGTTCTCGCTGAATACGCGCCACGCGTTGACGAGCAGGTCGTCAAAGTCCATCGCGCACGCAGCCCGAAGCCGCTCCTGGTACAGCGTGTAGACCCTTGCCGCCATCTTGTCGGGCGGCGCGGTCGCGCGCTCCGCGAACTGCGCGGGCATTACAAGCTCGTTCTTGGCCGAGGAGATACGCCCCGAGATCATCTTGGGCGGGAAGCGCTTGGGGTCGATGTCGAGCTCGGTCATGGCCGAGGAGATCATGCGCTTGGTGTCATCATCGTCGTAGATGGTGAACTGGCGCGCATAGCCCAGCCGGTGCGCCTCGGCCCGGAGGATGCGCACACAAAACGCGTGGAACGTCATCACCCACATGCTGCGGACGCACGCGCCGCACAGCTTCTCAAGCCGCTCGCGCATCTCGCCTGCGGCTTTGTTGGTGAACGTGATGGCCAGGATCTCGGCCGGGGACGTGCCCAGGTCGCCGACGATGTGGGCGATCCGATGGGTGAGCACACGCGTCTTGCCCGAGCCGGCGCCGGCAAGCACCAGCAGTGGGCCTTCGGTTGCAAGGACCGCGTCGCGCTGCGCGGGATTGAGGTCAGGAGGCAGGGTGCTCATAGGGTGACCAGTCTATCGTACGGGGTCACCGGAGGGTAGGTGAGAAGACCTACTTCACAAACTTGATCATGGTGAAACTGGAGCCCTCGCCATGCTTGAGACACATGTCGTGAAGGACCCTGTGTTGGCCGCGAGCCAGCTGGTTGTTCCCGCACTTGGCGCACACCGGCCCGCCACACTCGTCGCAGAACCCAAGGCGGGGTTCGCCTACCGCGCCGCAGTGCGAGCAGATGCGATGCAGATTCGGCTCGGCCACGCCCGATCACCTCACAGGTCCTGACAGTGCTGGCGATAGGTTGCAGCAAATCTCTAGCCGAGTGTTCGCCCTATTGATTGTGCCACGGACGAGAGCTCGCTAACAAGGTTTCTTAAGCCTGGCAGGTCCAACGACTGCGGACCATCGCAGAGCGCCTCGCGGGGATCGGGATGTACCTCGACCATGATACCGTCGGCTCCCACCGCCACAGCGGCGCGCGCGAGAGCGGGCACCAGATCCGCACGGCCGGCCGGATGCGACACGTCCACGATGATGGGCAGCAATGAGAGGCTCTTCACCACGGGAACCGCGGTGATGTCGAGCGTGAAGCGATAGGCGTCCTCGAACGTGCGGATACCGCGCTCGCACAGGATCACGTTCTCGTTGCCGGACATCGTGATGTAGTTGCTCGCTTGCAGCCACTCCTCGATCGTGGCCGCCATGCCCCGCTTGAACACGACCGGCTTGTGTGATGCGGCCGTGACCTCACCGATCTTCTTGAGCAGGCTGAAGTTGGCCATGTTCCTCGTACCGATCTGCAGGATGTCGGCGTACTCGGCGATCTTCTCGGCATGCGCCGAGTCGGTCACCTCGGTCACCACGAGCAGCCCGTAGGCATCGGCGGCGTCGCGCAACAGCTCAAGACCCTTCTCCTCAAGTCCCTGGAACGAGAACGGAGACGTCCGCGGCTTGTACGCTCCCCCGCGCATCACGCGGATGCCCAGCTCCTTGAGCGTGGCCGCGACCTCGTGCATCTGCTCGCGGCTCTCAACGGAGCACGGACCCGCGATGATCGTGACGGCGCCGTCGCGCTCGACCGCTCCGATCGCGGCGTCACCCGCGGCCATCAGCTCCTCAACTCCTTCATCACGTGGAGGATCGCCTCGTAGATCTCCTTGAGATTCTCGGCGTAGAGCGGGCCTTTGTTGCAGCGAGCCAGATTGGCAAAGATCTCCTCTTCGCGCTTTGGATCGTACAGACCCCAGTGCACCTGCGGCTTGAGGCCGCGGATGGCAAGCGACTCGGCTGCGCGCTCGTTGAGAAGCTGCACCAGCTGGCAGTCGATCTCATCGATGCGGGCCCGGTGTCCGGCGATCTGCTCCTGAGCCTGGTTGTCCTCGGTCATCGTGATCTCCTTGTGCAACGGCCATCAGTGCGCGAAGCGCCGGTCCGCCCGGCGCCTCGTTGGTCCCTTGTGCCTACTATTCCCACTCGATCGTGCCGGGGGGCTTGCTCGTAATGTCGTACGCCACCCTGTTGATGCCTTCGACCTCGTTGATGATACGGTTGCTCATCTTGGCGAGCAGGTCGTGGGGTAGCCTGGCCCAGTCGGCGGTCATGGCATCGGCCGAGGAGACCGCGCGGATGATGATCGGGTGCCCGTAGGTTCGCTCGTCACCCATGACGCCCACGCTGCGAATGTCCGGAAGCACCCCGAAGTACTGCCACACGCTGCGCTCCGAGTCCCAGGCGCCGATCTCCTCGCGGATGATGGCATCCGCGCTCCTGAGCGTCTCGAGCTTTTCGTGGGTGATATCGCCGATGATCCGCACTGCGAGGCCCGGCCCCGGGAACGGCTGGCGATGGACGATCTCGTCCGGCAGTCCAAGCTCGGAGCCGACCGCGCGGACTTCGTCCTTGAACAGCGCCTTGAGCGGCTCGATCAAGTCGAAGTGCACGCCCGCGGGGAACGGGATCAGGTTGTGGTGGCTCTTGATCTTGGCGGCGGTCTTGTTGCCGCTCTCGATCACGTCGGGATAGAGCGTACCCTGGGCCAGCCACTTCACCCCTTCGAGCCTGGTGGCCTCCTCGAAGAAGACCTGCCAGAACTCCTCGCCGATGATATGGCGCTTGCGCTCGGGGTCGGTCACGCCCGCCAGGAGGGACAGGTAGCGCTCCTTCGCATCAACGTGGATGAGGTCGATGTGGAACTGGTCGCGGAACGTGCGAACCACCTGCTCGGCCTCGTCAAGGCGCATCATGCCGTGGTCCACGAACACGCAGGTCAGCTGGTCACCGATGGCGCGATGCAGTAGCGCCGCCACCACGCTTGAGTCGACGCCACCGGACAGCCCGCAGATCACCCGATCGGCGCCGACCTGCTCGCGCACGCGCTCGACCGTCTCGTCGATGATGTTCACCATCGTCCACACCGGCGGGATACCTGCGATGTCGTGCAGGAACGTGCGGATGATGTGCTGACCGAACTCGGTATGCACCACCTCGGGATGGAACTGGGTGGCGAACAAGTTGCGGGAGGGGTCCTCCATCGCGGCGATCGCCGTCGTAGCCGTGCGCGCGGTGACCGAGAAGCCCGCAGGAGCCGTGCCCACGCTGTCCCGGTGGCTCATCCAGCACTGCGACGTCTCGGGCACGCCTTCCAGCAGCACGCTGTCGGCGGCCGTCACGTGCAGCTCGGCAAAGCCGTACTCGCCGACATCGGTCTTGGGGATCCGGCCACCCAAATGAAGCGCCATCTCCTGGATGCCGTAGCAGAAACCGAGAACCGGGATGCCAAGCTCGAGCACCGCCGGATCCATGTGCGGAGCGCCCTCGGCGTACACGCTCGCCGGTCCACCCGACAAGATGATGGCGGCCGGAGCGCGACGCGCGACTTCCTCGGCGGAGATGGAGTACGGCACGATCTCCGAGTACACGCGCGCCTCACGCACGCGACGCGCGATCAGCTGCGCATACTGCGCACCGAAGTCGAGAACGAAGACGGTGGGCTGCTGATCGTGGTAGTCCGCCACCTAGCGGCCCATCCCCACGCCCTGCGACTGCTGGAGGGTCTTGCCCTCGGTCTGCAGCGCCGGAGCGACCATGACCTCGGCCTTCTGGAAGGTCTTGAGGTTCTCGTAACCACATGTGGCCATCGAGGTGCGAACGCCGCCGAGCAGGTTGAGCGTACCGTCATTCTGGTGCGCCGGGCCCACGAGGATCTCCTCGAGGGTGCCACGGATGCCGGCCTGCACGCGGGTACCGCGGGGAAGGTCGGGGTGGAAGGTCGCCATGCCCCAGTGGAAGCCGCGGCCGGGCGCCTCGGACGCCGAGGCGAGGGGCGATCCGATCATCACGCTGTCCGCGCCGCACGCGATAGCTTTGGCCAGGTCGCCACCGGTGCGCATGCCGCCGTCAGCGATCACGTGGCAGTACGTACCGGTCTCGTCGACATGGCGCAGGCGGGCCGCCGCCGCGTCCGCGATGGCCGTGGCCTGCGGAACGCCGATACCAAGCACGCGACGCGAGGTGCACGCGTGGCCGGGACCGACACCCACAAGCACGCCGACGGCGCCTGCGCGCATCAGGTGCAGGGCGCCCTGGTAGCTGCAGCAGCCACCGATGATGGTGGGGATCGGCAGGTCACGCACGAAGGCGTTGAGGTCGAGCGGCTTGTCGTAGCTCGAGACGTGCTCGGCCGAGACGACCGTGCCCTGGATGACGAGGATGTCGAGTCCACCAGCCATGGCGGCGTCGATGTAGCTCTCCACGTTCTGGGGAGTGAGTGACGCCGCGGCCAGAACGCCGCCGTCCTTGATCTCTTTCACGCGCCGTGTGATGAGTTCCGCCTGTACGGGAGCCTTGTAGATCTCTTGCATCTTGGCGGTCGCCTCTTCTTTGTTGAAGCTGGCGATCGCGTCAAGCTGAGGTGCGGGATCGTCGTACCTGGTCTGGATGCCCTCGAGGTTGAGCACCGCTAGACCGCCGAGCTTGCCCATCGTCACGGCGAAGGAGGGGTCCACGACGCCGTCCATGGCCGAGGCGAGAACCGGGAGCGGGAAGTTGTACGTGCGTCCCTTGTATGCGAACTCCCAGTGGATATCCACGTCCCGCGGGTCGCGCGTCCTGCGCGAGGGAACGATCGCGATGTCGTCAAATCCGTACGCGCGCCGTGCCGTCTTACCTCGTCCGATCTCGATCTCCATACTTGTGCTGCCTCCCTATACCTCAACCCGCGGGGCTCTTTACCCGGTATGCCAAAAGGACCAGACCTGCGCGCCCGAGAGTCAACAGGACGCCGATCTGGTCCACTAGCGCCATAGCGGAACGTTCCCGTCGGCGCCCTCGGTGTATGTATTCTAGGGCGTTTGCCTCCCAGATGAAACAGCCTGCACGTGAGAAAGCGGCCGAGTTGTGGTTGAATGGTGCGGTAGCCGCTCCCCAAAGGAGCTCATAGATGAAGTCGCCGCCCAGCATCGCAGCAATGACCCGTCGCGCAGTCGCAGCGACGGTCCTCTCGATCATCGCCGCGTCCCTCCTCGGACCGACGCCCGCATTTGCCGCGCGCGTCTTTCTCGACCCCGGGCACGGTGGGCGCTATCCCGGAGCGACCTACGCCGGCGTCGAGGAGCAGTACGTCAACATGCTCGTCGTGACCGAGGCGCGCAAGATCTTGGAGGCGCGCGGGCACACCGTGAAGCAGAGCCGGTACGGGGATGCCACCGTCTGCACGTGGGACATCCCTACCTGGCACTACTCCGATGCCCAGGACCAGTACTACCTGTACGCCGATGGTAAGACCGGCGTGTACAGCTATGGAGACGGTAGCGCGATCGCCTACGACGACCTGCAGCGCCGATGTGACCTGGCCAACGGGTTCGGTGCCGACATCTTCCTGTCCATCCACAACAACGCCGGTGGGACCGCGTCAGGGACCGAGACGTTCTACAACAGCTGGTCCGACGTTACCGACACGGCACTCTCGCGGCGCCTGGCCACGTACGTTCAGGAGGAGGTCGTGCGCTCCGCGGGAACGACATCTCGCAGGGTCGACGACGTCGGCTACTACGTCATTCGCTGGTCGAACATGCCGGCGGCGCTTGTGGAGGTCGCATTCCTTTCAAACCCCACCGAGCGCGCCAAGCTGCTCTCCCCCGCCTTCAGGACCAAGGTCGCTATCGGCATCGCCAACGGCGTCGACCGCTTCGTCGCATCCGAACCCTTCGCCGCCCGCGAACCACGCATCGAGGGTTCCGACCGCTACCGAACCTCCGCGAACGCGGCGCTCACCACGTGGTCCACGGGTGCGGACACGGTGGTGCTCGCGTCGGGCGAGAACTGGGCCGACGCTCTCGCGGCCGCTCCGCTCTCCACCGCCCTCGACGCCCCGGTGCTGCTCACCCCGCAGGCGGGGCTTGCCGCGCCTGCGGCATCGGCGCTCGCCACGCTGCGTCCCGATACCGTCGTTGTGCTCGGCGGCGAGTCCGCCGTGGCCTCATCGGTCGCCTCCGAAGCAGCTGCAGCCGCGGGTCTACCCGAGTCCGCAGTGCGCCGGATCGCCGGCGCGGACCGCTACGACACCGCCGTGCTCATCGCGGAAGAGATCGGGACGTCATCGGGGGCCGTGACCATCGTGTCCAGTGAGGCGTACGCGGACGCTGTATCCGCTTCGGCCTTCTCGGGGATGCTCGGACGGCCGATCCTGCTGACCAAACAAGCCGGACTCTCCCCCGAGGTAGGCGCCTACCTTGCAGCACACTCCGACGCGATCACGGGCGCCGTGGTTATCGGTGGTCCGGCCGTGGTGAGCGAGGGGACCGTCGCGGCACTTCGTTCGCGCGTTCCGGCCACCTGGCTCTGGGGTTCCGACCGCTACGCGACCAACGTCAAGACGCTCGAATACTTCTGGCCCGCGGGGGCGATCGCGCCAACGGTCGCGACCGCCAACGACTTCCCGGACGCACTCACCGCAGGCGTGCTTGCCGCCAACAACGGGCAGCCCCTCATGCTCTGCGGTCGATCATTCCTCGCCGGTCGCACCAGAGAGTGGATCATGCACGAAACCGACCGGATCGGCGCGTTCACGATGGTCGGCGGCACCGGAGTGCTCTCCAACACGCTCGAGTGGGAGTTTGCCAAGGCCCGGCGTTTCGCGCAGTAGCACCTAGACGTTGAAGCGGAAGTGCATGACGTCGCCGTCTGCCACGACGTATTCCTTGCCCTCGACCTTGAGCTTGCCTGCGGCCTTCGCCGCGGCCTCGGTCTGGAGCGCGTCGTAGTCCGCGTACGAGATCACCTCGGCCTTGATGAACCCGCGCTCGAAGTCACTGTGGATCACGCCCGCCGCCTCTGGCGCCTTCGCGCCCACCCGCACGGTCCACGCGCGGACCTCCTTGGGTCCCGCCGTGAAGTAGCTCTGCAGGCCCAGAAGCCGGTAGGCCTCGCGTATGAGTGCGTTCAGCCCGGGCTCCTCCAGCCCTTCCATCTGCAGGTACTCGGCCAGGTCTGCGGCGTCCAGGTCCGCCATCTCGGACTCGATCTTGGCGCAGATCGGGATCGGTTTCTGGTTGTCGATCTCGGCGAGGTCGGCATGGATCGCGCCCTCATCGACATTGGCGACGTAGAGCATCGGCTTCATGGTGAGCAGGTGCAGGTCCTGCAGCAGCACGCGCTCTTCGGCAGCCATGTCCATCTTGGCGGCGCGGTGTCCCGCCTCCATCCAGGTCTGCACGCGCCGCGCGACGGCGAGCTTGGGCTCCAGCGCCTTGTCGCGCTTGACCTCCTTCTCAAGCCGGGGAAGCGCGCGCTCCATCGTCCCGAGGTCGGCAAGCACGAGCTCGGTGCGAATGGTCTCAACATCCGAGGCCGGATCGACGCGCCCGTCGACGTGGATGACGTTCGGATCCGAGAAGTAGCGGACCACCTCGACGATGGCGTCGGTCTCGCGGATGTTGGCGAGGAACTGGTTGCCAAGCCCCTCCCCCTCGTTGGCGCCCTTCACCAGACCCGCGATGTCCACGAACTCGACCGTGGCGGGCAGCACACGCTCCGGCTTCACGAGTTCGGCCAGACGGTCCAGACGGGCATCGGGCACCGGCACCACGCCGACGTTGGGCTCGATGGTGGCAAACGGGTAGTTGGCAGCGTCCACGACCTTACGCGTGAGCGCCGTGAAGAGCGTGGACTTGCCCACGTTGGGCAGACCGACGATACCGATGGAAAGCGCCATGGAGTGCACCTCGAGGAGAGCGGGGACGACGGACGTAGGTTACCCGATGAGACGGTCGGGTGCCACCGCTTTCGCGCTCCCACTCCCCCTTATCGGACGTCGGGAATGACCCGCTCCACCGCGCATGCGACCATGTTCGCCAGCACGACCCTGTCCCGTCCCTCCGCCTTGGCCTCATAGAGCGCCTCGTCCGCCCCGGCAAGGAGAGCTTCACCCGTGAGCCCGTGACTCGGGTACACAGCCAGACCGATCGAGGCCGTCAGCTTGTCGAGACTGCGCCCCTCATGAACGAGCGAGAGCTCCGAAATCCCCTTGCGCAGCGCTTCTGCTCGGGCAAGGGCGTGATCAAGCTCCATGCCCGACCAGATCAGCACGAACTCCTCGCCACCGTACCGGCAAGCGACGTCGCCGGCGCGCGTGCTCTCCGACAGATACCGCGCCATCTCGACGAGCACGTGGTCGCCGGCGTCGTGCCCGTAGGTGTCGTTGTACTCCTTGAAATGGTCGACGTCGACCATCGCGACCACGAGCGCCGTGCCGGTTCGCTTCGCCCGCGCGATCTCGCGAATGAGCGCTTCCTGCATTATCCGGCGGTTATAGAGTCCGGTCAGGTGATCGCGCAACGATTGCTCGCGCAGCTTCTCCCGAAGTCGCAGATTGGACAGCGCGAGCGCGACATGTTCGGAGTACGCCATCAGTATGCGGTCTTCGACCTCGGCTCGCTGACCCTTGACGGGCGAGCACCCCTCGATCACGAGCGTGCCGAGGACTTCGCCGTGCGCGTTGAGCGGCACGCACTCGAAGCATCCACCGTCATCGACACTGTGTTCGCACCGTGGGATCGCCTCATCGTGACCGCGAACCTTGTGCGGCTTGCCCGTGCGGAGCGCCCAGCATTCGCGTGTAGCGAACGCGTCGGGCATGTCCGACTCCTCGCCCCAGGCCGTTACACGCTGGACGACGCCATCCGACTGGTACAGATAGAGTCCGCCGCGCATGTCCTCGAACAGCCGCTGTCCATAGAGGGACATCACGCTGTATGCCTCGTCCTCTCGCAGGTCCGCCTGCAGGATCTGACCCATCTGGGCGATCAGGCCGATCGCATCGTTGGTGCTCACCAGCCGGTCCACCGACAGCGTGAGCTCGTGGTTGGCCTCGGCAAGCTCCTCCTCGGTGGACGTCCGCTCCTCGATCTCGTGCTTGAGCGATGTAAGCGCGCCGCGCAGATTCAGCCGCATGGCCTCAAAAGCCCTGCCCAGATCCGCGATCTCATCAGCACCCGGATGCTGGACTTCCCGCTCCAGGTCGCCCTGCGCTATCCGAAGGGCGGTCTCGTGCAGATACAGGATCGGGTCCGCAACTGACTTGGTCGCTATCCTCGAGGCTACAGCGATCATCACGACTCCAAGGAGCGCCACGACCACCACGACGACGAGCGACTGGCGCACGGCGGAACGCATGGATTCCATCGCCTCGTTGGTGAGTGCGCGCTGCCGCTCCGCAAGCAGCGCGACGTCAGCCTGGAGCGCGTCGATGCGCCGCACGAGCGATCGGGACGCGAACGGGGTGACCTGTCCCTCCGACGAGTCCAACACGCCTACGGCGACCTTGAGTTCCTCCCAGGAGCCCGCCGCGTGCATCAGAAGGGTGCGCTCGACGACATCGTCGTGCCGCGCGTATACGTCTGCCGACTGGAGCGTCTCGAACACCGCATCGAGTTCGACCTTGGCTGCTGTGAACTCCGCGAAATGGGCGGCATCGCCCGTTACCGCATACAGTTCCGCGTGCCGACCGGCGTCGAATGAATGAGCGACGAGCTCGCCGATGACAGCGGACTCATCATGCCGGCTCGCCGCAAGGTCGCGGGCTCCCGAGTCGATCGTCGCCACGACCGTCCCGGCGCCGACCGCGAGAAACGCGATCGTCACGATACTGTACAGGAGTATGCGGTGTCTGAACTTCATACACCGCTTATCGGCCCCGTTTAACCTTTAGTTTAGCAGCGCGACCGCTAGTCGTACTAGAGAATCCTTTCACACCCTCGCGATCTGCGAGGGTGTGGGCCGTCGCAACGTGGCTGGAACAGGTGGGCGCCCCACGGCGTTGGGCAGGGGATCCGGCGAGTCGAACGCCCGGACGTTCAACACATGGCGAGCGACCGAACCGCGCCGCAGGTCGCCTCCCCGGTAGGCTCCGTGTGAGGATGTGTAACCGTGCGTCTGCGGACAAAAGCAGGGCCCCGCATCCTGCGCGGGGCCCTGCTCGAAGTGCGGGTGATCCCTAGTACATGCCGCCGCCCATGCCGGCAGCCATGGCGGCTGCGGCGGCGCCGTTGTCCTTCTCGACGATGTCCGTGATGGTGGTCTCGGTGATCAGGATGAGCGCCGCGATCGACGCGGCGTTCTGGAGCGCCGTGCGGGTGACCTTGACCGGGTCGATGACGCCCATCTTGAGCAGGTCGCCATATTCGCCGGTGGCGGCGTTGAGGCCCTGGCCCACGGGCAACGCCGCGACCTTCTCAACCACGACGGAACCCTCGAAACCAGCGTTGTCGGCGATCGTCTTGAGGGGAGCGACGAGCGACTTGCGGATGATCCGTACGCCGATCATCTCCTCCTCGTCGAGGGTGAGCGCGTCAAGCGCGGACGCGGCGTTCACGAGTGCCACGCCACCGCCTGCGACGATGCCCTCTTCAACAGCCGCGCGGGTCGCCTGAAGGGCGTCCTCGATGCGGTGCTTCTTCTCCTTGAGCTCGACCTCGGTGGCCGCCCCGACCTTGATGACGGCCACGCCGCCGGAAAGCTTGGCCAGGCGCTCCTGGAGCTTCTCGCGATCGAAGTCCGAGTCGGAGTTCTCGATCTCGTTCTTGAGCTGGTTGATGCGTGCCTTGATCGCGTCCTCGGTACCCTTGCCGCCGATGATCGTCGTGTCTTCTTTGGTGACCTTGACCTTCTCGGCACGACCGAGCATGTCGAGCGTGACGTTGTCCAGCTTGTAGCCCAGCTCCTCCGAGATGACCTGGCCACCGGTCACGATGGCGATGTCCTCGAGCATGCGCTTGCGGCGGTCACCGAAGCCCGGCGCCTTGACGGCGACGGAGGTGAAGGTGCCGCGGAGCTTGTTCACAACGAGAGTCGCGAGCGCTTCGCCCTCGACATCCTCGGCGATGATCAGCATCTGCTTGCCGGCCTGCATGACCTTCTCGAGCACGGGGAGCAGGTCCTGGATGTTACCGACCTTGCTGCCCACCAGCAGGATGAACGGATCCTCGAGCACGGCTTCCATGCGATCGGGGTCCGTGATCATGTACGGGTTGATGTAGCCCTTGTCGAACTGCATGCCCTCAACGGTCTCGATGTCGATACCGAAGGTCAGCGACTCCTCGACGGTGATGACGCCGTCCTTGCCAACGACCTCCATGGCCTCGGCGATCTTGCCACCGATGACCTCATCGGCCGCGGAGATGGAGCCGACGTGCGCGATCTCGTCCTTGTCCTCGATCTCCTTGGCGTGCTCCTTGATCGTGGCGACGACAGTATCGACAGCCTTCTCGATACCGCGCTTGATGGCGAGCGGGTTGGCGCCGGCAGCCACGTTGCGCAGACCCTCGCGCACGATGACCTGGGCCAGCAGCGTCGCGGTGGTGGTACCGTCACCGGCAACGTCGTTGGTCTTGGTGGCGACCTCCTTGACCAGCTGGGCGCCCATGTTCTCGATCGGATCGTCGAGCTCGATCTCCTTGGCGATGGTCACACCGTCGTTGGTGATCGTCGGTGCGCCGAACTTCTTCTCAAGCACCACATAACGGCCCTTGGGGCCGAGGGTTACCTTGACGGCGTCAGCCAGCTTGTTAACGCCGACCTCGAGGCCGCGGCGGGCCTCCTCGTCGAAACAGATGTTCTTGGCCATACGGATTAACTCCCTCCTAAAGACGTCACTGGGCGCAAACGCCCGAATGTACCGGGTCTAAAGAGCGATAGCGAGAACGTCGCCCTGCGACATGATGAAGTACTCTTCGCCGTCGATCTTGATGGCGGTCTTGCCCCACTCCTTGTAGATCACAACGTCGCCGACCTTGACGTCCATCGGCACGCGCTTCTCGCCCTCCTCGTCCCAGCGGCCCTCACCAACGGCGATGACCTCGCCCTTCTTGGGCTTCTCCTGAGCGGCGTCCGGGATGAACAGGCCGGACTTGGTCTGCTCCTCGGCCTTTGCCGGCTTCACAACGATGTTGTCGAACAGCGGCTTGAGATTCATGCTCTACCCTCCTGCGTCTCGTATACGACGGTTACTCCCGATAGCGTGGTCAACTTCAGGCCAGTTCTATCTACCCGAGTTTGACCAAGATCCACGGGCATTTTGGCACTCTCGGCTTCCGAGTGCCAACCCGAAGGTGATTCTAGAATGACGGCGTCAGAGATGCAAGCCCCGAGAATCAGAATCTGATGCGACAAGACTCAGATTCTCGCCCGGGCGCATCCCTAACGCGCGTCGCGCTGAGTCCCCCGCTGACAACCGGGCTCAGATCCTGCCGTCGTCCAGCGGCAGGCTCGCGGTCGCCTCGGCATCAAGCCCCAGGAAGTGGCCGCGCACAAGCCGGTGATGTCCCGCCGCCGCGATCATCGCCGCGTTGTCGGTACAAAGCTCAAAGGGTGGCACCGACAGGTGTATGCCCCTGGCACCAAGCGCGCCGCCGAGCGCGCTGCGAAGCGCCGCGTTCGCTGCCACGCCCCCCGCAAGGCAGACGCTGTGCACGCCGGTCTCTTCGGCAGCGCGAAGTGTCTTGGCTACCTGCACGTCGATGACCGCGCGCTGGAACGACGCCGCCAGGTCCGGAAGGTCGATCTCGCGACCGGCCTCCTTCTCCTTGCGGACGTACGTGATGACGGCCGTCTTGAGCCCGGACAGCGAGAAGTCGTAGTCACCCGAGTGCAGCATCGCGCGCGGGAAGGCGATCGCACCGGGGTCGCCCGACTCGGCGAGCTTTGAGATAGCGGGACCGCCCGGATAACCGAGGCCGAGCAGCTTGGCCACCTTGTCGAAAGCCTCACCAGCCGCGTCATCCAGCGTGGACCCCATGGTGCGGTACTCGCCCCATGCGGGCACGTGGATGAGCGACGTATGGCCACCCGACACCACAAGCGCCACCAGCGGCGGTTCGAGTTCGGGGTCGGCCAGTCGGTTCGCGAAGATGTGGCCTTCCAGGTGATTCACGCCAACCAGCGGTAACCCGGTCCCAAACGAAAGCCCCTTTGCGTATGCCACGCCCACGACGAGCGCGCCGATAAGACCCGGCCCGTACGTCACGGCGATCGCATCAAGGTCTCCCAGCGCCACGCCGGCACGTTCGAGCGCCTCGTCCACCACGCCGACGATCGCCTCGGTATGCTTGCGCGACGCGATCTCGGGCACAACGCCTCCGAACCGCGCGTGAAAGTCCACCTGTGTCGCAACCACGCTCGAGAGCAGCTCGCTTCCACCGCGCATCACCGCGGCGGCGGTCTCGTCGCACGACGTCTCGATCGCAAGGAGCAGCTCTTCTGCGTGCAGCGCGCGCGAGATCGCGCGAAGGCGCGCGATGTCCGCCCACATGATGATCGCGTCCTCGCCGGTGTCCTCGTAATAGCGCGGCCGCGCACCCGCCTCCACGAACCCGAGCGAGCGGTACAACCCGAGTGCAGGCACGTTGGACTCGCGGACCTCCAGCGTGAGCGCGCAGGCGCCTCTCGCGTGCGCACAGGCGCTCAGCGCCAACAGAAGCGTCTTGGCGATGCCGCGGCCCCGCACATCGGGCGCAGTCGCCAGGTTCATCACGTGCGCGCCGTCCGGCGCGAGCATGATCCCGCCAAAACCCACGAGCACCCCGTCCTCCTCGGCTACAAGCCACACGCGACTCTCGGGACGGGCGAGCTCGTCGGAGAACTGCCCCCGACTCCAGGGCAGTGTGAAGCTGGCGAGTTCCACGGCCAGAACGGCGGACAGATCCGCGGGAACCATCGAGCGCAGGGTCACGGTCACCGCTCATCACCATCCCGCCCGGCCACGCCGTTCACGGGTACCGTGCGGGCCGTGCCGCTTCCGGGGCTGCGCGCCTGCGATCCATCCGCTGCACGTCGAGCCTCGTCTTCCTCGGCGTCGGAAAGACGCGTGTACACGGGGAGCAACACACCGGGATCCGTCGCCGTCGCTGAAGCCCCCGCGTCCAGGTCGGCGAGCGATGGGGACGAGCTCTCCGCGAGCATCGCCGCGATGACGGAGGCTCCGCTCGGCGTCCAAAGTCCGCGCTCGGCCACGATGACCCGTGTGCCCAGGGCATCCGAGAAGTCCCTCTCGTACTTGGCCAGGCCGTTGCCCGCCAGGAGCACCGGCTCGTGGGTCCCCACAGCCCATCTGGCGGCAGCCTCTTCGGGTCTTGCCACGTGATATGGCTCCAGACGCTCGCAGATGCCGTCTGAGCAGCGGAAAAGGCACGGATACACTTCGCCTCGCATGGCGTCGCCCACGACGCCCACAAGCCCCTGGTGGCTCGAGAAGCGCCATGCGACAGCGTCGAGGGTCCCAAAGCCTACGAGCGGGACGCCCAACCCGTGCGCGATCCCTTTCGCGGTCGCTACGGCGATGCGCACACCCGTGAACGAGCCGGGTCCCCTGCCCACCGCCACCACGGCGATATCCCCGATGCCGACGCCAACGAGCTCCAGCAGAGCGCCCGCCGCCGGCAGTAGCGCCGAGAGCGCCGCCCGTGGTGCCGCGAAGTCCTTCTCGGCGAGCATCTCAACGCCGGCGTCGCTCACGCGCGCCAACCCGAGAGCGACGTGCTCGGTCGCGGCGTCGAACGCAAGCACCAGACGGGGCGCCGTCATCGCGCGTCACCCGCACAGGCGTCTCGCCAGGCGGCCGCCAGCACGTGCGACCGGGGGCCGTGCGGGGTAAGCGCAAGCTCCCGGGTGTCGTCGGGCAGGATCGTGAACTCGACCGACAGGTGGTCCGCCGGCAGTTCCTCCGAGAAACGCTCGCCCCACTCGATGAGCGAGACCCCGCCGGCCTCGAGGGTCCCGTAGAAGTCGATGTCCTCCAACTGCGTCGCACGCTCCAACCGGTACAGGTCGAAGTGGAAGAGCGCGAGCGCCCCCCTGTGTTCCACGAGGATGTTGAACGTCGGACTCGTCACCTTCTCGGACACGCCAAGACCCTCGGCGACGCCCTTCACGAGCGCGGTCTTACCGGCGCCCAGGTCACCCGTGAGCGAGATGACGTCGTTGGGCTCCACGAGCGCGGCGAGGCGGATACCCGCGCCGTGCATGGCATCGGCGGTGGGAACATCGAGCACGAGCCCGGCATTCATCGGCCGTACCTCAGATCCATGGCGGACGTGGTGCTCATCGGCTGAATCCTGGACGCATAGCGGAGGCGGTACTCATCGGCCGCATCAAAACAGCGACGGCTGATCGACAGCGGGTTGCTCGCCGGAGTCCGAGGTCTGTAGCGTGTCGGATACCGCCGGGGCGGGTGTTGGCCGAAGCTCAAGCCGGGTGCCTTCCGACTTCTCGAGCACGCTTCTTAGCCGCGCGAAGTCGTCAAAGAGGACCTGGCGCTTGTCCGGAGAGTACAGGGCGGCTGCGGGATGGAAGATCGGAACGACCTGGCGGCCGTCGGTGTGGAAGAGCTTCCCGCGCAGCTGCGTGATGCCAAGCTCGGTCCCCAGGATGTACTTCGTGGCGAAGTTCCCCAGCGTCGCGATCACATCCGGGCTGATCAGGCGCACCTGCTCGGCAAGGAAGGGCGTGCATGTTGCGATCTCCTCGGCTAGCGGATCGCGATTACCCGGAGGGCGGCATTTGAGAACGTTCGCTATGTAGACCTGCGACCGTTCGAGGCCGATGCTCGCCAGCAGTTCGTCCAGCAGCTTGCCCGCGGCGCCCACGAAGGGCTCGCCCTTGAGGTCCTCGTTCCGCCCGGGAGCCTCGCCGATGAACATCAGCCTGGAGCCCGGATCGCCCACGCCAAAGACCAGACACGTCCGGGTGAAGCCGAGAGGGCACCGCGTGCAGTCCCCGATGTGCTCCCGGAGCGCGCCAAGGTCCGCGAGGTCGGCGAGCGACGACGGGGCCCGCTCGCCCAGCACTCCGTGTCGGTCTAGGGCAGTCATACTCACCCGCCTGCTATATCCAGGTCGTGACGTCTGGGAGCGGACGCCGGGCGGGCTTGCCCGCCGACTCTGCCGAATGACCTATCGGGAGCACCGCGACGGGCGTGATGGGCGCGTTCACGTCGATCGCGCCCGCGACCATCTTCTCGTTGAACGCTCCGATCCAGCACGCGGCCAGACCACGATCCACGGCCGCAAGCAGGATGTTCTCAACCGCGGCAGCGGTGTCCTGTATGGCGTAGAGATACTCGCCTCTGTCGCCGTAGCGCGCGGCGCAGGGTCGCGGGTCCACGCACACGACGATGACCACGGGAGCCGCCGTCGCCCAGCGCTGACCCATCGCGGCTCCCAGGCGTTCCCGGGCTTCAAGCGTCCTTACTACGACAAATCGCCACGGCTGGATATTGCCTGCGCTAGGAGCGCTCACCGCCGCTTCGAGGAGCGCCGTGATATCCGCATCGCTCACGGCGAGTTTGGTGTTGAAGTGCCGCACACTGCGGCGCTTGAGGAGGACGTCGCTGAACTCCATGTGTACCTTTCCCGGGCGGGTGGGCAGGACGGTCCTGGCATCGGGCCGGCCTCGCGTTCATTCTAGAGAGGCGGCAAGTCACGCACAACCGAGTGTGGTTGCAGGAAACGCCCACGCTACGGCGAATGCAGACGACAGGAGGTGAGCGAGCCAATGAATAGCAACCGGCCTGACGTGAGTGATGAAGACATCGGCATGCGCGCGTTCCAGATCCGCAAGGAGAAGGCGGTAGAGCGATCGCTCGACCGGCTTCGCCAGGGTCTGAAGAAGAACTGGGCCGTCCTGACCCAGCACGACATCGCCGACCTGTCCTGGATAATCGGCGAGCTGTGGGCTTTTGAGAAGCGCCTCGACTGGGAGGACCTTCACTTCAGCAAGCTCACCCCCGAGGACACGCAGGCCATCATCGAGATGGCACGCGACCTCCAGGAGAACGCACACAACAGCGTCGAGACCCTCGAACGCATCGGTGACATCATCCGGGCCCGAAGCCACTAGTCGCTGCCGATCGAACGCCAAAGACCCGTACCGCCACATGCGGTGCGGGTCTTTACGTGTCGGACCGTAGAGAGTAAAAGTGGGACGGTGCCAGAAACCCCCCGGTAGGCGGCACCGCCCCACACACGCCGAGCACGCGCGACCGGCCTTGATGGCCGGTCTGCCGCGAACGTACGCGCCTTACGCCCGCTTCGCGGCCTCGCGGCGCTCGATCTTCTTCTTGACCTTCTTGAGTCTGAACAGGTCCTCGCGAGCACGCTCGTCGAGCGTCTGCCGGATGTACGACACCTGCTCACGCAGCTGTGGGACAGTCACCTGCTCCAGCGCATTCACGCGCCGGTTGGTCTTCTGGATCTCCTCACCAAGACGTTTGAGACGCGTCTCGATGTCGGCGTACTCGATGATGACGTCCAGAATGCGCTCGAACTTGTCGGCCGTCTCGTCGATTCGTGACGAGACGCCCGTGATGGCGTACCCACGCGTGAACGACGATCGCACAGGGCTCTCACCCTTGGTGACCACCGGAACAGACACGCCCATGATCTTGGTACCGGTCATGTCGATGGTTATCTCACCCTTGGTGGCGATCGATGCCGAGCGAACGGACACGACGCCGTCGACCGACTTGGCCAGCGCAAGGCTATACTGCGCCTCGGACGTGGTGCGCTGCAGGTCGCTCGAGAGCCTGAGCGTCTCGTCCATGACCGACATGAACTCGATCAGCAGGGCGTCGCGCTTCTGCTTGAGCAGATCCATGCCCTGCTCGGCAAGCGTGATCTGCTGCTTGCGCTCGAGTAGTTCTGATCGAGTTGGCCGGACTTCCTCCATGCGTCACCTCCTCCGTTGTCGGTAGCGAGACTAGATGTCGCCTTGTGCGGTCGCATCCGATACAGCGCTCGGGTGGTACTTGTCGATGAAGTCACGCACACGCTTGAGCTCGCCCATAGGCAACGCCGACATCAGTTCCCAGCCGATCGTGAGGGTGTCAACGATGGACCGGCCGGTGTCGCCCTGGCCGATGATCTGCTTCTCAAAGTCGTCCGCAAAGTGCAGATAGCGACGGTCGGTGTCCGACAGCGCTTCCTCACCGACGATGGCAACCAGGCGACGAAGGTCGCGCCCCTGCGCGTATGCGGCGTAGAGCTGGTTCGCGACCGCGCGGTGGTCGTCACGCGTCTTGCCTTCGCCGATACCCAGGTTCATCAGTCGTGACAGGCACGGCAGCACGTCGATCGGCGGGTACAGACCGCGCCGGTGCAGGTGCCGGGAGAGCACGATCTGACCCTCGGTGATGTAACCGGTGAGGTCCGGGATCGGGTGCGTGATGTCGTCATCAGGCATGGTGAGGATCGGGAGTTGCGTGACCGAGCCGATGCGACCCTTGATGCGGCCGGCGCGCTCGTAGATGGTCGAGAGGTCGGTGTACATGTAACCCGGGTAGCCCCGGCGACCAGGCACCTCTTCACGAGCGGTGGAGACTTCGCGGAGCGCCTCACAGTAGTTCGTCATGTCCGAGAGCACAACGAGCACCTGCATGTCCTTCTCGAACGCAAGGTACTCGGCGACGGTCAGGGCGCACTTTGGAGTGAGCAAGCGCTCAACCGTGGGGTCGTCTGCGAGGTTCATGAAGAAGACGACGCGCTCAAGAGCGCCAGTCGTCTCGAACTGCTGCATGAAGTACGCCGCTTCGCGGTGGGTGATGCCCATCGCGCCGAACACGATTGCGAACTCCTCGCCGGAGACGACACGCGCCTGGCGCACGATCTGAGCCGCAAGCTCGTTGGCCGGGAGACCCGAACCCGAGAAGATCGGGAGCTTCTGTCCGCGAACCAGGGTGTTGAGTCCGTCGATGGCGCTGATGCCGGTCTCGATGAAGTCGGCCGGTTGCTCCCGGCTGTACGGGTTGATCGGCGAACCGGTGATGTCCAGGCGTACCTCGGGGATGATCGGCGCGCCACCATCGATCGGCTTGCCGGTACCGTTGAGGATTCGTCCGAGCAGGTCCGGGGACACGTCGATCTTGGCGACTTCCTCTAAGAAGCGCACTCGCGTGGTGTCGATGTCGATACCGGCGGTACCCTCGAAGACCTGGATGACCGCGGTGGAGCCGGCCACTTCCAGGACCTGACCCGAGCGCTCGCTGCCGTCAGGCATGAGAATGGCGACCATCTCGTTGTACGAGACATTGTGCACGTTCTCCACGAAGACGAGCGGACCTGTCACGTAGTTGACGGTCTGGTATTCGACCGACATAAGCGGACGGTCTATGACGGCTTCACGGGTCATCTACAGCACCTCGATTCCGGCGATCTCGTCGGCGACCTGCGTCACCATCTCCTGCATGCGCGCGATCGCGCTCTCATGATCCGTCGTCTTCAGCGTGGCGATCTCATCACGCAGGGGGATCTGCATGATCTGACGGAGCGACACACCGCGGGACATCGCCTGCGTTGATGCGTCGTAGAATGCCAGGATCGTCTTGAGCAACCAGTAGGCCTTCTTCGGCGGGCAGTACGCGTCGACGGCGTCGAACGCGAACTGCTGCAGGAAGTCCTCGCGTAGCATGCGCGCGACCTCCAGGATGATCTTCTCTGTCTCGGGCAGCGCGTCCGGACCGACGAGCTGCACGATCTCCTGCAGTTCCGTCTCCTTCTGGAGCAGGAACATCGCGCGATCGCGAACGTCCGCCCAGTCCTCGGCAACCTCTTCCTCGAACCACGGACGAACCTGGCCCAGGAAGAGCGTGTAGGACTTGGTCCAGGAGATGGCCGGGAAGTGCCTGCGATGTGCCAGCGAGGTATCGAGTGCCCAGAAGGCGCCCGTGACTCGCAGTGAGTTCTGCGTCATAGGCTCGGACATGTCGCCGCCCGGAGGTGAGACCGCGCCGACCATCGTGACCGAACCGACACGCCCCTCGCTACCGAGTGCGGCGCAGCGACCGGAGCGCTCGTAGAACGCTGCGAGACGGGTTGCCAGGTACGCGGGGTACCCTTCCTCGCCAGGCATCTCTTCCAAACGACCGGAGACCTCGCGGAGCGCCTCCCCCCAGCGGGAGGTTGAGTCGGCCATCATGGCGACGCTATAGCCCATGTCGCGGTAGAACTCCGCCAGCGTGACGCCCGTATAAATGGACGCTTCACGCGCTGCAACCGGCATGTTCGAGGTGTTCGCCACAAGGACCGTGCGGTCCATGAGCCTGGATCCCGTACGCGGGTCCTCGAGCTCGGGGAACTCCTTGAGCACCTCGGTCATCTCATTGCCGCGTTCGCCGCAACCCACGTAGACGATGATGTCGACGTCGGCCCATTTGGCGAGCGACTGCTGCGTGACGGTCTTCCCCGTTCCAAAGCCGCCCGGGATGATGGCGTTGCCACCGAGGGCGATCGGGAAGAACGTGTCGAGGATGCGCATTCCTGTAAGGAACGGCGTCGTCGGGTCAAGCTTGCGGGCGTACGGGCGGCCCTGACGGACCGGCCACATCTGCGTCATCTTCACTTCGTACTTGTCGTCGAGGACAGCCACGACCGTGTCGATGTTGTACTGGCCCGCGGGGATGATGCTGGTGACCTTTCCGCGCATGCCCGGAGGCACCATGATCTTGTGGGTCACCGTCGTGCTCTCGGGGGTGGTCCCGACCGCGTCGCCGGCGACGACATCCTGGCCGACCTCGACGGCCGGGGTGACGTCCCAGAGCTTCTCGCGATCGAGCGCGGAAACGACCGTGCCTCGCGCGATGAAGTCGCCCGTCCGGGCTGCGATCACCGGCAGAGGACGCTGGATGCCGTCATAGATCGACGACAGCAGCCCGGGGCCGAGCTCAAGCATGAGCGCGCCTCCCGTAGACTCGACACGCTCGCCCACCTTCAGGCCCGAGGTGTCCTCGTAGACCTGGATCGTGGCGAGGTCGCCCTCGAGCCGGATGACCTCGCCCATGAGTCCGGCGTTGCCGGCCCGGACGACGTCATACATTCTGATTCCGGTCATACCCTCGGCCACAACGACCGGACCGGTGATCTTGCTGAGCGTTCCGACTATCATCAGCCTCGCCTCAGTGTGATATCGAATCCGATTGCCCGTCGGATCAGGCGTGACAGGTACGCCCGGTGGTCCTCATCGGTAACAAGCTTCTCGCGTATGGGCAACGAGATGACGATCGGCCGATATGTCGACGCGATCTTTTGCTGTGTCCGTTCGTCGATCTCCGCCATGTACGCTTCGTTCACGGCGATAATCCCGCTCGAGTCATCGTCGATGAGCTCGTTCAACCGCTTCCTCGCATCTTCGGGCGACTCAACGGTGACGACATCCACGCCGGCCAACCTGAAGCCGTCGCCTGTGTCGGTGTCCGTGAGAACCACGAGCTTATACAACGATGAGCTCCTCCCTCATGCGGCTCTCGGGCATCCCGACCGACACGCCCTTCACGACGATGCGCAGGTTCGTGACCTCGTTCGCCTTCATCCACAGGTAGCTAACGATGATGCCGACGCCGAGTGGTTCGCCACGTCCGACGGCGAACGCGCGCCGCATCATGTAGTCTTCCAGTGCTCGTTCGAAGACGGACACCGAACCCGACTCCACATACTTGACCGCGACCTCTTCGACGGGGCGACCGTACGGCGTCCTCTTGAGACGGTCGTACACCTCGTCGACGTCGGACTTCTGAGCCAGGTCCGAGAAGAGAGCCTCGCTTACCGACAGCCCGCCTGGCAGGAAGAAGCGCAAAGGCTCCTCATCGCCTAGGTCCGCGTTCAGCAGTCGTATGCACGTGAGTAGGTTGATCGTGTCGATCTGTGTTCCGAGGAACCTTCGAGTGAGGGCCCGGTTGTGATTGCGTCCCTTCAGACGCCCGGCCGCCCATTCGAAGTAGTACTTGTCCAGAGCCAGTTCGAGCACGGCAAGGCTGCCGCTCTCCGCGTACTCCGGCATCGCCGCCCTGAGGGGCACCGCGAACGGCAATCCCCACGTGGCGAGCGTATCCACCACGCTCTTGACGGTCGACTGCTTCGACAACTCTTCCAGATCGACCGGCTCAAGCTGCCCCGCTGCCACCATGCTGTCGATGATCTCTTCACTCGACAGGTTCATGTGCTTACCGCGCACGACCGTCTTGATGTTGAACAGATCCCACCTGCCGAGCAGCGTGGTAAGCAGTCCTCTAGCCTCGTCGTTGGACAGCGTCATGACCTTGCGGAACGTGCGGACCATGTTGTCCTTCAGCGCCAGATCGATCTGTCCTGTGGTGTGGCCGTGTAGCAGTCGTTCCTCAAGATCCGGCCGGTACTCGGTGTCCATCAACGCCTGAATGACGCCGTTGAGGTCCTTGGCGTGCATCATCCCGTCGAAGAATGAGCTCTTGAGCAACCTCGAGCGCATTCCCCGAACGCGGGCGTTGCTGTATCCATAGTCGCGACCGGGCGTACCGACCCGTATGGCAGTGGTAGCAGTACTCATCGTGTCAGGATCTCCGCCACTTGAGTCTGTCCAACGCTACGTAGCTTCGCAATGCGTGCCTCGAACGTGTTGTGCCGCAGCACCCTGCCGCCGGCGGTCGAGACAACCAGTCCGCCGCTGGTCGATATGCTCGGGCTCACCGTGCATTCCACACCAAGTGACTTAAGCGTCTTCTCGGCGAGCGACGCATCGGCCGGGTCGACCAGCACGGTGCACTCGCCCTCGATGCCCGCCACGGCTTCTTCGGCCAACGCCTTGAATATGCCTTCGTACTTGGCTGTTGACCGCAGGTTCGCCAATTCAGACGCCGCAGTGGAGAACACCTTCTCCACTGCCTCGTCACGGACCGCGGCTAGTTCCTTCTTGTTTTCCAGCCGGGCAGCGTTCAGCGTCTTACCAGCCTTCGCCTTGACGACGTCTTCAATGGCGTCCATCTTGTGCTGCTTGATCCGCCCCGCCTCAAGGCGGGCTTCTTCACGGATGGAGGCGGCCTGCGCCTCCGCCACCCGCAGGATCTCGTTGCACTCTGCGTCAGCCTGCTCTTCCAGTGCCCGGAAGATGTCCTCTATGGCCATTCGTCAGTCCTTCCGCGTGTCCCTTCGATCCGTCACGCAGGGGCGCTAGACGCCGATCATGAATGCGATAACGAAGCCGAGCAGGACGATCATTTCGGGAAGCGCCTGAAGGATGATGAGGGTCGTGCCAACCTCGGGACGCTCGGCGAGCGTGCCGGCGCCAGCAGCACCGATGCGTGACTGAGCATATCCGGCGCTCATCGCCGAGATGCTCAT
>JBASNZ010000015.1:0-3475 GCA_049657775.1 Coriobacteriia bacterium | reverse complement strand
TGTAGCTCAGATCGGCGTCCATACTTGCGACGAGGTCGCCACGGGCGGCGTCGAAACCCACCCGAAGCGCATAGCCCCGTCCCCTGTTCGTTGTGTAGCCGATGGGGCGCACGCGCGGCTCGCGTTTCGCGTACGCTGCCAGCTCGCGGGCGGTGCCATCGGTGCTGCCGTCATCGACCGGAAGGATCTCGAACGTGAGGCCCTGATCCTCAAGCGCGGCCGCGATCGCGGCGAGCGTGTCCGAGGCGTTCTCGGCCTCGTTGTACATTGGGACCACGACTGACACTGCTGGTCGCACGCGAACCTCCCTGCGAGATGACGCACATATTCGAAGTATAGCCGACACCCCAACGTGACCGCTTGTCTCGCCATGTGTGCCGCGCATCACTCTCTCAGTGCCGCTGAACGGTTGCCGTTCGTCGCTTAGTGCTCAACTATGCCGCCAAAAGGCGTGATATTTGGAGTGAAAGGTAGCAACGAGGTCACGAGGTTATCGTGGAAACCATCATCGCCATCATCGTGTGGGGGTTCTTCGTAGCGGGTTACCTGGCGATGATCGTGCTCACGGAGTCGAGCGCCGCTTCCTACGCGCGGTCCCGCAGCCAGCGATCGATCGCCCGGGCCGACCTCTTGCCGGCGCCCATGGCCAGTATGACGGTGGCCGAACCGGTCACGATATCGCCGCCCGCGAACACGCCCGGCTTGCTTGTGACGCCATCTTCATCGGCCACGATGTAGCCGCGCCGCGAGACCTCCAGGTCCGGTGTCGTCTGCGTGAGCAGCGGGTTCGCCCGCGTCCCGAGTGCCACGATGACCGTGTCGCAGTCGATGACGAACTCCGAGTCCATCACGCACACCGGAGCCCTGCGGCCGCTTTCATCGGGCTCGCCAAGCTCCATCCGCGTCGCGACCATCCCCGTGACCCACCCGTCATGTCCGCGGATCTCCTGCGGGGAGCACAGCATCTTGAACTCGATGCCCTCTTGCCGCGCGTGGTGGACCTCCTCCTTGCGCGCCGGCATCTCGTCTTCGGAGCGCCGGTACACCAAGAAGACCTCCTCGGCGCCCAGGCGCTTGGCGGTGCGCGCGGCGTCCATCGCCACGTTGCCGCCGCCGACGACCGCGACCTTTCGACCGCGCCAGACAGGCGTGTCGGTCTTGGGAAAGTCGTACGCGCGCATGAGGTTGACGCGCGTGAGGAACTCGTTGGCCGAGTAGACACCGTTGTAGTTCTCGCCGGGGATCCCCAGGAACATCGGCAGACCGGCCCCGTTTCCAACGAACACCGCGTCGAAGCCCTGCTCGCCGAGCAATTCATCGAGCGTATACGTGGCGCCAACGACCACATCGGTCACGATCCTGGCGCCCATGACCTCGAGCATGTCTATCTCGGACTGGACGATCGCCTTCGGAAGCCTGAACTCGGGGATGCCATAGGTGAGCACGCCGCCGGCGGCGTGCAGCGACTCGAAGACGGTGACCTCGTGCCCGAAACGGCGCAGTTCGCCGGCGCACGCGAGACCCGCAGGTCCCGAGCCGACGACAGCCACGCCGAATCCGCTGTCCTCGCCAACCTCGGGTGTGCAGCGGTGATCGAGTTCGCATGCCAGGTCGAAGTCGCCCAGCCAGCGCTCGAGGCGCCCTATGGCCACCGGCTCGCCCTTTCGAGCCAGGACGCACGCAGCCTCGCACTGCTCCTCCTGGGGGCATACACGGCCGCACACGGCAGGCAGCGCATTGCGTTCCTTGAGGACGGCCACGCCGTCGGCATAGTCGCCGTCGATGATGCGGCCGATGAAGGACTTGATATCGATGTTCACCGGACAACCGGCGATGCAGGTCGGGTTGGCACACTGCAGGCAGCGGTTGGCTTCGGCCACCGCCATCTCCTCGGTGTAGCCAAGCGAGACCTCGCCGAAGTCCTGCGCCCGCTCGCGCGCATCGCGCTCGGGCATCGGTGTGCGGCGAGCCCGTGACGCCTTGTGGCGCGGCTTGTCGCCGTCTACAGGTGGCATGAGCACTCCTTGGTGTACTCGGCGTCGCTCTCGCGCTCGAGGTCGGTGTAGACGCGCTGGCGGCTCATGAGCTCCTCGAAGTCCACGGCATGCCCATCAAAATCGGGGCCGTCAACACAGCCGAACTTGGTCTCGCCACCCACGCTCACGCGGCAGGCACCGCACATGCCCGTGCCGTCCACCATGATCGGATTGAGCGAGACGGTGCACGGCACGCCAAGCTCCTTGGTGGTGGCCGCACAGAACTTCATCATGATCGCGGGGCCGATCGCCATGCTCGCGTCGATCGACCCCGTCTCGCAGAGCCGCTTCAGCGGAGCGGTGACCAGGCCCTTCTCGCCAGCGGAGCCGTCATCGGTCATGACGATGAGCTCCTTTAGGGGCAACGCCCGGAACTCGTCCTCGAGAATGAGCAACCCTTCGTTGCGCGCCCCGAGGATCACCGTCACCTCGGCACCACCCTCGGCCATCGCGCGCGCGACCGGATACGCCACCGCCGCTCCCACACCGCCACCGACCACCGCGACGCGCCCGAGACCCTCGGTGTGCGTGGGAACGCCGAGCGGTCCAACGACATCGGCGAGCGAATCGCCGACCTCAAGGTGCGATAGCTGGTGCGTGGTCTTGCCGACCCGCATGTAGATGAAGCGGATCCATCCCTCCTCGGCGGACCAGTCGCTAAAGGTGAGCGGGATGCGTTCGCCACCTTCGGCGACACGGAGCATGAGGAACTGCCCCGCGCGCGCTTTGCGCGCGATAGCGGGAGCTTGAACGCCCATCTCGAAGACGGACTCCGAGAGTTGGCGCTTGTGGACGATTCCGAACATGCGATGCCTGCCTTCCGAGGAGTTCTGAGAGCGTGCGGACAAGTATACTAGCGGCACTGTCACCGCGCACGAGAGGGACGCGCATTGCTACGACGAACGGGGTGGTTGCTCATCGCGCTTGCGTTGCTTGCGCCCGCTGGCTGTTCGCGGGCGGACACGCCGGTACGCGTGAGCCGCGAAGCGCTGGGGACGGTCGTGACGATCGAGGCATGGGGCGGGAACAGCGATGCGGTCGGAGCGGCTGTCGATAACGCGTTCGACGCGATCGCGGCCGTCGAGCACGAGTTGGACGCGTACTCTGCGACGTCGACGATAGCGGGCGTGAACGCCGACCCCTATCGGGCACACACGTTGCCGGACGATGCCATCACCATCCTCGATGCGGTTGAAGATCTCGGCGTGAGCGACGCCTTCTCCCCCACACTCCTGGCTGTGGTGCGGCTCTACGACTTCACGGGCGCTCAGACCGTGCCCGCGCCCGTCGACCTCGCACGCGCTCTTGACGCTGCACGCGGCTTCAGCCGCGTCACCACGGATACCGCTGTGTTCGCCCAACCACGGCCGCCGGGCTCGCGCGAGGGGCCACGCGCGGATGTTACGCCAGGGTTCGACTTTGGCGGAGCGGCCAAGGGC
>JBASNZ010000014.1:0-7887 GCA_049657775.1 Coriobacteriia bacterium | reverse complement strand
GCTGGTGGCCTGGGCGGTCGCGCCGTACGCCGCGTGGCGCGTGAGCCAGCTCACGCCCGAACCGTCGCCCGACCTCACCGATGCGGATCGGGCGGCCATGCGCCGGATCGCGCGGCGCACGTGGCGGTTCTTCGAGACGTTCGTGACGCCCGAGGACCACTACCTGGCACCCGACAACTTCCAGGAGGACCCTGTCGGCGTGGTCGCCCATAGGACCTCGCCCACCAACATCGGACTTCAGCTGCTCTCCGTTCTGACAGCCCACGACCTGGGGTTCGTCGGGCTATCGGGTCTGGTGGACCGCACGTCACGAACGCTTTCCACGATGGCCGGGCTGGAGCGCTACCGCGGGCATTTCTACAACTGGTACGACACCCTCACGCTGCAGCCGCTCCGCCCCAACTACGTCTCCACTGTCGACAGCGGCAACCTGGCGGGTCATCTCATGGTCTTGCGGGTGGGCCTGATCGAGGCCTCGGAGCGGCCCATCATCTGCCCGTGCGCACTCGCCGGAATAGCCGAGACGGTCGGCATGGCGCTTGAAGAACTCCTTACCCGGCGCGAACAGATTGGGCCGCCCACCGCCGTCACTGAGCTGCGCACGTCGCTCGAGGAGCTGCTCCGTCGCATCAGACTCGATCAGTCACCCACGGATCTGGGCGAGTGGTGGTCGCTCCTGTCGGCGCTTGCCGCCGTCGCCGCGCCGCTGCCGGTTCGCCTTGCCGCCCTGCATGCCGCTACGGCCGAGGATGCCGAAGCCCTGGAGGCAGTGCGCGCCGTCATGGACGCCGTGCGTACCGACCTACAGTCGCACCTTGGGGATATCGAGCGCTGCGCGCCGTGGGCACGCCTTCTGGGAAACGTCCCTCACGCTCTAACGACCGACGAGGCGCTCACCCCCTTGCTGCACAACGTGCCCAGTCTCGTCGGCCTTGCCGAGGGACTCGAACCCGCGCTCGCCCACCTTGACGCGCTCACCGTGAACGATGCCGGTACCGCGGCATGGACGGGTGCGCTCGCGACGGCTATACGCGAGGCGCGTCCGACCTGTGTGAGCCTGCTTGCCGAGCTGCGCCTGGCGGCGGATGTTGCCCAGGAGATATGGGAGCACACAGACTTCTCCATCCTGTTCGACCCGAGCCGCATGGTGTTCTCGATCGGCTTCAACACCGCCGAGGGTAGGTTGGACAACTCGTTCTACGACATGCTCGCGAGCGAGTGCCGACTTGCAAGCTTTGTCGCGATCGCCAAGGGCGACGTCCCACAGGAGCACTGGTTCCGGCTGGGTCGGCCGATCACGCAGACCGACGGTGGCAGGGCGCTGGTAAGCTGGAGTGCCAGCATGTTCGAGTACCTCATGCCGCTCTTGGTGATGAAGGTCTGGCCAGGCACGCTGCTTGACCAGACGTACCGCAGCGTCGTTCGCAGACAGATCCAGTACGGGCGCCAACGCGGAGTGCCGTGGGGTGTCTCGGAGTCTGCCTTCAACGCGCGCGACGTCGAACTCACCTATCAGTACCAGACGTTCGGCGTCCCGGGTCTGGGCCTTAAGCGCGGGCTTTCGGACGACGTCGTCGTGGCGCCGTACGCGACGGTCCTCGCACTTCCCGTTGACCCGCGGGCATCGCTCGAGAATCTCTCGGCCCTGGCGAAGCAGGGTGCCGAGGGACGCTACGGCTTCTACGAGGCCGTCGACTACACGCCCGGACGCATCGCCGCCGGCAAGGAGCGCGTGATCGTGCGGGCGTACATGGCGCACCATCAGGGCATGAGCATGGTGGCCCTGGGCAACATGCTCACGGGCGATCGCATGCGGGAGCGTTTCCACAGCGATCCCGTGGTGCACTCGGCAGAGCTACTGCTGCAAGAACGCGTCCCGCGCCGGATCCAGCTGGCACAACCGCACGTCGAAGAGGTGCGGTTCGTCCGGTCCGTCCGCGAGGTGCCTCCGCCTGTCACCCGCTCGTACCCCACGCCGCATACGCCGGTTCCGGCGACCCACTTCCTGTCCAACGGGTCGTACTCCGTGATGGTCACCAACGGCGGAGGAGGGTACTCCCGATGGGGTGACCGCACGGTCACTCGCTACCGCGAGGACATCACCCGCGACTGCTGGGGGACGTTCTTCTACCTCAAGGATGTCGAGAGCGGGCGATCATGGTCGGCCACCTACCAGCCGTCGCTGGCTGAACCCGACGAGTATCACGTGACGTTCTCCGCCGACAAGGCCGAGTACCGTAGACTTGACGGCAACATCGAGACGCACACCGAGGTGGTCGTCTCCCCCGAGGAAGACGTGGAGGTCAGGCGGATCACGGTGAGCAACCGCGGTCGTGAGCCGCTGGCGCTTGAGGTCACGTCGTACGCGGAGGTCACCCTCGCGGATCGCGGGGCGGACCACGCGCACAAGGCGTTCAGCAATCTCTTCGTCGAGACCGAGGCCGTTGCCGCGCTCAATGCGCTGCTCTTCTCGCGCAGGCCCCGGTCGGCGCACGAGCAGCGCCTCTGGGGCGTTCACGTGCTAGCGTGCGACGTGCCCGGCTCGTGCGACTGGAGCTTCGAGACCGACCGCGCGGCGTTCCTTGGCAGGTTGGGAACGCCGGTCGCTCCGCACGCCATCGCAGGCGATGGGCGCCTCACGGGAACCATCGGGGCGGTCATCGATCCGATCGTCTCCATCCGCCAGACGATGGTCATCGCGCCCGGAGAGAGCGCGCACCTGGCATTTACGACGGGGGCCGCCAAGACGCGCGAGGCGGCGCTGGGCCTTGCCGAGAAGTACCACGACGTACGCAGCGCGCAGCGTGCACTCGATATGGCCTGGTCGACGAGCCAGATCGAACTCCGCGACCTGGGGATCACGCCAGAAGAGGCGGTCACGTACCAGCGGCTTGCATCGCGGATGCTGCTGACCGACCCCTATTCACGACTGAAGGTCCTGACCGAGACCGAGAACCGCCTGCCCATCTCGGGCCTGTGGTCCATCGGGATCTCGGGCGACCTTCCGATCCTGCTCGTCGAGATCGAGCGGATCGAGGAAACGCCGCTCGTGCGACAGGCCCTGCTCGCGCACCAGTACTGGAGAAGTCGCGGGTTCGACTGCGACCTGGTGATACTCAACACCAAGGCAAGCGCGTACTCCTCCGAGCTTGATGGCCGCCTGCGGATGCTGTTGCGCACCGGCCACGCCCTGCAGATGCTCGATCGGCCCGCCGGGGTCTACCTCCGCACCGCCGACCAGATCCCACCCGAGGTGCTCAACCTCCTCCGGGGCGTTGCGCGTGCGGTCCTCGTGGGCGACAGCGGGCCTATCGGCCTGCAGCTCAATCAGCGCGCCGACCGCCCGGGAGTGCCCGACGACCTTGTTCCACGGGCAGAGCCCGAGAACGATCCGGCACCCGCGGTCGAGCGGCCTGCGCTCGACCTGGACAATGGCTACGGCGGGTTCGATCCCGACGCCGACGAGTATGTGATCGTGCTCGATGGCGATGCTGCCACACCAGCCCCCTGGGTGAACGTGCTGGCAAACCCCTCGTTCGGCGGGCTCGTTTCGGAGGCCGGCATCGCCTGCACATGGGCGCTCAACAGCCACGAGAACCGCATCAGCACCTGGAACAACGACCCCGTGAGCGACGGGACCGGCGAAGCCTTCTACGTGCGCGACGAGACGACCGGCGAGTTCTGGAGTCCGACGCCCCTACCGGTGAGGACCTCGGAGCCCTACATCATCCGCCACGGTCGGGGCTACAGCCGATTCGAACACAGTACCCACGGCATCGCCCACACGCTTCATTGGTTCGTGGCGGCATCGGATCCCGTGCGCGTCGCGGCGCTGCGACTGGAGAATCTGACGGACCGGCGCCGCTCGCTTTCCGTGACACACTTCGTCGAGTGGAGCCTTGGCGACTCGCGGAGCAAGGCACAGCAGCGTGTCGTGACGTGGTGGGACGAGGACGCCACCGCGCTCATGGCGCACAACTGGTTCAACCAGGACTTCCCCGGCAGGCCGGCGTTCCTGGCCTGCGACTGCGAGGCCAGCAGCTATACCGCGAACCGCATGGAGTTCATCGGGCGCAACGGTGACCCCCGCAACCCCGCGGCGATGCTTCGCAGGAACCTTGGCAGGGAGGCCGGGCGTTTCCTCGACAACTGTGGAGCGCTGCAGCGCATGATCACGCTTGAGCCGGGTGAGAGCGTGGAGATCGTGTTCCTCCTGGGCCAGACCGAGACCGTGGAAAGCGCGCACGACATCATCAGGCGGTATCGCGAACCAGGCGCCGCCGACAGGGCGCTCGCCGAGGTACGAGCGGCATGGGGCGATATCCTGGGCGCCGTCCAGGTGTCCACGCCCGATCACGCGCTCGATCGCATGGTGAACGGCGCGGCGCTCTACCAGACGCTGGCGTGCCGCTTCTGGGGCCGCACCGCAACCTACCAGTCAAGTGGCGCCTTCGGCTTCCGCGACCAGCTTCAGGACTGCCTCGCGCTGCTCTACACCCGACCAGAACTCGTGCGAGAGCACATCATCGAAGCGTCCCGGCATCAGTTCCCCGAGGGGGACGTGCTGCACTGGTGGCAGCCCTATTCGGGGCGCGGCGTGCGCACCCGCTTCGTGGACGACCGGCTGTGGCTGCCGTACGTCACCGCCGAGTACGTGAAGGCCACCGGGGACGACAGTGTGCTGGAAGTCGAGGTCCCGTATCTTGAGGGACCGGGCATCCCCGGGGACCGGGAAGATGCGTACCTGCAGCCACAACCAGCGCTCCGGGTGGCGAGCGTCTACGAGCACTGTTGCGCGGCGATCGACGCGAGCCGCGCCCTTGGCAGCCACGGACTCCCGCTCATGGGCGGAGGCGACTGGAACGACGGCATGAACCGCGTGGGCATCGGCGGCGCGGGCGAAAGCGTGTGGATGGCGTGGTTCCTCGACGTCGTCTTGCGCTCGTTCGCTCCCATCGCCGAGTCGCGCGGCGAACCCGAGGTCGCGCAGGCCTACCGCGATCGCGCCGCCGAGCTTGTGCGCTCCATCGAGCGCGAGGGTTGGGACGGCGCGTGGTACCGTCGCGGGTTCTTCGATGACGGTACGCCACTCGGCACGCGCAACGCCGATGAGTGCCGCATCGACGCGATCGCCCAGGCGTGGGCGCTCATCTCAGGCAGCGGCGACGCCTCGCGCGCCCAGCGCGCGATCGGTGCGGTCGAGGAGAAGCTGGTTCGCTGGGAGGATGGGCTGATCGCGCTCCTCACGCCGCCGTTCGACCACATGGAGCACGATCCCGGCTACATCAAGGGCTACGTGCCGGGCGTTCGCGAGAACGGCGGGCAGTACACCCACGCCGCGATCTGGGTCGTGCTGGCCTACGCGCTCATGGGCGACGGGGATGAGGCGCTATCGTTGCTCGACCTCATCAATCCCATCAATCACGCGCTCGACACCCAGGCCGCGGACATCTACAAGGTGGAGCCGTACGTCGTAGCGGCCGATGTCTACGCGGTCGCCCCGCACGTGGGCCGTGGCGGCTGGACGTGGTACACGGGTTCCGCCAGCTGGTTCTACCGCGTCGCCGTCCGCGAGATCTGCGGCCTGCGTCTGGAGTATGAGAACGGGGGCCGGTTCCTTCGCGTCGACCCGTGCGTACCCAAGTCGTGGACCGCATGGACCATGACGTTCAGGCACGAAGGAGCGACGTACGAGATCGAGGTCGTCAACCCCCGTGGCGTCAACCGGGGTGTCGCATCCCTCAGCGTCGACGGGGTCGAGCGCGCGGACCTGCGGATCCCACTTGGTGACGCCTTTGGCACGCACCACGTCCGCGTGACCATGCTGGGAGGTTAGGCCCCCGGTTGCCATCGAACGCGGGCGCCCGGGCACACTGCGGGACGCCTGGCGCGCTAGTACCTGATGCGCGCGAGCTCGTCCTCGACGGCAAGCGCGACGACCGACGTCCCGCCGAACACGAAGATGTCCGTCCCGTCGTGGCCGCGTGTCACGATCAGGGACTTCGTCGACGCGGGCAACGCGAACGGATCGGTGAGCAGCACAACGCCTCCCCGCACGCCGCACGCCGCGCCTCCCGCGAGAGCGTCCGGGAACCCGAGGCCGGTGGCGACACCGAAACAGTCGGCGGTTGCCAGCCCTTCGTCCAGGGCGTGCCCTGCCACGACAGCGGCTGTGTCGTACCGGTCCGTCCCTGCCCATCTGACCACCGAGGCCACACCCGCCAGCCCGGCGGCCTCGTCAAGAACCGCGGTCGAGACGGCGGACTCTCCTCCCGCAACGACGACGCCCGTCGCGCCCAGGCTCTCGAGAGCCGTACGGGCGGCCGGCGCAAGCGAGCCGGACGTGGTGAGAAGCACCGGCCGGCGCTGTGAATACGCGAGTGGCGCAACCGCCAGCGCGTCAGCGTAGCCGTCACCGCGAACGAGGAAGGCCTGAGACAGCATCGCGGTGCCGACGACGTCCCGTATCTCCTCGGCCACCGCGGCGGCGGTCTGGTAGCGGTCTGCTCCCTGCACCCGGCGAACCGAGAAGCCCTCCGCCATGAGCTGGGTGATCACGTCCGGGGAGATCGCGGCGGTGCCGCCGACGACCACGACTTCTGCCGTCCCCAGCCGGTCGAGTTCGGCAGCCAGGCCGGTCGGGAGCGCCGCCTGGCCCGTCAGTAGCAGCGCACCGTTGTGTGCACCCGCCAGACCCGACGCCGCCAGAGCATCGGGGAAGTCCTCCCCGCTCGCAAGCACCGTGACGGTCGAATCGCCCGAGGCGAACGTTGTGCGCGAGGCGGCAAGAGCGGTCTCGTAGCGGTTGGAGCCCGAGAGTCGCGTGACGTTGGGGGATGCCACTTCCAGCGCGGCTAGTGCATCGGCCACCCGAAGGAGACCATGGCCGGAGTACTCGTCCCAGCCGACCGCTCCTATGTCGAGCGCCGAGAACAGCAGCGAGTCGGTGACCTCACCGGCATTCGCCGCCGGGGCGTGAGACCTGAGAAGCGCGGCCGCGGCCGCCACGTGCGGAGACGCCATCGATGTGCCCGCAAGATACCTGTAGGTACTTCCCAGGTAGGTCGAGTTGATGCCGTTGGCGAGCACGGCGGGGAAACCGAACTCTCCACCAGGGGCGGCGATGTCCACCTGTGGGCCATGATTGGAGTACGCGGCAACCACGTTCGAGCGATTGGTTGCGCCCACGGTGATGACGCCATCGCACGCCGCAGGGTAGTACACGTAGGTCGATCCGTCGTTGCCGGCCGCTCCCACCAAGACGACATCGCGCTCAACCGCGTAGTCGATAGCGTCCTGCATCATCCGCGCCTCGGCCGCATCACCCGGCTTTGAGACGTCCAGCGGTTCGCCCACGCTCATGTTGATGACGTCCGCACCGATGTCCGCGGCATAGTAGATCGCGTCGACCAGGTCGGACACCGACCCGTCGCCGGCTCCCATGATCTTGAGCGGAACGAGCCGTACATCCGGCGCGATTCCCGCCACACCCGCAGCGTTGTCGGTGACAGCGGCCAGGATCCCCGAGACGTGCGTGCCGTGACCCTGTTCGTCCTCCGCCACGTCATCACCGTGGGCGAAGTCGTAGTCAACGCTCAGATCGAAACCGGCCGCCAGATCGGGGTGGTCCAGCTGTACGCCGGTGTCGACGACCGCGACGAGCACGGTCGCGCTGCCACGCTCAACGTCCCACGCAGCCGGCATCTGGATCGCCGGCAGGTTCCACTGCGTGGGGTAGAGCGTGTCGTTGGGTGTCCACAGCGGCTCGATCCGACCATTCGGCGCCGCCAGCGCAACGCCATCAGCCGATGCAAGCGCCGCAGCGAACCGCTCGGCGTCCTGTCCGGCCGGCACCGCGACGACAACGCCCCGGTCGCCGTACGTGCC
>JBASNZ010000013.1:0-8325 GCA_049657775.1 Coriobacteriia bacterium | reverse complement strand
TCTGCCTGGCAGGCCGGATGTCGCATTTGTCGGTAAGCAGAAAGCAATCTTCGTTCACGGCTGCTTCTGGCACGGCCACGACTGCGCTGAGGGGCAGCGCACGCCCAAGTCGAACCTGGACTACTGGTTGCCCAAGATCCAGCGCAACCGATTAAGGGATGACGAGAACGTGCGAGCCCTCAACAGTGACGGCTGGTCAGTGCTGATACTCTGGGAGTGCGAACTCGGAGATGAAGAGGCGCTCCACAGGGCGCTTGATGAGTTCGTGAGGGGATAGCGGACGTGGCTGACCGGGACGTCGAGCAGAAAGCGCCGTGTGAGGTAGACTCGGGTAGGGAAGTCGGGCAGGGCGCGCTTCAGCTCACGCCCAAGAGCGGTTGGCTTAGATTCTGGATCTGCGTTGACTCGTGGCAGTGGTATCGCCTATGATACCATCATGGTCCAGCGAGTCGTCATCGACACATGCGTGATCATCTCGGCCCTGCGCTCGTCACGCGGCGCATCTTTCCGAGTGCTCAGCCTCGTGGGGACTGGCGCCTTCGATGTCGCGCTCTCCGTCCCGCTCGTGCTCGAGTACGAAGACGCCGCAAAGCGTCTTGGCGATGCCACCGGGCTCTCGCACACGGACATCGACGACGTCATCGACTACCTGTGTAGCGTCGCGCACCTGCAGGAGATCCACTTCCTGTGGCGTCCGGTGCTTCGCGATCCGCGGGATGACCACGTGCTGGAACTTGCGGTCGAGGCCGGGTGTGAGTTGATCGTTACCCACAACGTTCGGGACTTCGTCGGCACAGAGCAATTCGGAGTCTCTGTGGTCCGCCCCGGCGAGTTGTTGCGAAGGATAGGAGAAGTGTCATGACCACCATCAGTTTGCGTCTGCCGGAGTCACTCCACCGCAAGGTTCGCGAGCTTGCGAAGTCCGAGGACGTCTCCATCAACCAGCTCATCACCACCGCGCTCGCGGAGAAGATGTCGGCTCTCATGACTGTCGACTACTTGCAGGAGCGCGCCGCCCGTGGTGACCGTGCGAGGTTCGAGCGCGCAATGGGCAAGGTTCGCGATGTCGAGTCTGACCGGGAAGACGCCTGATCAGGCCTAGCCCGGGCGTCGAGCAGACAGCGCGCCCGTGTGCGGTAGACAGTGAAGATGGCGGTCAGCACCTCTCTCTGTGACGATGGGTGCCGAGTTCACGTCGATCGGGCTGACCCTGCGGTAGACTGACTGACTCTGTGTCTTGGTCGAGATCTGTCGCCCGACCGACGGGCTCCGTTTCCATCCCCGCGCGCGACCGAACGGGCGTCCGTGACCTCATAGGAGCCTGTGCGAAGGCGCCCGTCACTGTCCTGTCCGCCCGCCCGCCCGGCGCGTGCCTTCAGCGGAAGGCGGGTCGAGCATGGCAGGAAGCAAGCTCGTTGTCATCGGCGGCGTCGATACCCACGGCGAGACGCACCACGCGGCGGTCATCGACAGCGCGGGCCGGATCCTCGGCACGGCACCATTCGACGCGAGCGCGGCGGGATACCGCCGCTTGCTGAGGTGGCTCCGCAGTCACGGTGATCTCGTCTCCGTCGGCGTGGAGGGCACCGGCAGCTACGGTGCGATCGGGGGCCGTCAAGGCACGGACGGCGGCGATGGGTAGCCTCAAGGCGATGATCTCCACGGCGCCCGCGCCACTGCGCGAGAAGCTCGAGATCCTCTCGCGTCCGCAGCGGGTCGAGGCCTGCGCGGCGATGCGTCCTGGTCTCGGGCAGGGAAGTCGGGCGAGGCGCGCAGCTGAAGCGCCGAGACGTTAGGCCCACGCCAGGGTTGTTTGGCTATCCCAAATGTGGGATACTCTGCGCATAGAACCGAGCCACCTCAAGGATCTCATCTGGATCGCGTCCTCGTTGCGCGACCTCAAGGACTTCCCGGAGCCCGTTCAGAAGGTGATGGGCTTCGCGTTGCTCCAAGCACAGTGCGGCGGCAGGCACGCTCAGGCCAAGCCCTTCAACACGAAGGGTGGCGGGGTAGTCGAGATGGTCGAGGACTACGACACGGACACCTATCGAGTTGTCTACACCGCCCGCTTCGGTGATGAGCTGTACGTGCCGCACTCGTTCCAGAAGAAGTCGAAGTCGGGCATCAAGACCCCGAAGCCGGACGTCGACGTGATCGAGTCCCGGCTGAAGATCGCGGCCAGATTGCATGCGGAACGCGCCAAGCAAGAGAAAGGCAAGTAACATGAGCGCCATGCCAGAACACACAGTCAGCAGCGGAAACGTCTTCGCGGACCTTGGCCTCCCTCAGTCTGACGAACTACTCGCAAAGGCCGCGCTCGCGAACCAGATTGCCAGCATCATCACTCATCGCCACCTCACTCAGTCTCAGGCTGCCGCCATTCTCGGCACCGGTCAGCCCAAAGTCTCAGATCTTGTGGCTGGCAGACTCGACGGCTTCTCCATAGAGCGGCTGATCCGCTTTCTCAATGCACTCGATCGCGACGTTCAGATCGTTGTCAGCCCCAAGCCGCGCAGCCGTGAGACCGCGCTACTGCGAGTCACCGGACGCTCTCGCTCAGCTCGCGGTGTCGATGTGGCCTGCGGCGGGGCCTAACCCGCGCTTCCACGCAGACGGCGCGCCTCGTGGAGGTAGACTCGAGTGGCAAGCGCTCGCCGGCGCGCCGCGGCTGAAGCGCCGAGACGTTAGGCGTACCCGAAGGATCGCATGCGTCAGATTCCCGACTACAGCGATTACCGATCTAAGCTGCGATGCGCCTACTGTGGCGGCGCTACTGGGACCCGCGATCATGTGCCGTCCAGGGTGCTGCTGAACGAGCCCTTTCCTGAGAACCTGCCGGTAGTTCCAGCTTGTCGGGCGTGCAATCAGTCTTTCTCGCAGCACGAGGAGTATCTTGCGTGTCTCGTCGCGGTGGTGCTGGCTGGCGGCTGTGACGCCGTTGCGGACGTCTCGGCGAAGGCGGCGCGGATTCTGGACTCTAAGCCGGCGCTTCGCGCCAAGATTGCATCGGCTCGCAGCGGCGCACCTGACTGTCCGACTTGGACCGCTGAACTTGAACGAGTCGAGATCGTCTTCCGTAAGCTGGCTCAAGGACACATCTATCACGAGATAGCAGAGCCGCGGGTTTTCGAGCCCGACTTGCTCTGGGCTGCCCCTTTGACTTCGATGGATCCAACCAGCCGCGAACAGTTCGAGCGCGTCGACAACCCGAACGTGTGGCCGGAAGTTGGAAGCCGCGCGATGCAACGATTACTAACCGGCGAGGACTTGCAGGGCGATGGGTGGATTGTCGTGCAAGACGGCTGGTACCGCTTCCATGTCGCTTGGGGCGGAGACGTTGAGGTTCGCGTGGTGCTTGGGGAGTACCTTGGTGGCGTCGTTCGGTGGAACGCTTAACCCGCGACCGAGGTCCCTCCGCCCTCAAGAACGAACGTATGTTCTATGTCAGCGCTTGTCTCTATACTGTGACCAGCAAGTCCCACAGGCACCATCGCAGTGAACCCCTCTCATGCGGTGGTTACGTTAGACTAGAGGGGGCAACATGAAAGGACTGTGCATCCAATTGTCGCAGCCGCGAGTAGCGGAGTTCTTCGCGGGGATCGGCCTCGTGGGGCATGCCCTGGAGCTTGAAGGGTGCGAGGTCGTCTTTGCGAACGACATTGATCCGGTGAAGCACCGCCTGTTTGCAGCCAACTACGATGAATCCGTCTTCACCTTGGGCGACATTCGGGACATTCACGGCCATCACATTCCTGACGTTGACATCGCCACGGCTTCATTCCCGTGTACGGACCTCTCTCTCGCTGGCAATCGCGCGGGGCTGACGGGCGATCACTCTGGGATGTTCTGGCAGTTCACGCGCGTGCTCGACGAGATGGGACACCGTAGGCCGCGAGTAGTCATGCTGGAGAACGTAGTGGGGTTCTTCTCCTCTAATGGCGGCAAGGATCTCCGCGCCGCGATTGAGGAACTCAACGCGCTGGGATACCGCTGCGACCTGGTCCTTGCAGACGCAAGGTGGTTCGTCCCGCAGAGTCGCCCCAGGGTGTTCATCGTGGGGTCCGCTGTTCCGCTCCCCGTCAATGTGAGGGATATCGCCCCCAAAGCCAGACCAAGCTGGTTCGCGGAGTTCGCCTCGCAGAACCCTGACTTGATGCTTCAGGAATTTCCGGTGCGCCTGCCCGCGGCCAGCGATGTTCACCTATCTTCGGTCGTCGACCGCATCCCGGAGGACGATGCTGTGTGGTGGGATTCCCAGCGCACGACTGCGTTCATCGATTCCCTGTCTCAACTGCAGAGGGCGCGAGTTGAGGAATTGCGCCGTGCTCCTCAGGTTGACTGGAGGACAGCGTACCGGCGGACTAGGAACGGTGTTCCAGTCTGGGAGGTCCGACGGGATGCCATAGCCGGATGCCTCCGCACGGCACGGGGGGGTTCGAGCAAACAGGCCGTCGTTCAAGTTGGCGCGGGAAGTCTACGGGTCCGATGGATGACTGCCCGTGAGTACGCACGTCTCCAGGGTGTATCCGACTTCCGCTTGGATTCAGTGACGGAGAGCCAGGCGCTGTTCGGATTCGGGGACGCAGTGTGCGTTCCGGTTGTTCAGTGGATTGGCAGAGAGTACTTGCTGCCTGCGCTCGCCGCCGCCGCTCGTGAGAGGTTAGTGATCAATGAGAGAGTCCCAGTCTGCAGCGGATGTGCTGCCCTGTAGGCACGCGCTGAGGTCTTCTGACATCAACAAGGCAAAGGGGCTGCTGGTGGGGCTCCCAGACGCCGCTCCCGAGGCCTTGGCGCGGGCGGGTCTGCAACCCGGTGATTGGGACATGCTGCTTCGAGCCGCGATTGAGAGTTTGCGCGGTACATCTGCGGCCACGACGTCCGAAAAGAGCCGCTTCATCGAGGCTGTGTTGGAGCGAGGCGTCGTTGCGGGTGTGTTCTCTCAGTGGTCGTTTGTTGGCACTCAGGGCCGCCAAGATTACAGAGTCGAACTTCCCAGCGGCAAGGTCGTCGGAATCGAGGCCAAGGGCTGTCCCGACGGCAACAACACGAGTATCTGGGATCGACCGGGGTGGGCTGACGAGTTTGTCGTCTGGTGCATGTGCCCCGAAAGCCTAGCCAATCCGCCGGGCAAGGGCGTCTGGTCGGGGATTGCAACTCGATTGCTGATGAAGATGACGGCTGAGCGCATCGTCGTTGACGCGCTCATCTTCTTTGACGGTCGTTGTGGAAGTGATCTGCGCGCCTGTCCCAAGAGCTACGGTCTCGCCGGACTCAGGGGCGTCGCGACCGATATTGGGGGACAGACCGGACGTGAGGACCTGCTCCCACCGCCATGCATCTACTTGTTCCCTCGGTCGTACCCACATGTGCAGAACAACCCTCAGCCTAGGGTCAGGACCCTTGGGGATAGCAAGTTCGCGCAGGCGCTGCTGACGCTCTTCTGCGTTCCTCAGGAGGTTCAGGCTGATTACGTTCATGAGGCTGGTATCGAAGCACGCGGAACCGGTCAGGGTACAGAGGTTCAGGTGACCGTGGTCTCGAGGTGTTGGCCTGATGGCGAGCCACGTCGCCACAGCGGCCGATGGAAGTCGGTTAGGCGAGAGTAACTCATGACAGATACGTACTCTCCCGAGACCAGAAGTCGAGTCATGCGCCAGGTCAAAGGGAAGGACACTTCCCCGGAGGTCGCCTTGCGCAGGGCCTTGTGGGCACGGGGCGTCCGGGGGTGGCGCCTGCATCGCCGTGATCTGCCCGGCACTCCCGACTTGGCGTTTGGGGGCAACGTGAGGCTTGCGGTCTTCGTTGACGGGGCATTCTGGCACGGCCATCCAACGAAGTACTGGCCCGGCAGGAGCGGTGAGTACTGGGACAAGAAGATCGCGCGAAACATCGAGCGCGACCTAGCAGCCAACGACTCACTCGAGGAGCTTGGGTGGACGGTACTCCGTGTTTGGGACTTCGACGTTCTGCGCAATCCCTCAGCTGCCGCAGACCAAGTAGCAGCTGAGTTGAGTAGACTTGGGGAATCCAGGGCGCAGGCGGGGGACGCCTAACCCGGGGATCGAGCCGACTCGCTTCGCTCGCGGCTCATCCCCAAGAACGTTAGCCACAGTCCACGCAGTCCACGCGTCGCTCTCGAGTCGTGACAACGAACACGTGTTCGCATATAATCTGAGTGTCCGAGTCGTAGGCACGGTGTACGCTGGCATTGGGTCGCGCGTCGCATGCACACAGGGAGATGGGGGCAGACTGTTGAACCTGAGCTCGATTGAAATATGCGCAGGTGGCGGCGGTCAGGCCCTCGGACTCGAGGCGGCCGGATTCTCTCACTCCGCCGTCATCGAAATCGAGTCTCCAGCATGCGACACCCTCAGGCTCAACCGGCCTCAGTGGAACGTGATTGAGGGCGACATCCGGCAGTTCGACGCGAGCGCCTTCAAGGGCGTGGATCTGCTAGCGGGCGGCGTTCCGTGTCCTCCCTTCTCCAAGGCAGGCAAGCAGCTTGGGGCTGAGGACGAAAGGGACCTGTTCCCCGAAGCAATCAGGCTGGTCGATGAGTGTCGTCCGCGTGCGGTGATGCTCGAGAATGTCCGGGGACTTCTCGATGCGGTGTTCGACGACTACCGCAACAAGGTCGAGCGCCAGCTCCGGCAGCTCGGATACGTACCGGGGTGGCGCCTGCTGAATGCGTCGGACTACGGTGTCTCCCAATTGCGCCCGCGTGTGGTCTTCGTGGGCATTCGCAAGGATCTGTCAGAAGGGTTTGACTGGCCGGTTCCCCTGACTGGCGAGGCGCCAACCGTCGGTGAACTCCTGAGCGACCTGATGGCTGTCAACGGATGGCGGGGGACTGAGTCCTGGCGCTCCCGCGCGGACTCGATCGCGCCCACGCTCGTCGGCGGATCCAAGAAGCACGGCGGACCCGACCTGGGACCCACACGGGCGAAGCGTGCCTGGGAAGCGCTCGGTGTCGATGGGCGCGGAATCGCCGATGAAGCACCACCACCCGATTTCGTAGGCATGCCTCGACTCACTACCCGCATGACAGCACGAATCCAGGGCTTCCCCGACGAGTGGGCGTTCGCCGGACGCAAGACGGCAGCCTATCGTCAGATCGGGAATGCATTCCCGCCACCGGTTGCTGAGGCGGTCGCCAGGCAGATTGCAGTCGCCCTGTCCGCGAAGCGCTCCTTCCGGGTCGCCTGATGTACTCACGGGCGGACTTCGCTGATGCGCGCAGGGAGTTTCATGAGGCGCTACTGCGGTCGTGCCTGACCATAGACGGGCAAGGCAGACCGAGCAACAGCGACAGCTCGAATCAGGCGAGCGTGGCAATCGCCAAGGGCATTGCGGATCGGCTGAGGGCTGAAACGGTGGGCGAGCGAGCAGCGGGCCAGACTTCGGGCAATCAGTTCGAGGCATTATGCGCTGACTTCGTACGGGACACGTTCCTCAAGCTCGGCCACCTTCGCCCAGGTAGTTGGTCCGTTCAGCACGTCAGGGGCCGCAACCGGCTCGAGATTGCACGATACGAGCAGTACTCACATCTGGTTGCACTCGATAGAGCCGCCCGCAGCGATCCCGATCTTGCAGCCGCACTTGGCAGCGACTACACGATCACGCCGGACGTAGTGATCGTCCGCGACACTGAAGAAGACGCTGTGATCAACGCGCCTGCGTTCCTTGTGGATGGCAGCGTGGCAACACTGGCGAGCCTGCGGAAGAGAGACGGCGGCCTGCCTTTGCTGCATGCGAGCATTTCGTGCAAGTGGACGATTCGCAGCGACCGTGCTCAGAATGCACGCTCGGAGGCCTTGAACCTTGTGCGCAATCGCAAGGGCTCACTGCCGCACATAGTCGTCGTTACAGCGGAGCCCACGCCGAGCAGGCTCGCATCGATTGCCCTTGGCACTGGAGACATGGACTGCGTCTACCACTTCGCACTGTATGAGCTCCAGGAGACTCTGGAGGAGTTGAACATGAGTGATGCCGCTGACATGCTGGCGGTAATGGTGAACGGGGATCGTCTCAAGGACATCTCCGATCTCCCCCTCGATCTAGCCGTCTAGGACTGAGATGGCCATCAGCCGCAGCGAGAACATGCGGCGAATCCGAAGCCGCGATACCGCGCCCGAGCTGCTTGTTCGCAAAGCGCTGCGGCAACTCGGGCATGTGGGGTACCGGCTGCATCGGCGCGATCTGCCTGGCAGGCCGGATGTCGCATTTGTCGGTAAGCAGAAAGCAATCTTCGTTCACGGCTGCTTCTGGCACGGCCACGACTGCGCTGAGGGGCAGCGCACGCCCAAGTCGAACCTGGACTACTGG
>JBASNZ010000012.1:0-69909 GCA_049657775.1 Coriobacteriia bacterium | reverse complement strand
GACCAGTCCCGTGTGTTCGAACGCACCGACGATGGCCGAAAGCACCGGCGGCGGATAGCCGTCCTCCGCAAGCTTTGCGCGGAGTTCGAAGCGGCTGCGCTCGCGGTATCCGAGAAGCTGCAGGGCGCGTTCGCGAGCGGCGTCGGCCTCGTTTGATTGGAGCGACAACGAAAGCGCATCGGGCTCTACGACATCGCCAGTGGCAACGCCAACGGCCTTCACGACTGCTGCCGACGTTGTCTTCCAAGGCTCGCCGTCAAGCCAGATACGCCTGAGTCGTGCGCCGATCCGGGGGGTCTCTATGTCGGTGACCAGAGCGGCCACCAGACCGTCACCCCTTCTCGTTCGGCGTGATCGCGCCCATGGTGCCCGGCTCGGTCAGACCGATCTTCTCGCGGATCGCGTGCTCGATGGTGTCGCGGATCTCGCTGTGCTCACGGAGGAACTCCTTGGCTGCCTCGCGACCCTGTCCCAGGCGCTCCTCACCGTAGGTGTACCAAGCACCGGACTTCGCGACCACACCCTCCTCGACGCCGAGATCGAGCAGACTGCCTTCCTTCGAGATGCCGAGCCCGTACATGATGTCGAACTCCGCCTGCTGGAACGGCGGGGCGACCTTGTTCTTGACGACCTTGGCGCGGACCCGGTTGCCGACGATGTCGGTCCCCTGCTTGATCGAGTCGATGCGGCGGATATCGATGCGGATCGACGCGTAGAACTTGAGTGCACGACCGCCCGAGGTGGTCTCGGGACTGCCGAACATGACGCCGATCTTCTCGCGCAGCTGGTTGATGAAGATGCATGTGGTGTCGGACTTGTTGAGGGATCCGGCCAGCTTGCGCATGGCCTGGCTCATGAGCCGTGCCTGCAGTCCGACGGTGGTGTCCCCCATTTCGCCTTCAAGCTCGGCGCGAGGCACCAGGGCGGCGACCGAGTCGATGACGACGACGTCGATGGCGCCCGAGCGGATGAGCATGTCGGCGATCTCGAGCGCCTGCTCGCCGGTGTCCGGCTGCGAGATCAAGATGTCGTCGATGTCCACGCCGAGACGAGCCGCATACGTGGGATCGAGCGCGTGTTCCGCGTCGATGTAGGCGGCGATGCCGCCCATGGCCTGTGCCTCGGCCACGATCTGCAGCGCGAGTGTGGTCTTACCTGAGGACTCAGGGCCGTAGATCTCGACGATTCGTCCGCGAGGAACGCCGCCGATGCCGAGCGCGGCATCAAGGGCGAGCGAACCGGTGGGTATCGCGCTTATGCCTGACATGAGAGCGTGCTCTCCGAGTCGCATGAGCGACCCCTTGCCGAACTTGCGCTCGATCTGCTCGCGCGTGAGATCAAGGACTTTCTCTTTCTCGCGTTCCATTGCCATCTGCTCCTTTTCACCCGTTTGGGCGACCCCTGAGGCTGGATTCACCGTATACGAACACACGTTCGGTGTCAATCATCCCGGGAAGGACAGGAATGCGAGTTCGTCGTAGACCGGCCCGCGCGGGGTGAGCATGCTGGAGTACACGGTAATACCTCGCACTGACATGGCGGAGTCACGTTCGTCTGTCGCGAACAGCAGCCGGTTGGCCGCGTCGATCGCCTCGAACGGCAGTGGCTGCGGATCGCGTGCGCGCACGAGTGTGATATGCGGATCGAACGCCCGATCTGGGGGCTCATATCCGACAGCAGACAGCTTCTCCGCGAGCGCATTCGCCAACATCGAGGTCTCCACGGCGCCGGCGTCGATGCTCGACCAGATCATCCTGGCAGTCCTCAGCCGTGGAACCGCGGCTAGCTCGCCGAGGGACACGGTGTAGACGGCGGTGGAGGTGCATGCCTCGCTTGCCAGACGCGCCACCTCGTCGATCGCATCCTCGGGAAGCGTCCCAAGGAACGCCAGCGTGAGATGGAGGTTCTCGGCGCTCACCCACTTCTGGCCCCGCCAGGAGACGGCCGCGTGCCTGATCCGGTCGCCGCATTCGATGAGCGTTTCGCGCATGTGCGTGCCCAGAGCGATGCCGATGAAGGTGCGGATACCCATCTACAAGCCCGTGAGAGCGCGTCTGAGGGCGTCAAGCGCATAGATGGTGGCACGAGTGCGGATGCCATCACGATCGCCCATGAGCTGTCTGTCGAACGCATGCGATCCTGCGGGGGTCGCAACACCCGTCCACACCAGCCCCACCGGCTTCTCGTCGCTTCCGCCTCCGGGACCGGCGATGCCGGTGGTCGCGACGGCGAGCGTCGCGCCGAGCGCGAGCGCCCCCTCGGCCATGGCGCGCGCGGTCTCAGCGGAAACGGCACCGTGCCGGGCGAGCGTCCCGGCCGGCACTCCCAGCGTGGAGATCTTGACGTCGTCGGAGTACGCGACGATGCCACCGACGAACACGTCGGAGGCGCCGGCGACATCGGTAAGGGCGGCAGCGATCATGCCGCCCGTGCACGACTCGGCCGTGGCGATGCGTTCGCCCCGTTCGCGAGCGAGCCCGACCACGATCTGGGCAAGCGATGAACCGTTCCGCGAGTAGCATGCGTCGCCGAGGGCGGCGGCAACCTTGCGCTCGGCGGAGGACAGAAGCTCCTCCCCCGCCCCGTCATCGAACAGCAGCGCTTCGATGAGCGCGGGAGCGGCGAGCACCGTGAACCCGATGCCCTCGATGCCTTCGAGCGCGCGCTCGGCACGGACCTGCACGTCTGACTCGGTCATGCCTACGCATCGCAGTCGGACCGGCGGTGTCGTCGTAGGTTCGGTCTCCATGAATGCGCGCAGCATCGGGCGCATCTCAGACGGAGGTCCGGGAAGCAGAACGAGCCGTCCTGCCGGGGTGGATATGACCTGCCCGGGAGCAGTGCCGGTGACCGCGGGAAGGACCGTCGCGTCTCGCAGCACATCCGCCTGTCTGAAGACCTGACGTGCAGCCTCGATGTCGGTGTGGCGGGCTACCACCGCATGAAGGCCCCGCTCGATGCCCGGGTCTCGTATCAGGTCTCGGGAGAGAGCACGTGCCGCGGCGTCGCGGGTTACGTCGTCATGGGTGGGCCCAAGGCCCCCGGTGACCACCACCAGGGCGTACGTGCCGGTCAACTCTCGCAGTATCGACGCGACGAGCTCGATGTCGTCCGGTAGCGAGACCGCCTCGAAGACCGCATATCCCGCCCCCATCAGCGCACGAGAGATCTCGGAGGTGTTGGTGTCGAGCCGCTGACCGGTGACGAGCTCGGTGCCGACCGTCACGATCGCGGCCGGGACTCGCTTACGCATCGCCGCGTCCGCTCGTCCAGGGGCCGGTGATGATGTCCCGTGCGTGGTAGAAGTAGTCGATCATCGACGCGACCGTGGCGATAAGGGCGGCGACCATGACGATCCAGGTGAGGACCCAGAACGCGTATGCCATCCGGGGTCCCAGGACGTCGGGGATGACCGAGCTGTCCATGACGATGAAGCCGACGATCGCCATGATCTGCAGGACGGTCTTGATCTTGCCGTAGTTGGAGGCGGCGATCACGCGTCCCTCGGCGACCGCGACCATGCGCAGACCCGAGACCACCAGCTCGCGGCTGATGATGATGAGCGCGATCCATGATGGCAGTCGCTCCAGGTCGACCAGCGCCACCAACGCTGCCGTGACAAGCAGCTTGTCGGCGAGCGGATCGATGAACTTGCCGAAGGTGGTGACCTCGTTGCGCGAGCGCGCGAGGTAGCCGTCGACAGCGTCGGTGGCCGCCAGCAGCGTGAACACCAGCGCTGCGAGCCACGGGCCCCAGACGGGCAGTTCCGCCAGCAATATGACGAGAAACACCGGGATGAGCACGATGCGAACGAGCGTCACGCGGTTCGCCGCAGTGGAGAGCGGGCTCACACGATCACCTGACCGTACAGGTCGTAGCCGTCGGAGTCTTCGATTCGCACAGATGCGAACGTACCGCGTTCCGGTCCCGGCGGGAAGAGCGTGACCCCGTCGATCTCGGGAGCCTGGCCGCACGTGCGACCGACCGCCATGTCGTCCTCCTCGGGGCCTTCGATCAGGACAGTCACCGTGGAGCCGACACGTGCCGCGGCGGCCGATGCGCCAACGACGTCCGCGAGGTCGCGCAGTCGTTGTGCACGTGCGAGTCGGGTGCGGCGAGGCACCTGGTCGGGCATGGACGCGGCGAGCGTTCCATCCTCGGGCGAGAACGCGAACACCCCGGTGTAGTCGAAAGCCGCGGCCGAGACGAACCGCTCCAGCGCACGCGCATCGGCGCGCGTCTCGCCCGGGAAACCGGACATGATGGTCGTACGGAGCGTGACACCAGGCACCGCGGCACGGATGCGCGCGACAAGCGCGAGCAGCGAGTCGTAGTCACCCGGGCGCCCCATGCGCTTCAGCACGTTACGCGACGCGTGCTGAACGGGCACGTCGAGGTAGCGGCAGACGCGATCGTGCGTTGCCATCGTGGCGAGGAGTTCGTCGGACACGCCGTCGGGCTGCAGATACATGACGCGGACACGGAACTCGCCGGGAAGCGACGCCACGGCACCCAGAAGCTCGGGTAGCCGTTCGCGGCCGCTCAGGTCGCGGCCCCACGCGGACGTGTCCTGTCCCACCAAGATGAGTTCGCGAGCGCCGTTGTCGATGAGGAAGCGCGCCTCGGCAAGGATGTCGTCCAGCGGGCGGCTCACGTGCGGTCCCCGGATGGACGGGATGGCGCAGTACGCGCACCGACGGTCGCATCCGTCAGATATCTGCACGTACGCGGTGGAGGCTGGAATCGTGCGCCCGGGACCGTCCGTCGCGTTCGCGGCGACCCCGGTGACCCGCTCGAGGACGGAGAGGAGCGCTTGCTCCTCGGCCACCGGGACGAAGGCGTCGACCTCGGGGATCTCGGTCTCGAGCTCGCCCTCGTAGCGTGACGGCAGGCAGCCCGCCACGAGCAGGCGTCTCCCCGCGCGCTCGGCCTTCCACTCCGCCAGCGACATGATCTCGCCGATGGCTTCCTCGGCGGCCTCTTGGATGAATGCGCAGGTGTTGAGCACGATGACGTCAGCGGCGAGCGGCTCATCGACGAGCGTGTACGCCGAGGCGACAACGGCCGCTTTCATGCGGTCGGAGTCGACCTCGTTCTTCGGGCATCCGAGGGTGATGAATGCGATGGCCGGAGTGCGAGGCACGATGCTACCGGTAGTTGGTGAACTGGAGAGGAATGCCGTAGTCGGCCGCCTTGAGGAAGGCGATCACCGCCTGCAGCTCGTCGCGCGAGGCCGAGAAGACACGCACTTTGTCGCCCTCGATCTGGACCTTGACCTTGTACTTCTCGTCGCGCACATCCTTGTTGATCTTACGCGCGATCTCGATGTCGATGCCGTTGACGATGGTCGCGGCGCAACGCACGGTACCGCCTGCTGCCGTCTCGATCTTGCCCCACGAAAGCGCTTTGAGATCGATCTGACGGCGGACCAGTTTGGTGTCGAGCACGTCCTTGACCTGCTTGAAGACGAAGTCGCTCGGTGCCGTGACGGTCACGGTGGCTCCGTGCTTGTCGAGGTCGATCGTGGAGTGTGTGTCCTTGAGGTCGTAGCGCTGTACGAGTTCCTTTGCGGCCTGCTGGACCGCGTTGTCGACCTCTTGCATGTCCACCTGGGACACGACGTCAAAACTCTGTTCCTTGGCCATGGTTCTCCTCTCGCACGCATCGTGCGGAGCGACGGTTACTCCGCGGACGCTGTGATGGTCGCGACGGCGACGCCATCGACGCTCTTGAGCGTCACGGGTGCGCCATCTCGCGTGACGGTTACAGCGTCGGGCTTGCCGACGCGAACCGACGCTTCGGACGTGACGGTCCACTCCTTCGAGGTGCCTCCGGTGAGCGTTCCTTCGTACGCCTTCTTGCCGTCGATGGTCACCCTGACCCATGACGCGGCGCCGTCGGCCACCGTGATCTTGAGGGTGAACGCCGCGGCCGGATCGACTTGCCCGGGTGCCGCCGGCTGTGCGGTGGAGGTTCCCGGGACGGTGTCGGTGGTCGTGCCGGGAACGGTCGAGGTCGGCTCGACGGTGGTGGTCGTTGTGGACGGCGGGATCGGTGGCAGTTCCTTGTCCTGTCCGAGCAATGCTCCGACCGCCCACAGAACCAGGCCGATGAGCACGAGCGCAGCTACGAGCATGAGCCACGTACGCGTGGGGATGTGGTGTATCTGGTCTCTCATGGGCACGACGGAGGCCTCGGGGACATCTTCGAGCCGCGAGTCGCGCGGAGGCTTTCCTCCGAGGTCCTCTTCGAACTCGAGCAGTAGCGGGGTCTGGTCCATGCCCAGGTACTTGGCGTAGTTCTGGATGTAGCCGCGCACGTACACCGCGCTTGGGAGCTCGTCCACGCGCCCATTCTCGAGCGATTCGAGCAACCTGCGCATGATATGGGTCGCTTCGGAAACGTCGCCTAGGCTCTTGCCCTGCTTGCGCCTCTCCGCGGCGAGCTTTTCGCCTACCGGCATATCGCCATCCTTAAGCGAAGACGGCTCATTCGTCCGCCTCCCGGTCTTTGCGATCGAAGACCTTGATCGATTCGAGCTCTTCTATGTCCGCGAGCACTTCGCGAGGACGGCTGCCGTCGGGCGGGCCGACGATGCCCTTGGCTTCGAGCATGTCCATGATGCGTCCGGCGCGGGCGTACCCCACTTTGAGCCTCCGTTGGAGCAGCGAGGTGGAGCCCATGCCGCTCGTGACCACGATGTCGGCGGCTTCCCAGAGCAGAGGGTCGTCGTCCTCGTCGCCCATAGCCGCGCCGCCGCCGACCGTTGCGAGCTTGAGGTGCAGGATCTCCTCATGATACTCGGGTTCCGCCTGCGCTTTGAGGTGCTCCACGACACCGTTGATCTCGTCCTCGGTGACATACGCGCCCTGGATCCGCTTGGGCTTGGGCCAGGCCGGTGTGGAGAACAACATGTCGCCGAGGCCGACGAGCTTCTCGGCGCCCGATTGGTCCAAAATGACGCGGCTGTCGATGCCGGAGGAGACCGCGAAGGCGATCCGGTTGGTGATGTTGGTCTTGATGAGACCGGTGATGATGTCAGTCGATGGCCGCTGTGTTGCGACGATAAGGTGGATACCGGCCGCGCGCGCCAGCGCCGAGAGCCGGCAGATGGAGTCCTCTACCTCTTTGGCGGCGACCATCATGAGGTCGGCGAGCTCATCGATGACGATGACCAGATACGGCATCTCGACGGCGCCTTCGGGCGCCTTCCCGTCGTGAACGAGCGTGTTGAACTGCGCGATGTTGCGCGCGCCCGCTTTCTGGAGGCGCTTGAGGCGAGATTCCATCTCCGAGACCGCCCAGGCCAGCGCCGACGCAGCCTCTTTCGCCTCGGTCACGACCGGTACGTACAGGTGGGGAACGCCGTTGTACAGATTGAGCTCGATGCGCTTGGGGTCGATGAGGATGAGCCTGACCTCGGCGGGCGTTGCGCGCATGAGCATCGACATGAGCAGCGCGTTGATGCACACGCTCTTGCCGGTACCCGTCGCGCCGGCGATGAGCAGGTGCGGCATGGTGGCAAGGTCAGCGGTGATCTGCTCGCCGGCAACGTCCTTGCCGATGCCCAGCAAGAGCGGGCTGGGGTGGCTCATGGGGGGGCCGGAGATGACATCGCCGAGCGTAACGGTGGACCTGCGCTCGTTAGGAACCTCGATGCCCACGTATGACTTGCCGGGGATCGGGGCGAGGATGCGGATGGTGGGCGCGGCAAGCGCCAGCGCGAGGTCGTCGGCCAGCGATGTCACGCGACCGACCTTCACTCCGCGCGCGATCTCGACTTCGAACATCGTCACAGTCGGACCGGGAACCCAGCCGACGACCCGTGATGAGATGTCGAAGGTCGCAAGCGTCTGCTCGATGAGCCCTGCGGTGCCCTTGAGCTCCTTTTCACTCGCACGGTGAGCCGCAGCGGTCTGCGGGCTGCGCTGGAGCATCGAGAGCGCGGGAAGCTCGAATCCTTCAAGCGCGCGCGGCGCCGACATCCCCGCCGTGGGGATGGTGGGACGGGCGGCTTCGGGATCGGGGCCGCGTTTTGGCAGTGCGACCGCGGGTGCGGGCTCCCGCTCGCGCTCCCCGAAGTCATCGAGCGGCACCGTCCTGGGCGCCCTGCGCCGCGAGGGTGCGGTGTCCTCGGCAAAGTCCTCCTCGGGCAACGGACGGCGGACCGCGTCGGTGACCCGATCGACCAACTCCGAGATGGACATTCCGGCAAACACCAGCCCGACAAGGGCAAGCGCACCGAGCAGGACGTAGGCGATGACGTCGCCCATGAGGAGCGAGAGCAGCCAGGCAAGGCCGCCACCCAGGTACCCGCCATGCGCCATGAGCGTCTGCGGGTCCCAGAACAGCGCGTCGGGGGCACCGACAGCCGCGATCGAGATAGCGGCCAGCACGATCAGGCCGAGGCCGATCCCCACTCGGGTCTCGTCCACGCGGACGGCATGCACGAAGAAGCTGACGCCCCACAACAAGACCACGACCGGGATCGCATACGCCCCAAGTCCGAAACCGAGCCGTAGCAGCCCGGCCACGAACCGCGGGACCATGGCGCTCGAGTCCTTGAGCATCATGATGCCGAGCGCGATCGCGAGCGCTGATAGCGAGATCCCAACGACCTCGTGACGGCTGTCGGGATCGAGCACCGGCACCGGCTCGGGAGCGCGCGAGGCGCGCCGGGCGGGCGCTGTCTTGGCTGTGCTTCGCTTCCCGCTCGTGGAGGGTTTGCCTTTTCGGCCCGTGGCCATGTGCGGGTCTCCTCGGAAGGTTGTTAGAACAGTTGCGTCGACACCAGTATGGCGGTACCGACGACTGCGGTGTAGATGGCGAACGCCCACAGAGAGTGTTTGCGTACATACGGCAGGAGCAGCGCGATGGCGGCGTAGCCCACGATCGTGGTGGTGACCAGGCCCACCGTGAGTGGCAGTGCCGCCGGGAGCGCCTCCCCGCCCACGATCACGTCAAGCAGTATCTTCTTGGCGGTTGCGGCGCCGATGATGGGGATCGAGAGCAGGAACGAGAACCGCGCGGCCTCTTCCCGCTTGAGGCCGAGCGCAACACCGGCGGCGATGGTCGTGCCCGAGCGTGAGAGCCCCGGCGCCACCGCGAACCCCTGCGCCAGGCCGATGATGAGCGCACGAGGCCACGAGATCTGCTCGGCGGACTCGGTCGTGCGCTTCACACGACGAGCGATGATCTCGGCGCCTCCGAGAAGCGCGGCGGTGACGAGCAGGAAGATCGCGACGATGGACGTCTGCGCGGACATCGAGAGCGTCTCCACCTTCTCCACCAGCGGCTCGAAGCCCAGTGCGATGACCGCGCTGGGAACGGTGGCCGCGATGATGACCCACGCGAGTCTGCGGTCACGCGAGCGTTCTGGAGTGCGCGAGAACAGCGCGAGCGCCAGGCGTGCAACGTCACGGCGGAAGTACGCGATCGTGGCGGCCAGCGTGGCGGCGTGCAGCACCACGTCGAAGCCCAGACCGAAGCGTTCCCATCCGAACAGCGCGGGCACCAAGATGAGGTGTCCGTCGCTGGAGATCGGCAGGAATTCGGTGATGCCCTGCGTGATGCCGAGTATGAGTGCCTGAAACGGGCTCACTACACCTCCATGACGACCGGGATGATCATCGGGCGCATGCGGCTGCGCTCCCAGATGAACGCCGACAGTGAGTCGCGAAGCGCCTTCTTGATGACGCCGTGGTCGGTGACGCCCTCGCTCGACGTGCGCGCGAGAACCTTGTTCACGCGGGTCCGCATCTCGGCGAGGATGTCCTCCTCTTCGCCACCGGAGAGCGCGAAGCCCCTCATGACGATCTCGGGTTCTGCCATGACCTTGCCGTCCTGTGAGTCGATAGCGACGATAACCATGGAGATGCCGTCCGAAGACAGCAGTTGACGATCTCGCAGGACCACCTGGCTGATATCGCCCACGGACAGGCCGTCGACGTATACGACGCCCGACTCGACGTGCTCCCCTACCCGGATCCCGTTCTCATCAAGCTCGAGGCACTGTCCGTTCTCGAGGCAGAAGATGTTCTTCTCGGGGATACCCACCTGCATCGCAAGATGCGCATGGGCATGCAGGTGGCGGGTCTCTCCGTGTATCGGCATGAAGTACGTGGGCCGTGTAAGGTTCAACATGAGCTTGAGTTCTTCGGACGCGGCGTGTCCGGAGACGTGTACCTGCGCTGTGCCACGATGAACCACAGTGGCGCCGGCCTTGAACAGGCGGTTCATGACGCGCGAGACCGCCTTCTCGTTGCCCGGGACCGGCGTAGCCGAGATGACCACAGTGTCGCCTTTTTCGATGGAAACAGTCTTGTGGTCCCGGTTGGCCATCCGCGCGAGCGCGGACATCGGCTCGCCCTGGCTTCCGGTGGACAGCACCACCACGTCCTCCGCGGGCAGCCCCTTCATGTCGTAGGCATCGATGATGTCGGTGTCGTTGATGTGCAGGTAGCCCAGCTCGCGCGCGATCCTGGTGTTGTTGACCATCGAGCGACCTGTGACCGCTACCTTGCGGCCCGAGGCCACGGCCGCATCGCAGACCTGCTGGAGGCGGTGTATGTGCGAAGCGAACGATGCGACGATGATGCGCTGCTCGGCCTCCGCGAAGATCCGCCGCAGTGCGACGCCGACGACGGCCTCACTCGGTGTGTGACCCGGTGTCTCGGCGTTGGTGGAGTCGCTCAGGAGCAGCGTCACTCCCGATTTGCCAGCCTTAGTGAGTGCGGCGTAGTCGGTGAAACGTCCGTCTATGGGCGTTTGATCGAGCTTGAAGTCACCGGTGTGGAGTAGGTTTCCGACGGGCGTGCGGCAGAAGACCGCCACGCCGTCGGGGATGGAGTGGTTGACCGCGATGAAGTCGAAGCCGAAGACGCCGAGGCTCACGTGGCCGCCGGGCTTTATCTCGCGAAGCTTGGCGTTGGTGAGCTTATGCTCCTCGAGCTTGCCCTTGATGAGGCCGAGCGTAAGGCGGGTGCCCAGGATCGGAACCGGCTGACCCAGGTCGCGCAGCAGGTACGGCAGTGCGCCGGTGTGGTCCTCGTGTCCGTGGGTGATGATGATGCCGCGGAGCTTGTCTTTGCGCTTGAGGACGTAACTGTAGTCCGGAAGTATCAGGTCCACGCCGGGCGAGTCCTCATCTGGAAACATGAGTCCGGCATCGATGACGACCATGTCGTTCCCATACTCAACGACGGTCATGTTCTTGCCTATCTCATCAAGCCCGCCGAGCGGGATGATGCGAAGGCGGTTCTTTTTGCTGGTCATATGCTGTTCTATCGTGCTCCTTGTCGTGCGTCTGAGTGGTATGCCATATGCAACCCGCGTGAGCGGGCTATCAGTCGATCGTACCGAGGTGGCGCATCACGCGCGCGAGCTCGGCGGTCTGCTCGGGCGTTGATTCCACGAGCGGCAGCCGCACGCCGCCCACGGGGAATCCGGCCAGTTCGAGCGCACGCTTGACCATGATGGGGTTACTCGTGATGAACAGGGCCTTCATGAGCGGTAGCAGCTCGAGGTGGATACGAAGTGCGCGGGTGTGATCGCTATCGGCCTGTGCGGTGACCATCTCTTTGAATCGGTCGCTCGCGACGTTGCCGATCGTGGAGATCACGCCGGTGCCACCCAGGCCCATGAGCGGCAAGGTGAGCTCGTCGTCGCCCGCGAAGACCTCGAAGTCATCGGGGGTGCCGGCGATGACAGCGGCGGCCTGCGACAGGTCGCTGTTGGCCTGCTTGAGCGCGACGATGTTCTCCACGTCGGTCGCGAGCCTGATGATGGTGGACGGCTCCATGTTGATGACCGAGCGGCTCGGGATGTTGTAGAGCACCACGGGAACGTCGACCGCCTCGGCGATCGCGCGGAAGTGGCGGTACAGGCCCTCCTGCGGGGGTTTGTTGTAGTAGGGCACGACGGCCATGACCCCGCTGACGCCGAGCTTCACGACATCGCGGGCAAAATCCACCGAGTCGGCCGTGCAGTTGTCCCCGACGTTGGCGATGAGCGGGGCACGGTCCCCTACCGACTCGATGACCGCCCTGAAGAGGTCCATCTTCTGATCGTAGAAGACGGTCGGCGATTCGCCGGTGGTGCCGCACACCACGAGCGCGTCCGACCCCTGATCGAGGAGTCTGGTCGCGAGCCCCTGCGCGCGCGGCAGGTCGAGTTGGAGATCATCGGTGAACGGCGTGACCATCGCGGTGATGAGGCGGCCGAATCGAGGCTGTGACATAGGATGCTCCCGTGTTCGAGGCAACGGCGTGTCGCGCCGGCGTGTGCGTTTTCGTATCAGGGTATTGTGCCACAACATGACGACACGCGTGGCCGAGGGGCGTCAGCCACGCGTGTCGAGTCCGTTGGGTCCAGGTTACTGCAGCGCGCTCACGACCGCTTTGCGCACGGTGTTTCCGAGTGCGCCCTGGCCGCCGAGGTACTTGACTGTGTCGATGCTCGCGCGGTTCCCGGTAAGGCATGCCTTGGCCATCGTATTGAGGTGGTCGCCAGGCGTGAGCAGGAGGACCGAACCGTCCTTGCCCTGAAGGACGCCGCCGGCGAGTGCGTCCGGGAAGGTCTCGCCGGTTGCGAACGCCACGTTGTTCCAATCGAGATCGGCGCTCAGGACGGCGTAGGAGGCCACCGTGGCTGCGGTCGCGTAGCGGTCCGCACCGGCGAGACGCGTCACGTTGCCGACGCCGTACCGCACGACGAGGGCCGCTTCGATGCTCTTGGAGACCGCGCCGGTTCCGCCGAGCACGATGACGTTCGTCGCGTTGAGGACCTCCAGCGTCGGCTGGATGCCGGAGACTCCGTCAGGTCCGACCAGCAGGAGCGGCATACCCTTGGCTGCCGACATGGGCGATGCGGCGAGTGCGTCAGCGAAGCTGCGGCCGGTGGCGATGAAGACCGTTCCTCCGTAGTCGTTTCCCGGAGCCTCAACAGCGGCCTTGGCGATCGATTGGGCGGTCTTGTACCGGTCGGTTCCGGCGATCCGCTCGACGGTCCCGACCTCTGCGCGCAGCGTGTTCTCCACTGCCTGACCAACGACGCCCCTGCCGCCGAGGATGACGGCCTTGGTGGCGCCGAGGCGGCGGATCTCGGCGAGTACCACCGGTGGAAGTTCATTCTTCTTCGTGAGGAGGATGGGGCCCTGCTCGGCATATGCAAGGGCCGCTCCGCCGAGCGCGTCCGGCCAGTCGCTACCGGTTGCGATGATGACCACGGGAGCGCCGTTGGGGTATGCCTGCTGCGAGACCGCCACGCTGGTCGAGTACCGGTCGGTACCGGCCACTGGCGTCTGGTTGATGTTCGTGTCGGGAACCGGGGCCGGCTCGGGAGTCGGCTCGGGCTGGGTGGTCGATGCGGTGAACGTCCAGGTTCCGGGGCGACCGGCTGCGCTGCAGGTCCAGGTGCCGGCCTCGGCCACTGGAGCGGTGACGGCGATCGCAGCGCCCGCCGTGGCGGCCGGGAGGGCCGAGGCACTGAGGCCGCGAAGGTCGTTGTCGGCGGCCGCGAGAGCGGCGCCGTCCGGGATGGTCACGGGGTGCTTCTGTGTGGCGACGGCGCCGTTGTAGATCTTGTTGCCCGCGAAGACCGAGTTGGTCCAGGTGACCAGCGAGTAGATGCCATCCAAGGTCCCGGGAGCGCCGGTGCCGTTGCCGGTGATCGTGTTGCGCACGAAGGTCAGGCGGGTGACCGGTTCGAGAACCAGGACGCCCTCTTCGGCCGCGCCGGTGATCGTATTGCCCTCGAAGACCACGTCATTCAGAGTGCCGGTGAACAGCACGCCGACCTCGTGGGAGTTCTTGAAGGTGTTGTTCCGGACGACCACGTTGCCGGTCTTGACCGGGACGGCCTTGGGGCTGTCGATGACGTTGCTCTCGAAGACCGAGTCGTCGGACTGGATGTTGAGCGGCGTGCCACCCCAGTTGGTCACGCTGTTGCGCGCGATCGTGTTGCTGTGCGACGGATTCTCGGCGGTGATTCCCCACATGGTAGAGTTGCTGCCACCCACAAGGACGTTGTCAACGACCGTCTCGTTGTAGCTGTAGGTGGAGTCGCGACCCTGGACCATGATGCCCCATTGCGTGTTCTGGACCGTGTTGCCGGACACCAGATCGTCGTGTGAGCGCTCGATGTTGATGCCGCAGTAGCCGCCGTTCGAGGTGTTGTTGACGATGGTGTTGTGGTGGGCCTTCCCGGGGCCGCCGACCTGCTCATAGCTGACCCAGGACTCGTACTGCGTGTTGGTGGCGATGTTGTCTGCGCAGTAGTTGTAGGCGCTTGAGTGGATCTCGACGTCGTTCTCGTTGTTGTCGAACGTGCTGTTCGTCACGCTTACGCGATCCGAGCCGTCATAGACCGAGACGCCAGACTTCTCGCAGTTGCGGATGTTGACGCGGGTGACGATCGAATCCGTGGTTCCCGAGAATTGGATGCCATGCGGGTAGCCGCTCGTCTGGTTGGCGATGTTGCCGTCGATGGCCAGGTCGCGGACGGTGACGTTGTTGGTGTAGTTGATGGCCACCAGGGTCTGGTTGGCCGCGTCACGCAACTTCATGATCGAGGTGGCGCCCACGCCTGCGATGGTGAGGGGCTTTGCCACCCGGATCTGCCCGAGGATGTAGGTCCCTGCCGGGACCGTGACCGTTCCGCCGGCGACAGCTGCGTCGATCGCGGCCTGGAAGGCGGCGGTATCGTCGCTGGTGTCGTTTCCGGTGGCACCGTAGTCGACGACCGAAACGCCCGCAGCAGCCGAGGCACTCGCCGGCACCGTGATAAACGTAAACATGACGGCGACTGCCGTCATCACAACGATCGTCTTGCTTGTGAAGACCTTCAGATCCGCTGTACGAACGCTCATGTGCCGTTGCCCCTTGGTGCAGATCGACCCGGGACTCCCTGTCGCCAGGTAGCCTCGGGTCTGTGTGACCTTGGGGTTCCGGCGGTCCGGCTGTCGTAAGAAGGTGTGACCTTCCGTTAGACCCGTGACTTTGCGACGCTGCCTTTCGGCGAGCTGTGCCTTTATCAGGAGATTCGTGCCGATCTGCGGTTATCAACTGCCCTACAGTGTCTATTTCGGCATGATGCGCCACGAGCCTGAGTCAAGAGGGGGTCACAGTTCACACTTTTCCGACGAACGGTCCACGACCTATTCGTGCTGGTCAGACGGTCGAAATGCCGTCCGTCCGACCGCTCTTACGAAGTGTATCCAAGAACACGTTTGAGGATCCCCTGAAGTCCGCTCGCAAAGACGATGAGTTCGCTCGCCTCCGCCGTGTCGCGGATGAAGATCCTGCCCAGCCGCAGCGGGTCGCTGCTCGCGTCGACCAGCACCGGCTCCGTGGTCACTGCGAAGGGTATCTCCGAGTCGCGAACGGTAGCCGCGATCTCGTCTGAGAACACGCCGTTGGGATAGGCGAATATCCGGGATTCGAGGTCCAGAAGAGCCTTGATGTCGGCCGCCGAACCAGCGATCTCCTCGCGAGCTCGTTCAGGTGTGCAGCGGGTGAGCAGCGGATGCGTGCGGGTGTGCGGCTGGATGTCGGCCACCTCGGCAAGCGCACGCAGCTGCTCGAGCGAGAGCGCCTGCGGCTGGTCATACTCTTCACAAGGGTCAGCGCCCTGTTCCTGTAGGAAGGCGACTCGCTCGTCGTCAGGGACAGACTGCAACCGCGACACATCCTCCGGCCACAGGTGTGTCCACCAGAAGTGACGATTCGTTCCAACCACTCGGGTTGTGATAAAGACCGTCGGACGTATCCCGTACCGTGAGAACAGGGGTATGAGATCCGCATTAGAGGCGCGGCCGTCATCGAACGTGATCAGCAGCGGGCGTTCGGGGAGCGATGAGAGCGTTCCGGCCGCGAGGGCGTCAAGCGCCTGGGACAGGGTCACCGGGTTGTATCTGCGCTTCAGCGTGCGTGCGGTTCGTTCGAACAGTTCGGCGGACTGCTGGTGGAACAGCAGGATGGTGAGCCGGTGTCGCTGACGCGTGGCTCGCAGCACGAGCGGGATGCCGCTCAGCCGAAGGAGGCCGAAGACAAGTCGGCGCGATCCGCCCGTCAGAGGCGTTCCCCCACCCAAGTGACCCTCCCCGGCTCTCCCCGTACGGTCGCCATCGCCCGATGGGATCGCGCGATGCCGCAAACTGCTGGCATTCCCTGTACGCAGCACAGTATCATGTGTGGACGCGCTAGGGCCCGACTCGGGGAGGAGAACGCCTTGGAGCAGCGGAAACGCATTCTTGGCGCCATCCTCTTGATAGCGGTGCTCGTGGCGCTGTGGTATGCCGTGCGGCCCTTCCAGACAGTCACTGTGACCGTTGCTCAGGCGGTCGCGATCCCGTTCGAGGCCGAGCGCGTGCCGACCGCTGAGTTGCCGGTTGGCTCGGAGGCCGTCATTCAGCAGGGTAAGGACGGCCGCAAGGTCGTCTACACGTACTTCGCGGAACGCAGGTTCCTCTGGATGGTGTTGTCGAGGACAGAGCTGCCTGCGGGCGACCGCCCCACCGAACGCGTCGAGATCGCACCGGTCAGCAAGACGATCGAATACGGAACCGCGACGAGGTTCACGTCGGAGCTTGGCGCGACGGCCGAGTCCGGGGTCGAGCTCGGTCCGATCGGTTCGAGCGGGGTCTTGCTGATCGAAGCGAGCGGGGTCATCCGCTACATGAAGGGCGTCACAACGGGCCCCGAGGGCGACCCGACACACGACTACACCTTCGTGCCGATCAAGCCCGATGCCAACGTCGGCGCTCTTCTCGTACGCGTGGATGAGGACGGTCCGTGGATGGTGTACACCGATCTCCCCCTTCGCGAGGGCATGCGCGTCATCATCGGCGCGCCGGGTGAGTCGGTGCGGGCGGTCGTCAACGACGCGCCAGGACTCTTTGAGGATAACGCGGGAACCTTCGCGATCCAGGTTATCGCGCGCTAACTCCGCAGTAGTCCGTTGTAGACATCGGCGATCGACTGCGCGATCCGGTCCCAGTTGTAGGTCCCATCAACACGGCGCTTGCCGTCTTCGGCGATGTGCGCGGCCAGCTCCGGATCGTCCAGGACGCGATCGAGCGCGGCGGCAAGCGCGGTCACATCCCCCACCGGATACGACAGACCCGCCGGTGGATCGCCAAGGACCTCCAGGTTCGCCGGAATATCCGACGCGATGCACGGGACACCGTGGGCCATGCCCTCAAGGAGACTCAGCGGCAGGCCTTCGACCGCAGACGGCAGCACGAACACGGCGGCGTTCGAGAACAACTCCTGTGTTTGAGCCCAGTCGACCCATCCGGTGAAGAGCACCTGGTCGGCCCCGAGTCCTCGCAGTTGCGCTCCGTACTCCCACGCATGGCTGCTGTGGCCGGCTATCACGACGGGCATGGAGGGGCGGGCGATCGCCATCGCCTCGATAAGGTCTTCGACCCGCTTGTCCGGAACCAGCCTGCCCACGTAGAGCGCGTAGTCTCCTCCGGCAAGCCCAAGTCCTGCGAGAAGGTCGCCAGGAGGGGTCGGCTGCGTTTCGCGAGGCGCGTTCGGGATGGGGTGGACCGTGCGGCCGTACTTGTCTTCCAGGCGATGCTGGAGGTGTTCGGAGACCGAGATCACCGCATCGGCACGGCGTGCCCCGACGGACTCGCCAAAGCGCAAGAAGCGTTGCGCGTTCTTGCCCCACTTCCGCTGTTCGTAGTCGGGTCCGTGCATCGTGAACACGATGTTGCGCGCGCCGAACATGCGGGCGATCAGAATGGTCGCCGCGGGGCCCACCGAGTGGAAGTGGCAGATGTCGAAGTCGCCGCGCGCGGCCTCGTATGCCGCCCGAGCAGAATGCGTGATCGTCTCGAACGACTTGCGCTTGACGGCGGGTAGCGTGACAACATGCACGCCCCGGTAGTCGTACTCCCCGGTCACATACGGTTCACGGGCGAACACGGTGATGTCGAACCCGAGTGCGGCGAGGCGTGGGTACAGCTCCTCACAGTGATATTCGACGCCGCCGTGGACGTCAGGTATCCCTCGACTACCGATAACCGCGACGCGTGGCGTCATAGGTTTGGAGCCTCTCCCTTGTACGGGCGCGATGGATCAGGGGATGTAGGAGATGTCGTTGCCTCTTGCGAGAGCGAGTTTGCTGCGGGCGATCCAGCTCACGGGCCGTATTGGGTGCCGCACCATGTCGAACCGCGCGGTTCCGATGAACGCGCAGGAACGATCGCAGCCGTCAACCTGGCAGCGAACCTCATCCGCCTTGCCACTCTGCCATATCTCTTCGAACGTCCGGTCCTTGATGTTGCCCATGATCCAGGGCTCAGCTGTCCCGTTACACGGCGTGACGTTGCCCCACGGATCCACGAAGAACAGGTCCCGTCCGGCAACGCAACCGGACATCACGTTCGGCTTGTCCTCGAGGTGATTGAGGATGTTGATGTTGAAATAGGCGCGCAGGTAGTCCTTGATCTTCATCCGGAGCCCGCGGCGGTTGGAAGTGAGCAGCGCCTTGATGAACTCCTTCTCCGCTTGAACGGCCCTGCTCACGTCACCGACGGCGTTGTCCTCTTTATGGAAGTACCAGGAGTTGTGCATGACCGAGTTGCCGAACTCCACGCCGAGCGCTGCGCAGAGCTTGTAGAGCACCAGCAGGTCGTCAGCGTTCTTGTCGCAGATCACGACCGAGAACCCGATGTCCTTGGCCGGTGAGTCGATGAGCCCGAGCATCGTGCGCAGCGCGTGATCGAACCCGTCCTTGGTACCGCGAAGGCGGTCGTTCATCTCCGGCAGGCCTTCGAGACTGATGCGGAACATCGTGTTCGGGTACGTGTTCGCGATTTCCAGGATCTTGTCCGTGAAAAAGCCGTTGGTGGAGACTTCCACGACCTTTGCCTTCTTGGACACGATTCCGACGATGTCGAGGATGTCCGGGCGCAGCATCGGTTCGCCGCCGGTCACGTTGATGCGCCCAAGTCCCGACGGCAGCTTCTCGTAGTACGCGGCGGGAAGCTCTTCCGCCGGATCGGTAGGGTGCTGCCATATGTTGCACATGTGGCACTTGGCGTTGCACCGAAATGTCGTGATCACGCACCCGTTCATTGGATGTCCCCCGTCGCTCGCGCGTAGACCTCAAGGAGTCCGGCACGGTGCCGCTCGGGCGCGAAGTCACGCTCGATCCTCGACCGTCCGGCCTCACCGATGGACGCGGCCAAAGCGCGGTCACCCAGGATCCGTGTTAGTGAGGCCGAGAGCGCCCCGGCATCACCCGGCGGTACCAGCAGCCCCTCGACACCGTCATCGATCAGCTCCGGTATTCCCCCTACCCCTGAGGCTACCACAGGAACGCCGGAAGCCATGGCTTCGAGCACCCCGAGGGGCGTGTTCTCAAGGGAGATCGACGGTACCACAGAGGCCGTGGCGTTGCCCAGAAGACGGGAGATCTGGTCCCGGCCGACGTGGCCCGTGAACTGCACTTCGGGGTGGTCGCGGCGCAGCTCCTCCGCGAGCGGACCGTCCCCTGCCACGATGACCGCGGCCCCGATCGCGCGTGCGGCCTCGAGGAAGACGCCGAGCCCCTTCTCGGGACTGAGTCGTCCCGCATACAGGAGATACTCGCCGGGTGTGCGTTCAACGCGCTCGGGCAGAGGGACCCCCGGTGCGAGTACGTCGATCGGCGTGCGGGTCCATCCCCCATCTATCATCAGGTCTCGCACGAAGCGGCTCGGGCTGATGAATCTGGTTACGGAGCGTTCGTACGCCCGGGTGATACGTTGGAACGAGAGTTCGGCCGCCGCTATGGCCGACGCGCCCAGGCTGCCACGGGTGCACCGGTTCCGAATGGCGGGAACGCAGTTGACGGTGCCGCACGCTCGCGGGATGCAGGTGGTGGCGCCTCCCCGGAGCATCACGTCGGCGGGACACACGAGGTGATAGTCGTGGAGCGTGTGGACGACGGGTATCGAGCGCCTGGCGGCCGCCAGCAGTATGGAGGGCGACAGCTGGCGGTGAATGCCATGAACGTGGACCACATCCGGCCGGGTCGCGTCGAGCAACCGTCCGAAGGCGCGGGCGGCAGGCCTGTTGCGGAACATGCGCGCGACGGCTCGCGCTTTGTCGGCCGCGCCGATCCGCGCGCCGGCACCGATCTCGAGGTATGGCGCGAACGCATCGGCCCAGGGTGACGCGTCGTTGAGTGGGTGGCTTGTCGAGAAGTGCACGACCTCGTGTCCGGCCGCCTCCAGCAGGGCGATCTCGTCGAACATGACGCGTTCGAGTCCGCCGCGCAGGTACCAGAACTTGCTCGCCATCAGGACGCGCATGCGACATCCTCCCTGGGCAGTGCGCGTTGCCCGGCGGACGAGAACCAGGCCGATATTCCGATGAGTGCTCCAAACCACACCCACATCATCTCGGTGCGGAACGCATTGAGGGTGAGATTCATGGCCACGTAGCAGCCTGTCGCAACCCAGACACCGAACGCCGGGAGTGGGGCCCCGCGAACGTGTCGCCATCCCCAGATGAGGATCCACACCGTGAATACGATGGCGATGAGTCCTCCGACCACGCCTGTCTCTGCCGTGATCTCCAGCACCCAGTTGTGGGGTTGATCAGCCGAGATGTCGGTCGCCATCCACGTGCCGATGGCGAGGCGGTCCGCGTTCTCGGCGTACATACCGGGCCCCCACCCGAACACAGGACGTTCTCGGATCATGGCGATGGCTGTGACCCACATGCGGCCGTGCGCCTGATATGAACCCTCACCCGTGTCCGTGAACTCCTCGATACGCGGCGCCACACTCGGAAGGCTTGCGACCACGGCAAGGCCGATGGTGAGTATCGCGATCGCCACGGTCGCGCGTCGGTGGTTGCTGCCGAGGATGATGATGCCAGCCGCGGCCACCGCGAGCACCCATCCGGCACGGGAGTACGTGAGAAGCAGGACGGCGCCACCCGCGATAAGGAGCATGTAGGCGGCGCGCATAGCGGCCGGACGCGTGTCCGTGAGCGTGAAGGCGAAGGTGATCGCGAGGATGCTCACGAGCATCGCGGCGGTGCCGACCGGGCCCAGGTTGAGGATGCCCAGACGGGAGATGTCCACATTCAGGCTGCCCGCGTTCTGGACCAGAAGCGAGTTCTGCACGTACTCCACCGTCATCTGGGGCAGGCTCACGACTGTACGTGCAACCGGATCGACCCCGAGGACGTAGCTGATCAGGGATGCGAACAAGACGAGGCTCATGATCACCGCCCAGGGGCGTAGCCAGCGAAGCAGGTCCGGGATCTCCATGCCGCCAACGACGCTCGCAACGACGTACCCCACCACGCACAGGTAGACGGTCTGGGATGACTCGATGAACGGACGCAACCCGCCGCCCGACATGGCCGCGGTCAGAACGAACCAGATCGACAGGACCAACAAACCCGTCGTGAAGAAGCGAGGCGGCTTCCGCAGTCGTGTCTCGGAACCCGACCAAACGCGTAAGAGGAGCGAGATCGCCGCGACGAGCCAGAGGATCTCGAGGATACGGATGTCGGCAACGCCATCGATACGGATGACGACAAGGTCATAAAAGGGCGATGCCAACGCGAGTGCGATGACGGCATCCCTCGGCCGGAGCGCCACGGCGGTCGTTACTGCGGCAAGCGCGAACACAGCCAGGAGAGGCACAAAGGCGAGCGACGACAGCGCGCCCACGAGAAGCGCGGCGGCGAGTGCCGCAAACCAGAGGCGGTATCCACCCGTGCTAGCTGGTGCCGCTGCCGGCATCGCTCCCCTCCTCGGACGTTGCGCGATACCTGATCACGCGGGCGGGTACGCCACCAACGATGGCATTCGGGGGAACGTCGCGGGTGACGACCGCGCCGGCGCCGACGACGGCGCCCTCACCGATCGTTACCCCCGCGGTGATGATAGCGCGGGACGCTATCCACGCGCCACGGCCGATGCGGATGGGCTCTTTGCGGTCGGGAGCCATGGATATGGGCACGTCGATGCGGTCGAACACGTGGTCCTGGCTGTAGACGATGACTTCCGGCGCAAGGAGGACCCAGTCGTCTATGATGACACCGCCGGATGCGTTGATGATGGTTCCCCTGGCGATGTTCACATGCTCGCCGATGGTGAGCTTCTCGGGATACTCGATCCAGACGTTTTCAAGGAGCAAGCAGTCTTTGCCGCACGCGGCGAAGCCATAGAAGCGGCGCCGGAGGAAGCTGCCGAACCCGCCGGGAACGCGGCTGATGAACGACTTGCCCCAACGCCGGATCTCCCATCCGGGGTTCCAGCCACCTCGACTGCGCCAGTCGGGAGCCCGTTCCTCACAGAGATGCGGCATTGAAGATCGCCCCCTTTACGATGTCCAGATACTGGCGAGCCACACTGGGGTAGTCCATGTTCACTGACGCGTACTTCCCGACTGCGCGTCCAAGACGTCTGGCGTAGTCCGGCTCCGCCTTGAGCAGTGCCACAGCCTCGAGCAGGGACGTGACCGAGCGCGGGGTGATCACCACGCCCGTCTCTTGATGCCGAATGGGTACCGCGCCGTGAGCCGGATCCATGCCGACGATGATAGGCTTGGCAGCTGCCATGGCCTCAGCGATCGCGGTCGTGAAGCCAGCGTGCGTTGCCAGGTCCGGGAAGACGACCGCATCGGCCGCCGAGAGCAGCGCAGGGACCTGGTCATTGTCGACCATGCCCGTGATCATCGTGTTCGCGCCCTCGTAGTCATCTTGGTTCGCGTCGGAGTGCAGGAATCCGCCGATGAAGAGGAAGAGGACATCGGTGAACCGCGGGTCCCGGATGGCCGATCGGGCAGCCTCGGCGAGCATCGCGCTCCCCCGCATCTGTGTCAGCCTCCCCGAGTGTGCAACGACGAACGTTCCGGGTGCGATACCCAGGGCGGCGCGTGTCTCTTCCCGTAGGTCGGGCCGGTGCCATCGCGCGACGTCGACCGGCTTTGGGACGATGTGGATCTTATCGGCGGCATAGCCGTACTTCTCGACGAACCGGCATTGCCCGATGGCGTTGTACGTGATGATGGCAGCGGCACGGTTGACGACGGGCGTCTCGAAGGGGACAAGCATCCGCTGCTTCCGGGAGACGGGCACATCATCGCCGGGATCGTGGTAGATGACGGGCACGCCCAGACGCTTCGCCACCGCTGCCGTCGCGTAGCTCCGCGGAGTGAGCCATGTGTACGGGTTCTCGAGAATCGCGTCCGGCGCCGAACGGCGGAGCGCCCTGGCGTATCCCGGCATGAACGAGACGATGCCCCCGACCTCTTTGTATGCGAACTTGAAAGCGATCGACCTCAAGAGATGGACCTCCATCCGCTCGGGTAGCGGGGGCAGCATGGAGCGATCGAGGTGCGGGGCATCGATGAGCTCTCTCTCGGCGGGACTGATCGCCCGCGGAGCGAACGACACGAATCTCAGGTTCGGATCCAGGCGCACCATCTCCTGACCGAGGCGAAGGTCCTTGTCGCCGCGGTAGAGCTCGATGAACTCGTGTGAGTCGGCGATGAGCATCCTCACGCACCCTGTTCCGCCGCGCGGGCGAGGGCCCGGACATGTCCGAGTGACAATGCGACAAGCGTCACCGCGAGCGCCATCTCCCCCACGCCGCTGATCCACGCAGCCGCAGGAGCGCCGAACCGCGGAAGCAACACGACGTTGGCGGTGACGTTGGCGAGCGTGAAGACGGTCGCCGCGATGACGATCTGGCGGCTGCGACCAAGCGCGTTGGCCGCGTACAAGGCAACCGTGGAGATGCCACGGAAGACCACCACGATCACAAGGATGCGCAGCAGGCCCTGCGCGGCGGAGAACTCCGCGCCGAACAACAGCCTGAGCAGCGGACCAGCGGTGGCGAAGATGATGACTCCCGCGGCGAGACCGATGACGCCGGCAAGACCGATGGCCTTGGTGAGATAGCGCTTGAAGGCGTGAGGGTCGCCGCTCATGCGTGCAAGGTCGGGGTAGGTGACCATGGCGAGCAGGCTTCCCATGACCGATGCCGTGAACGACACGCGCGCGGCCGTACCGTACAGGCCGTTTGCTGCCGCACCCACCAGCGTGCGGACGAACACCTGGTCGAGGTTGTAGAACGCCGAGAGCGACATGACGGCGACGCCGAACGGCGCGGCGTCCCGTAAGAAGCGCTTGAGGTGGCCGATGCTCACGCGTGGTCGCATGAGCACATCGTGCTGCCGACCCAGGTACGTCCACACGACAAGAACGGCGATCCATGACTCCAGCGCGAACGCGATACCGAACTGGACGAGACCGCCGCCGAGCGCCCACGCGATCGCGACCGCGGCGAAGCGCCCGAGAGACTCGGCACTGTTGGCTACGCTGTCGAGCCGGAACCGGGAGAGCGAGCGTGACGTGGCCCTGAGGCTGTCCAGCACCGAGAGGCCCGCCGCCCATATCAGGAGCAGCAGCACCGTGGATATCTCACGGGTAGAGAAGTCGCCAAGGACCATCGTGATGGCCACGATGGCGCCGAGAGCGACCGCTATGAGCGTCTTGTTCGATGCTGCGAGCGCGAACTGTGGAAGACCCGACTCCGGGTCTTCGGCAACAACCCGTCCGACCTGGGCGTTCTGGCCGAAATCCATGACGCACTCAAGCACAAGGGCAAGGCTCATCCCAAAGCTGAACACCCCGATGTCGGCTAGGCCAAGGGCGCGTGCCAGCAGAGCGAACGTGGCCACACCGAGAATGCGCGCCGCGCCTTCACCGACGAGTAGCACGAACAATCTGCGAATGACCTTGGACGTGTGTCCCATCGCGGCGCGGAACGACTAGGCCGGTTGCGAGGCGGATGCCAGTCGATGTCTCAGGAGCCCCATGAGCACGCCGAGGATGACGCCGGCGACAAGGCCCTTGAGCGCGTCTATCGCCATGGCGATCCCGGTCGAGCGCTTCTCGGCCGATGCGTCCGAGATGACGGCCAGCGGCGGGGCGCTGACGCTGGAAAGCAGTTCCAGGCGGTCGGCGCCGATAAGCAGCTGCTCGTAGTCTGTGGCCGCCGCGGTAAGCGCGGTGTCGAGTTCCTTGGTGTGGCCCTGCGTCTCGATCCGGGCTTGGACCTCGGCCAAGCGCTGCTCTGCGGCGGTGATGCGGGGTGCCAGTGCCGCGGCGGCAGCTTCCAGGTCCTTGACGTTGTGCTCGGAGGACCAGGCGATGTACTCGGAGACCCATGTGTCCGCAAGCTTGGCAGCCGCTTCCGGGCTTGTGTCCACCGCCTCCACGGTGAGGACATTCGCGCGGCCCAGGGCGGATACGCTGATGCGCTGAAGCAGGTCCTCGGTCGTGTCCGGCAGGCCCAGGCGCTTGATCACGCGATCGGCGATGGCGGGGCTTGTGGCGAGGCGGACATGCGTGTCCATGAGTACGTCATGGTCGACGGACTTCGCGGCGTCCGCCAGACCAAGGAGCGACGTCGCCCGGTCCACCTCGAACACCTGGACCTGAGCGACAGCACTCACATCGGGCGGAATGACCTGCCCGGCCACGACTGCGCTGATGATGGTGAGCGTCACCACAGCGAGAATGATGATGCGTTCTTCGCTGATGATGCGGAAGAAAGCCCTTGCGGTCATGGTCCCCCCATAGCAGGCCAGCAGGTCTTGGGTGAAGTATACCGTGAGCGGCCTGTCGAGCGCACTTCGCGGACTGCGGGCGCGCGGCTAGGAGAGCTGGAAGCCGTCGTGCAGGGCCGCGACCGCCGTTGCGACGTCGCCGGCAGGCACCAGCACCGAGATGGTAGTGTGGCTGTCGGCGGTCTGGAGCACGTCCACACCCGCGTCGTAGAGGCATTCGGCGACACGGGCCATGACGCCGGGAACACCGTGCATCCCGGCGCCGACAAGCGTGACCTTGGCAAGCCCTGCGAGGACCTCGTGTGAAAGCGCGAGGGTCTGGAGAACCTGGCAACCGCGGTCGAGGCTTTCCTCGGGGACAGTGAAGATGAGCGTGTCGCATGCGGGGGTGAACATGTCGAGAGATACGCCCGCATCTGCCATCGCGCGGTAGACGCGGGCCTGCGCTGCCATATGCCCGGGTGCACCCTCGGCCGCCGGCAGCGTCACGCGTATGCGGGCGATGCCCGTGACGTGGGAGATGGCGGTGGCGACGGAGCGCGGCTGGTAGGCGGCGATATCGGCGACGACGGTGCCGGGATGGTCGGAGTAGGTGTTGCGCACACGTATTTCGAGCCCGCTTCTCAGGGCCATCTCGGCTGCCGGTGTGTGGACCACGCCAGAGCCGTGTCGGGCGAGCTGAAAGAGTTCGTCCGCGCGGATGGTGTCCAGTACCTCCGCGGTCCCGCAGGTGCGTGGATCGGCGCTCATGACGCCGTCGACGTCGGTGTAGATCTCGACGGTCTCGGCATCGAGCGCGACGCCGAGCGCGCACGCGGTCGTATCGCTGCCGCCGCGGCCGAGCGTGGTGAGCGTGCCGTCCGGGGCCATGCCCTGGAATCCGGCCACCACCGGGACCTCCCCCGCCTCGATAGCGGCCGTGAGCGGTCCGGGGTGGATGTCGGTCACCGTGGCCGAGCCGAACACGCCGTCGGTGCCGATACCTGCCGCGGGGCCGGTGAACGCGCGCGCGGCGATCCCCGCGGCGCGCAGCTCGTGGGCCACAAGTACCGCCGAGACGATCTCGCCGGTCGAGGCGAGCAGATCGTGTTCGAGCGGATCGCCGGGCAGGCCTTCGACGAGCCCGAGGAGCGTGTCGGTCGCGTACGGAGCCCCCTTGCGACCCATCGCGGACACAACGACGACAGGGGCGCGATCGAGTTCGAGGGCCTCGGTGACGCGACGGGTGATCGCGGCGCGACCCACGTCGGTCGCCACCGACGTGCCGCCGAACTTCATGACCACCACGGGACGGGCGCGCACGGGTTACTCCACCATCAGGTGCTCGAGGCCCAGCACGAGTCCCGTGTGCTTGCCGACCTCGCGGATAGCGAGGACGACGCCGGGCATGAAGCTGGTGCGGTCGATCGAGTCGTGACGGATGCTGAGCGTCTGGCCCTGGCCACCGAAGAGTACCTCCTGGTGAGCCACCAGTCCGGGCAGACGCACGGAATGTATGGTGACGTTGTCCGAGAGCGCGCCACGTGCGCCCTCGGCGATCTCGGTCTCGCGGCCAGGTGCCTCGGGAACGAAGGGTCGGCGCTCGGCGATGAGCGCTGCGGTGCGAAGCGCGGTTCCCGAGGGAGCATCGGCTTTGCGGTCGTGGTGGAGCTCGATGATCTCCACGTGCGGCATGAAGCGTGCAGCCTCCGCCGCGAACTGCATCATGAGCACCGCACCGATGGCGAAGTTGGGGGCAACGAACAAACAGGCGCCACCGGAGGCTCCGGCGGCGAGCGTTTCGAGCGCATGTACGGGCAGTCCGGTGGTACCGACCACACAGTGGACGCCGGCGGCGAGCGCCGTGCGGATGTTGCCCTCCACGACAGTCGGGTGTGTGAAGTCGACGAGAACGTCGGGCGTGGCGTCTGCGATGGCCTCGCCGAGCGAGCCGATGATCTGAATGCCTTCGACCGATTCTCCCGCGCGCTTAGGATCGATCGCCGCCACGACGTGCATGTCGGCTTCCGCCGAGACCGCCCTGACGACCTCGGAGCCCATCCGTCCGGCTGCGCCGGTGACTGCGACGCGGATCATCGCGTTCGTCCTCCTTCGGGTCGCTCCGCTAGTCGAGCAGGTGCGACACATCCTCTTGTGCGAACGGCGCGATCATGGTGAGCACCTGCGGTTGCGAGAAGAGCCGGGCCGCAAGGTCGCGCACGTCTTCGGACGTGACCGCCTCGACGCGATCCACGAGTTCATTGATCGACAGCAGCTCGCTTTGCGTGACCTCGCTCTTTCCGAGCCGTGTCATGCGATTGCGCGTGCTCTCCAGTGAGAGTACCAGCTGGCCCTTCATGCTCTCCTTGGCGCGCGACAACTCCTCGTCGGTGACGCCATGTTCGCGGAGGTTGTCGGCCTCAGCGCGGATGAGCTTGACGACCTCCTCGGCATTGCCGGGTCGAGTTCCCGCGTAGACCGTGTACTGACCGGTGTCGAGATAGAGGCTGTGGTACGAGAAGACGGAGTACGCCATACCGCGCTTCTCCCTGATCTCCTGGAAAAGCCGCGACGCCATGCCGCCACCCAGGATGGAGTCCAGGATCGAGAGCACGAACCGCTCCTCCGAGCGAGCAGGGATGCCGCGCACGCCCCAGCAGATGTGTGCCTGTTCGGTCTCCTTGGTGACGACCTTGAGCGTGGAGGAGACCTCCGGCTCGCTTACCGGCCGCGGTATACGCCCCCCGACGGGCAGGCCAAGATGCTGCTGAACGCTGTTCACGATACGCGCATGTTCCACGTTTCCAGCTGCCGCCACGACCACGTTGCCGGCCACGTACATGCGGTCTTTGAACGACACAGACGCCGCGTGATCGAAGCCGGCGACAGTCTCGCGCTGCCCGAGAACGGGAAGTCCGAGCGGGTGTCCGGGCATCAACGTCGAGGTGAACAGCTCATGAACGGCATCGTCGGGGGTATCGTCGTGTCGCGAGATCTCCTCCAGCACGACCTCCCGCTCCGGAACGATCGCATCGTCGGCCAAGAGCGAGTTCACGACCATGTCGGAGAGAACCTCCATGGCATCGTCCACATGCTCGTCGAGCACGCGAGCGTAGAAGCACGTGTACTCCTTGCTCGTGAACGCGTTGAGCTCGCCGCCAAGGCGCTCGAAATGCTCGGAGATCTCCGCTGCCGAGCGAGTGGGCGTGCCCTTGAACATCATGTGTTCCATGAAGTGGGACATGCCTGCCTCAGCGGGCGTCTCGTCCCGGCTGCCCACATTGAACCAGATGCCGATCGCCGCCGAACGGACGGCGTCGATGGTCTCGGTGATGACCTCGACGCCGCCGTCCGTGACGGTCTTATCAAAGAAGGTGTCAGCCACGACTAGTGGTGGCGACGGGGACGACGATCCTGGCCGCCGCGGTCATCGTCGCGACGCGGAGGACGCGAGTCACCGGACGGAGGCGTGGAGCCCTCGGGAACCTCGAACTTGTTGACAGCATCCAGGCTCACCTTGCCGCGATCGTCGATCTCGAGAACGACGACCTCGAGCTCGTCGCCGACATTGAGCACGTCTTCGACCTTGCCGATGCGACCCTTGGCCATGCGCGAGATGTGCAAGAGTCCGTCCTTGCCGGGGATGAGCTCGATGAACGCGCCGAACGGCTGGATGGACACCACACGACCGGTGTAGTGCTCGCCGATCTCGACGTCTTTCACGAGCGCCTTGATGCGGTCGACTGCCTGAAGACCGCCGGCATCGCGCGAAGCGACGTAGATGGTGCCGTCGTCGTTGACGTCGATCTCGGCGCCTGTGGCCTCGATGATCCCACGGATGACCTTGCCGCCTGGGCCGATGACGTCACGGATCTTGTCGGTCGGGATCTTGATCGTGATAACGCGCGGAGCGAACTCGGAGAGGTCCTCACGCGGCTCGGAGATGGACTCCATCATCTTGCCGAGGATGAACGCACGTCCCTCTTTGGCCTGCATGAGCGCCTGGCGCAGGATGTCCACCGACAGGCCCTTGGCCTTGTTGTCCATCTGCATGGCCGTGATACCGGCGGGCGTGCCCGCCACTTTGAAGTCCATGTCGCCCAAGAAGTCCTCAAGGCCCTGGATGTCGGTGAGGACGGCGACCTTGTCGCCCTCCTTGATGAGTCCCATCGCGATGCCGGAGACCGGAGCCGCGATCGGCACGCCAGCGTCCATGAGCGCGAGGGTGGAGCCGCAGACCGAGCCCATCGAGCTGGAGCCGTTGGACTCAAGGACTTCTGACACGATGCGGATCGTGTAGGGGAAGTCCTCCTCGGCGGGGACCACGGGAAGCAGCGCGCGCTCCGCGAGGGCACCATGGCCGATGTCGCGGCGCTTGGGACCACGCATGAAGCCGGTCTCGCCGGTTGAGAACGGCGGGAAGTTGTAGTGATGGATGTAGCGCTTACCCTCGGACACGTCGATCGTGTCTACGCGCTGCCACTCGGAAAGCATCCCGAGGGTGAGCACCGAGAGGACCTGCGTTTGGCCACGGGTGAACAGGCCCGAGCCGTGGCTGCGCGGCAAATAGCCGGCGGTCGTGGAGATCTGGCGGACCTCATCGAGCTTGCGGCCGTCGGCGCGCTCGCCCTCGTCGAGGACCATGGCTCGCATGGTCTTCTTCTCGAGCTGCTTGAGGGTCGCCTTGATGTCCTTGCCTGACGCGGCGATCTCCTCTGGGGTGAACGTCGCGAGAATATCGTCCTTGACGGCCTGGACCGCGTCCATCCGGGCGTGTTTGTCGGGATTGTGGAGGGCGGCCTTCATCGTGTCGCTGCCGGCGGCGAAGATGCGGTCCGCAAGCGCCGGGTCGACGACTTGCAGGGCCACGTCCATCGGGGTGATCTCGATCTTGGCCAGGAACTTCTCCTGCGCGTCGCAGAACGCCGCGATGGCCTCCTGGGCGAACATGAGCGCCGCGAGCATGTCCTCCTCGGACACCTCCCGCGCGCCGGCCTCAAGCATGAAGATGGCGTCCTTGGACCCTGCCACGACCAGATCGAGATCGGACTCCTCGGCCTCTTCGAACGTGGGGTTCACGAGGAACTGGCCGCTCTCGTCGCGACACACGCGAACGCCGGCGAGCGGCCCCTCGAACGGGATGCCTGCGGCGAGAAGCGCCGAGGACGCGCCCATGATCGAGATGACGTCGGGCTGGTGCTCCTGGTCCGCCGAGAGCACGGTCGCGATGACCTGCACTTCGTTGCGGAACCCATCAGCGAACGATGCGCGCAGCGGACGGTCGATCATGCGGGCGGTGAGGACCGCCTTCTCGGACGGACGGCTCTCGCGCTTGATGAAGCCGCCGGGGAGCTTGCCTGCAGCGTACATCCGCTCTTCGAAATCGACGGTGAGCGGAAAGAAATCCAGATCCCTGGGGAGTTTTGATGCGGTTGCGGTGACAAGCACGATCGTGTCACCCTGGCGCACGAGTACGGCGCCTCCAGCCTGCTTCGCGAGTTCTCCGGTCTCGAGCGTGTACGTCTTACCGTAGAGCTCGAACTGCTCGGTGACTTTTCCCATTCCTCTTCCTCTTCCTCTTCCTCTTGTCGCGTTCCGCCTCTCTGCGGAACGTACCCGGGGCGGATGCCCCTATGACACGGAAGGCGGGAGGTTTCTCCCGCCTTCACGAGCCGATCTGATGATCAGTTGCGCAGTCCCAATTTGGCGACGATGGCGCGGTAGCGCTCGATGTCGGTCTTCTTGAGGTAGTTGAGCAGTCTACGGCGCTGACCGACAAGCTTGAGAAGACCACGACGGCAGTGGTGGTCGTGCTTGTGGAAGCGAAGGTGCTCGGTGAGATCACGGATGCGCTGCGTGAGCAGGGCGACCTGAACCTCCGGCGAACCGGTGTCCGCCTCGCCGCGCGCGTGGTCGGCGATGATTCCGGACTTAACGTCCTTAGCGAGTGCCATATTCAGTTCCACCTTTCGTGTGGATCCGCCCGGGTCCGAGGTCGGCGTCGGTGAGTCGCCGATCCAAGATGCGGGTACGTCAAAGCAACCGACAGAGTATAGCACGAGTTCTGGGCGTTACCAGGGGTGATCGTCTCGCAGAGCTTCTCTGGCTGTATCGATATCCGTGCGGATGGCGCTTGACAGCTCAAGCTCGGTCTTGAAGACGCGTTGCTCGCGGATCCGTGACACGAAGTCGACGGCGATCTCCTCGCCGTGCAGGTCGCCGTCGTCGAAATCGAGCAGATGGACCTCGACCGCGCTGGTCGCTTCGGGAAACGTTGGTGGAACGCCAACAGCAACGCCGGCGCCGTACATGCGACCGAGAACGGTGGCATAGGCCGCGTAAACACCGTCCGCGGGAACGGCAGCGTACGTGTGCGGGTGGACGTTCGCAGTCGGGATGCCAAGTGCCGTGCCGACGCCCCGGCCTATCATCGTGCGGCCTCGAACCCGATGAGGCCTGCCGAGGAGTTCGGTGGCGCTCTTCACGTCTCCGGCGGTAACGAGTGCGCGGATCCGTGTGGAGGTGACCGGAGCGCCTCCGATCTCCACGAGGGTGCGAGGGAGGACCGAGAATCCATGGCTGTCGCCGATCGACGACAGAACGAAGACGTCGCCCCGGGCGCCGCTGCCGAACCTGAAATCGTGACCCACTAGAACCACGACTGGCGAACATGCCGCCAGAACGATGTCGTCGACGAATGCCTCCGGGGCCATCGATGCCACGCTCGCGTCGAACGGCACGACGAGAACGACATCAGGGTCGAGCGCGGCGAGGAACGAGAGCTTGTCCTCAAGCTCGAGAAGCTGCGGCGCGGCGGAATCCGGCTGGACGACCCGGTCCGGGTCCCGGTCGAAGGTGATGACCACGGAGAGTACGCCGCGCTCGTGCGCGATGTCGATAGCGTCGCGCACCAGCTCCTGATGCCCCAGGTGCACGCCGTCGAAGACGCCGATGGCTGCGACCGCGGGTCCGAGCGGCGCAAGGCCGCGCTCGTAGGTGACGAGGCGTGTCATGACCTGATCCCCGGGAACACCGCGTCGGCCACAAAGCAGTCGCCCGATGCGCGATACACGGCAGCCAGCCGTCCGCCAACGTCGATCGCGACGAGGCTGTCCTCCGCGTACCCGCCGTCGTTGCGCAGAGCCTTGCCATCCGCGATGACCTGGGCTTGCGCGTGGATGACTGGGAGTCCGAGAGCGGCGAAGGGGTCAGCGAAGCGATCGGCAAGGGTGCCCGCGACGCCAGCGGCGACCGCGTCGTCGAGCGGGATAGCCGATGCGATGTCTATGCCCCCGCTGGCGGTTCGACGGAGTGAGCCCAGATGGGCATGTGTGCCGAGCGTCTCGCCAAGGTCCCGGGCGATAGAACGGATGTACGTGCCCTTTGAGACGGTCAACGTGACGAACCACGTGTGGGCTTCGGCGTCCACGCGTGCGAGCTGCGCATCGATGATCTCTACCCGCCGCGGCTCGATCCAGATCGGAGCGCCGGCGCGCGCGGCCCTGTGAGCCACCACGCCGCCGCGCTTGATCGCGGAGTACTCGGGAGGGCGCTGCAGCTGCATACCGATGAGCGAAGCGAGGATTCGTCGTGCGCGATCGGCGTCGTCGACGTCTGCCGGAACGTCTGAATGAGCGACCTGGGTCCCGTCGGCGTCATCGGTGTCGGTGGCCGAGCCGAAGACTATGGCGGCTTCGTACGACTTGGTCGCCGAGGACAGGTATGGTTCGAGCCGCGTGTACGGCCCGACGAGGATGATGAGCACGCCGGTCGCTGCCGGGTCGAGGGTCCCGGCGTGACCGACACGACCCTCGCCGGTTGCGCGTCTCACCGCGGCCACGACGTCGTGGCTGGTGAGCCCGCCGGGCTTGTCGATAACGAGAACGCCCTCAAGCGGGGTCGCACCTCTGCGAGACGCCATCACTTACCGCCTGGAAGCAGCGGAAGAAGCGCGGCAAGGGTCGATGCCAGGTCGCCGCTCAGCGTGAATCCCGCAGCGGCGCGGTGCCCTCCTCCCCCGAGCGCGCGTGCGGCGGCACCGACATCGGCGGAGCCCTTGGCCCTAAGGCTGCCCTTGACGAATCCGTCGTGCACCTTAAGGAGCGCGACGGCCTCCACGCCCCCGAGCACGCGGATCTCGTCGATGAGGTTCTCCGTCTCCTCAGGGAGCGAGCCGGTGTCCGATAGATCGGCGTCGGTGATCCATGCGTAGGCCACCGCCCCACCGTTCACGAGCGTGAGACGTCCGACGGTGCGAGCGGCTAGCGCGAGGAGCCCCGACGAGCGATTCTCGTAGACCTGCATGTACAGCGCGCCGGCGTTGGCGCCGGCCTCTATGAGATCCGCGGCAGTGCGGAAGGCGCGCGGCGTGGCGTTGGAGTACGAGAATCGGCCGGTATCGGTCATGAGAGCGGTGTACAGGCATGTTGCGATGGCCTCGTCGGCGACGACGCCAAGCGCCGGCAGCAGTTCCCAGATGAGTACCCCGACTGCGGGCGCGGTCTCATCTATGACATCGATCGTGCCGTATCCGCCACCGTCGGGGTGATGGTCGATGACGATGCTGGTCCGGGCCACCTCGAGAAGCGACCGCGCTTCGCCGAGACGGGCGGGGTCGGGAGAATCGAGCGCAAGCACCAGATCAGGAGCGGATGCGAGTTCTTCGACTGTGCGGTAGCGTTCGGTTCCCGGAAGGAACGAGTAGGTGATCGGTGCTCCGGTGCCTGAGGCGAGAACGGGCACGGACTGTACGCCGATCGCGTCGAGCGCGTGCACCATGCCGAGCGTGCTGCCCACCGCGTCCCCGTCAGGGTCCACGTGGGCACAGACGGCAACGAGTCGTGCGGCCCTCAGTGCCGCCGCCACGCTTGAAAGAGTCGCGGCGTCAGGCGTCACTCTTCGGCCACTCCCTCATCGGTCCATTCGGGGTGTGCCTCCTGCTCGCGCTTCAGCGCCTCAGCGATGCGCTCCCCGGCGTCAACGCTCTGATCGATGTGAAAGCGCAAGGCCGGCGTGACCCGCATGGACACGCGCGAGCCAAGCGCGGAACGAATGCGGCCCTTGGCCGACTCGAGTCCCGCGAGGAGCTCGGCGTATCGTTCGGCGCCACCGTGCGCGGTCACGTAGACCTCGGCGTAGTTCAGGTCGGGGCTGACTCTGACACCGGTGACGGTAGCCATCTCGAGCCGGGGATCCTCGACCTCCTCGATGAGGATCCCCGCGATCGCCTCCCTGACCGATTCGTTGAGCTTGCGGGTGCGGGAAGTGAGCTTCACGGTTTCGCTACTCCTCCCTGGCGACCTCTACGGTGCGGAATCCCTCGATGTAGTCGCCTTCCTTGATGTCCTGGAAGCCCTCGATGCCGATTCCGCACTCATAGCCGGCCTTCACGCTCTTGGCGTCGTCCTTGAAGCGCTTGAGCGAGTGGAGTTTGCCCTCGAAGATGATCGCGCCGTTTCTTACAACGCGCACCTGGTCGTCCCGGCTGATCTCGCCTTCCTGCACGAAGCAGCCTGCGATGACGCCGATCTTGGGGACTTTGAAGAGTTCGCGGACCTCGACGCGCGCGGTCTCGTGCTCCTCGATGGTCGGGCGGAGCAGACCCACGCGCGCGGCGTTGATCTCTTCGATCGCCTGGTAGATGACGCGGTAGAGCCGAAGGTCGACCTTCTCTGTCTCGGCGAGCGACTTGGCCTTGGGCTCTGGCCGGACGTTGAAGCCGATGACGATCGCATCGGATGCGTCGGCGAGCATGACGTCGCTCTCGTTGATGGCGCCCACGCCGGAGTGTATGACGTTGATGTGAACTTCGGACTGGTCCATCTTGTCAAGCGCGTCCTTGAGTGCCTCGATGGAACCCTGCACGTCGGCTTTGACCACGAGGTTGAGGTCTTTGATCTCACCCTGCTGGATCCTGGCGAACAGGTCGTCCAGAGACACGTGTGTCTTCTTCTGGTGCTCCAACAGGCGCTGCTTGAGCGAGCGCTCCTCGGCGATCTGGCGGGCCTCACGGTCGTCCGAGACAACACGGAACTCGTCGCCCGCCGACGGCACGCTCGAGATGCCGAGAATCTCCACCGGATCCGCGGGACCGGCGGTGTCCACCGTCTCGCCCAGCGGGTCGATGAGCGCACGGACGCGCCCATGGCTCGTACCGGCCACGACGGCGTCGCCCACCTTGAGGGTTCCTCGCTCGACCAGCACGGTCGCGACCGGACCGCGGCCACGGTCGAGCTTGGCCTCGATGACCACGCCGTGTGCGCTGGCGGTGGGGTTGGACTTGAGCTCGAGAACCTCCGCCTGGAGCAGGATCATCTCGAGCAGTTCGTCGATGTTGATGCGCTTCTTGGCGCTGACGTTGACGAAGATGTTGGTGCCGCCCCACTCCTCGGGCACGATCTCGTGCTCGGTGAGCATCTGCCTGACCTGGTCGGGGTTGGCGCCTTCCTTATCGATCTTGTTGACCGCGACGATGATGGGCACACCCGCAGCCTTGGCGTGGTGGATCGCCTCGACCGTCTGCGGCATGACACCGTCGTCCGCCGCGACAACGAGAACAGCGATGTCGGTGACCTTGGCGCCCCGGGCACGCATGGCGGTGAAGGCCTCGTGGCCCGGTGTGTCGATGAAGGTGATCTGCTTGCCGTTGTGCACAACCACAGACGCACCGATGTGCTGCGTGATGCCGCCGGCTTCGGTCGCCGCAACGCCGGTGGAGCGGATAGCGTCCAGAAGCGACGTCTTACCGTGGTCGACGTGGCCCATAACGGTGACGACCGGCGGGCGGCCGACAAGGTCCTCGGGGGCGTCGTCGTAGACGATGCCGGCATCCTCCTCGGGCGTGGTGATATGCAGCGTGACACCCAGGTCGTCGGCCAGGATCTCCATCGTCGTGCGGCCGATCGGCTGGTTCACGGTGAGCAGCTCACCAAGCATCATGAGCCGCTTGATGATCTCGTTGGGGGCCAGTTCCAGCGCCTCGGCGAATTCACCGACGGTTGCGCCCTCGGTGATCGGGATCGCCCCTTCGGGGGCGGTTGCCACGCCTGTTGAGGTGCCTGGGATCACCGGGCCGGTGGACTCGCGCTGGCCGGTCGGCTTCTTGGTCCTTTTCTTCTTGCGGGTGCCGCCTGCACCGGCCGCCATCTTGGCGGCCTCGGCGAGTATGTTCTGGTGGCGCTCAGCCTCTTCGGCCTGCTTGGCCATCTGACGGTAGCGCTCGGCCTCTTCAGCCTCAAGACGCTTTGCCTCAGCCTCAAGGCGCTTGCGCTCCTCCTCGGCCTTGGCTTCCGCCTCAAGGCGCTTGCGCTCTTCCTCGATGCGGCGGGTCGTCTCCTCAACCTCGGACTTGGCGCGCTGGCGTTCGGTCTGAACGGCAGCGACCGCCTGCTCCTTCTCGCGCTCGGCCTCCTCGGCGGCTGCAGCCTCTCTGGCCCGCTCGGCCTCCTCGGCAGCGCGTGTGGCGGCCTCTTCGGCCTCGACGCGTGCGCGTTCCTCAGCTTCGGCTTTGGCTCTTTTCGCGTCGTCCTTGGCCTTCTCGGCTTCTTCTTTGGCCCGCTCGGCCTCCATGGCGGCCTGGCGCTCGGCGATGATCGGCGCCAGGTTCTTGCGGATCTTGTCTACGTACGCTTCCACGAGCGTGGAGGCGTGGTTCTTGGCGGGGATCTTGAGCTCGGCCAAGTGGTCAAGGAGTTCTTGGGATGTCATCCCGAACTCTTTGGCCAACTCATGTACTCTCATCGCGGGCATTCGCGTCACCATCCTGGTCGCGAGCGTATCGCTACTGCTGCAGCGTGTGCTCGAAGTCTCGTCGTAGGCGCTCTACATCGTCTTCACGCAGGTTCACTCGAAGGGACGAGGTGAACCTGTTTCTCCTCACGGCCTGCTCGAAGCACTCGGTCGCGGCGCATACGTACGCTCCCCGGCCGTTCCGCTTTCCCGTGGCATCCACCGCGACATCGCCGTCGGGGGTCCTGACCACGCGCACGAGGTCCTTCTTGTCGGTCTCACGACCGCAAGCCAGACACGTACGGAGCGGGGTCTTCTTGGCCTTCATCTTCTTACGCGCCTGCCTCCTTAGCGTGAATACGGCAGAACGTGCTTCCCGGCAACGATTGGTTGCGGCAGCGGATGCCATCATCGGTCTCGTGCATGCAGCGACCGTCGCCGATCTCCACGCACGACTCGCCGGCGGCCACCGCCGCGGCAAGTCCGCTGGACACGGCCTGTGAGAGGCTCTTGATGTCGATGCGCCATCCTGTGAGCTTGGCCGCCAGACGCGCGTTCTGGCCCTCCTTGCCGATGGCAAGGGAGAGCTGGTCGTCGGGCACGATGACCGTGGCAGTGTGCTCGCCGTCGTTTGCGATCACCGTCGAGACCTTGGCAGGCGAAAGCGCGTTGCCGACGAACGTCGCGGAGTCATCGCTCCACGGCACGACGTCGATGCGCTCGCCGCGCAGCTCGGCTACGACCATCCGAACGCGGCTGCCCTTGGGACCGACACACGCGCCGACGGGGTCCAGGCCGCTCTCGCGGCTGGATACCGCGATCTTGGAGCGCAGGCCGGGCTCCCGCGCAACGCTCTTGATCTCGACGATGCCGTCATAGATCTCGGGAACCTCCAACTCGAACAGGCGCTTGATGAGGTTCGGGTGCGTGCGCGAGACAACAATGGATGGCTCGCTCGTGGCAGTCTTGCGGACGTCGATGATGAGCGCCTTGATGCGCTGGTTGTGATCGTAGCGCTCGTTCGGCGGCTGCTCGGCCGGCGGCAGCAGGGCCTCGACTCCCTCACGGATCTTGATCAGCGTGTAGCGGTTATCACTCTGCTGCACGGTGCCGGTGATGCTGTCACCGATACGGTCCGCGTACTCCTGGAAGATCTGGTCCCGCTCGGCCTCGCGGATCGACTGCGTGATGACCTGCTTGGCAGCCTGCGCCGCGAAGCGCGAGATGTCCGAGGGGGTGATGTCCTTCTCCTCGAATACGGGTTCCTCCTCGGTGCCACCAACGGGCACGAGTTCGAACACGCGGATACGGCCGCTCTCGCGGTCGATCTCTACGCGCGCCTCGTTCTCGAGGTCGAGTGTCTTGTGGTAGCTGGTCGCAAGCGTCTGCTCTAGGCGGTCGAGCATGACCATCTCGTCGATGTTCTTCTCACGTGCAAGCTGACGCAGCGCGTCCATCAGTTCCGAGCTCATTTGGTCTTCCCTTCTTCGATGGATGCGAAGTCGAACGCAAGATGTGCCTTCTTGATCATGGAAAGCGGAATGCTCTGTCGCTCCCCATCCACGTCGATCAGGACGGAATCTCCGTCCAGGCCCGCGAGCGCGCCCGTGTACGAGTGCCGCTTCTCGATCGGCGCCGTGAGCTTGATGACCGCTTCGCGGCCCGAGAAGCGCTCGTAGTCCGATGCTTTGCGGAGCGGTCGCTCGATGCCCGGCGACGAGACCTCGAGTGTGTACGGTCCCGTGATCTCGCCGGTTGCATCGATCTCGTCCGAGATCCACGCGTTGGCCTCGGCGATGGCGTCGATGTCGATGCCCCCCTCGCGGTCCAGGTAGATGCGAACGACCGACCCACCGGCCTGACCTGTGATTTCGACCGTTACGAGTTCAAGTCCGTGGTCGGCGGCTGAGACCTCCAGCATGGTAGTAAGAATCGCGGCTAGGTTCTTGGCCATCGGTACAACCTCCTTCCAGACGAAAAGAAGCGGGGGTCAGCCCACTTCTCGCAAGACGGCAGATTCGACGTGCAGCGGTGATTCTACCATAGGGAGTATGCCCGGCAAAGCGCGCCACGAGACGCGAGCGCCATGAGACGCGCGTGCCACGAGACGCGTGTGCCACGAGACGCGCGAGACTTCTAGCCCGGGCGCTCGATGGCCCCGATGGCGTGAGGGGCTACGAAGTCCTGCCCTCCGGCAGGAACGGCTCATACATCATGAGGGCGTTGTTGACGGCTACGAGTGACTCATGGACGGGCTCATCGGTGCCCGGGTCTACTTGGATTTTCCACAGCTCGTTGTGGCGCACGAATCGGCCGGGACCCTCGTGGGTGAAGCGATGGGCGCGCTCGTCTATCCGGTACCTGACGCCGACTGGCTGGTCGGCTCGCCATGCTCCTTCAAGATGCGTGTCCGAGACCCTCAGTGACAGCCGGTACCGAGCGGTCGTCGGGTTCTCGATCTGGAGATCAAGCACCGGCCACGCGCACGTGGCGCCGCTTCCAAAGGGCTGCGTACGCGCGGCGTCCGGGAAGACGTCGTAGCTGTGTCTCCAGCGCTCAACCACATCAAGCGGGGTATGGAGCGTCATCCAGTACAGGAGGTTGGTCATCTGGCACAGCCCTCCGCCGATTCCCTCGCCAAGCTTCCCGTGATCAAGAACGAGACCCGGCAGGTATCCGCGCCGGGCGGTCGGCTTTCGGACCTCTCTCCAAAATGAAAGACGCTGCCCGGGCTCGAGGACGATACCGTCAAGGCGCTCGGCCGCGATGCAGAGGTTGACGATCTTGTTGCGCTGGAGTCGCACGTCAAGACCGGAGAGCGCCCGGATGAGCGGCGTCTGGTGGCTGGCGATGGCGAAGGGCAGATGTTCCGGGCTTCGCCGTACGCGGTAATCGGCTCCGCTCGTTGCCCACTGGATCTCGCGGCGGATGCGGCGTGCGGCGGGACCCAGGTACCGGCGGCCGGCGCTGAGTGCGGTGTCTTTGAGCGCGATCTGCATGCGAATCCCCTCCCCGTCTCAACGAAGAAGGTTACCCGCGACGTCGCTGGCGATACTGCGTGGTAACCGTTTCGACAACCGGCGTTACCGCCGTGATGCCGGGAAGTCAGGAGAGCGCCCACCGCTGCTACTTGACGGCGCTCACCAGCGCCGCTACGTGAGCCGCTACGGCATCGATCGGTATTTCGACACGCTCGCCCGTGGCTCGGGTCTTGACCTCGACGATGCCCGCGGTCACGCCCTTCTTGCCAACGACGATCTGGTACGGCCATCCGATGAGGTCGGCGTCAGCGAACTTGACCCCTGCACGTTCGTCGCGGTCGTCGATGACGACTTCTACACCTGCGTCTGCAAGCGCACGCCAGATCTGCTCGGCCACCGGGTACACGACATCATCGCCGACCGTCAGGGGGACGACCGCCACCTCGAGCGGGGCGATGGCGATCGGCCACGAGATGCCGCTTTCGTCGTAGTGCTGCTCGATGACCGCGGCGAGCGAGCGAGTGATGCCCACGCCGTAGCAGCCCATCAAGAACGGCTTCTCGGTACCGTCCTCATCGGTGAAGCTGGCGTTCATGCTCTCGGAGTAGCGCGTCCCGAGTTGGAAGACCTGGCTGACCTCGATGCCGCGGGCACCCTTGAGGGCGCCGCCACACTCGGGACAGCCGTCTCCGGGCTCCGCCAGCACCAGGTCGGACCACGTTTCAACGTCGAAGTCACGGCCGGGCATCGCACCGATCAGGTGGTAGTCGTTCTCGTTGGCGCCCACGCCCCACGAAACCTCGCCCTTAAGGCTGTTGTCCGCTACGAGCAGCGTTCCTGCCGGCGGGTTGACGGGTCCAAGCGAACCCTTGGGGATGCCGAAGGTCTTGAAGTCGTCCTCCTCGAGGAGCTCGACTCCGGGTACCGCCCACTCGGCCTTGATGGGATTGAGCTCGCGATCACCCGGGACGAGGAAGAAGACAAGACGGCCCTCGGGGGTCTTTCCCGCCATCGTCTTGACGGTGTCGTGGCCGGAGATGCCGAGGAACCCGGCAAGCTCGGCGATGGTGCGGATCCGGGGTGTGTGCACCTTCTCCATGGCGCGTGGTTCCGTGATTTCAGGGTTGCGGGGAACGACGGTCTCGGCCGCCTCCACATTGGCCGCCCAGCCGCAGTCGCAGTACACGAGCGCAGCCTCGCCGCTCTCGGCAAGCGCCATGAACTCCGTCGTCACTTTGCCGCCGATCTGCCCGCTGTCCGCCTTGACCGGTCTCCACTCCAGCGAGAGACGATCGCAGATGCGTCCATACGCGCGAGCCTGGTCGTCGTAATGTTCCTGGAGCGACGCTTGATCGGCATGGAACGAGTACGCGTCCTTCATGATGAACTCGCGGCCCCGGAGCAGACCGAAGCGAGGCCGTGCCTCGTCGCGGAACTTCATGTTGATCTGGTAGAACGACAGCGGCAGGTCGCGGTAGCTGCGTACCTCGTTTCGCACCGTGTCGGTGATGATCTCCTCGTGTGTGGGGCCGAGGCAGAAGTCGCGTCCCGCGCGGTCCTTGAGCCGTGCGAGCTCTGGCCCGTACAGGTCCCATCGCCCGGACTCGTTCCACAACTCTGCAGGCTGGACGATCGGGAGCATCAGCTCCTGGCTACCGATGGCGTCCATCTCCTCTCGCACGATCTGTTCGATCTTGCGAATCGAGCGCCAGGCGAGCGGGAGGAACGTGTAGATACCCGCCGCGACCTTGCGGATCATGCCCGCGCGGAGCAGCAGCTTGTGAGAGGTCACTTCCGCCTCGGAGGGGTCCTCCTTGAGGGTGGGCGCGTAGAGCCGCGACATCTTGAGTGCGACGGGCATGAGTACTCCTTCAAGTGAGGTAGCGCACGGGCGCCGGCTGCCGCCGACGCCCGAGAAGGTCCAACGGTGACGCTGAACAGTCTAGCCGATACCCCGGTCCTCGGGGTGATAGGTCTCAACGAGATGGTCCGCGTTGGATGAGAGGCTCAGGATGAGCCGCGCGATCATGTCGTGCACGATGATGGTGTTCTTGTTCCCCTGCGCGATGAAGGCGTCCTTGAGTGCGGGCTTCACCGCTGGATCGCCGCTGACCTCGATGATCACATCGATGTCCGCACCCTTGGCGGCAAGCACGCTAGCGTTCTCGGTGAAGAAGATCCCGCGCTCCCGCGCAAGCATTGCGCCAGCGCTGGCGGTGTCCTTGTCGGCAACCCCCACAACCTCGACGAACGGGCGCTTGAGGAAGTCCTCGAGCAACGGAGTGCCGGTACGGCCCCCGCCCACTATCGCCACGCGCACCTTATCAGCCATGACTCCCCCGTTCGTCTGAATAGCTCGTTTCAGTCCCTGAGGATACCAGGCGCGCGGCCGTGATGCTACGGTGCGCTCGTGCACTACTCCGAGGCGGACTCGCGCATCAGATCGCCGATCTCCTCGAAGAGCGCGTCTACGATGCGTGCCTCGGGGACTTTGCGAACGGGTTGGCCGCCACGGAATACGAGTCCCACACCCTTGCCGGACGCCACGCCGACGTCCGCCTCCCGGGCCTCGCCCGGTCCGTTGACGATGCAACCCATGACCGCGACTTTGAGCGGTACGGACATGGTGCGCAGGCGACGCTCGACTTCCTGGGCGATAGGGACCATGTCAACCTCACAGCGCCCGCAGGTGGGGCAGCTGATGAGTTCGGGGCCGCGCCGACGGATGTCGAGTGCGGCGAGTATCTCCCAGCCCACGATGACCTCTTCGACCGGATCTGCCGTGAGTGAGACGCGGAGCGTGTCTCCGATGCCCTCGGCGAGCAAGATCCCCAGCCCTACAGAGGACTTCACCGTGCCCGAGAGGCTGGTACCGGCCTCGGTCACACCGATGTGTAGAGGGTACGGGACCTCGTGAGCGAGAGAGCGGTAGGATTCCACGGTCGCGTTCACTGAAGAGGCTTTGGCGGACACCACGATGTCTTCGAACCCACGACCGGCCACGTGATCGCAGAACGCCACCGCACTCGCGGTGAGCTTCTGGGGAAGCGACCAGTCCAGATCGCGGTACTCGGGTGCGAGCGAACCGGCATTGACACCGATGCGGACCGGGATCCCTGCCGCGCCTGCGGCGTCGATGACGGCGTCCACGCGGTCGAGGGAGCCGATGTTGCCCGGATTGATGCGCAGCTTTGCGGCGCCCAGGCGGACCGCCTCGATGGCGAGTCGGTGGTCGAAGTGGATATCAGCCACAACGGGCAGGGGGCTCTCTGCGCAGATCTCGCCGAACCCGGCGAGCGCGTCGGCGTGAGGGATCGCGACCCGGACGATCTCGCAGCCCGCCTCAGCGAGTCTGCCGATCTGTGCGAGTGTCGCCGCCGGGTCCCTGGTGTCGGTGTTGGTCATCGACTGCACGGCGATCGGGGCTCCACCGCCCAACAGGATGGCGCCGACCATGACCGGACGTGTCTGGTGACGTTGCGCCATGTGTTCGCCCTCCCCCTTCGCGTCTTAGCGAGCGAGCCGCACCACGTCCGCATACATGAGGTAACCGATGAGCGAGAAGAGCAACACCGCGCCCGTTGCACTGACCGCGATGGAGAGCTTGCGACCAAGGGGGCGTCCAGCGATGCGCTCGATGATCTCCACGGCGACCTTACCACCGTCGAGTGGCGGTATCGGAAGGATGTTCATCGCGCCGAGCGACAGCGAGAGCAGCGCGATGAGCCATGCGTAGTCGAGTGGGCCGGCCTTGGCGGCGTCCGCGGCCATGACGCTGATGCCGACCACACCCCGCGAGTTCTCGACAGACGTGGCGAACGTGGCGGGTTTGAAGAAGTCGATGATCGCGGCAAAGACCATCCCTGTCCACTTGAAGCTCATCCCGAGCGCCTGCATGACGCTGTAGTCGACCTTGACGAAGCCGGGCCGCACGCCCAGGAATCCGTGACCCTCAAGGTCGGCGAGCACGATCTCTGCGCTGTGTTCGGTGCCGTCCCTCACGTACGTGACGACTACGGTGTCACCCTCGTGGGTCACGTTCATCATCTGCTGGAACTGCGCCCACGACTCCAACGAGGTGCCATCAAGCTGCGAGAGGGTGTCGCCGATCTTGAGCCCCGCCTCGGCAGCCGGCGCTCCAGGCTGAACGAAGTCCAGGGTGAGTCCGGCCTCGTAGTTGCCAAAGATGGCCAGCACGATCGTGAACACCAGGATCGCGGTGAGCAGATTGACCGCGACGCCCGAAACAAGCACGGCGATCCGCTTCGGCGTTGAAAGACCGCGAAACGTCCATCCGCGAGCCCGGGCAAGCAGCGCGTCGGCCTCCAGTGATGCGTCCAGTTCGGGGACGAGCGAGTAGTCGTGAAGATCGTCCCGCACGACGGCGCCATAGTCTTCGAGCGAGGTGACGAGGGCTGTTGCGCGGTCGCGGTCGACAACGAGCGCGCGCGCAACGCCCGCGATATCGAGCCTTCCCGCGACAGCGATCGCCTTGAGCGCATCGGCGAGTCTCTCGTCTTCCGGACCAGGCTCCATCCCGGCGATGCGTACGTAGCCGCCCAGGGGAAATGCCGTTATCCCGAACGTGGTCCTCTTGGTTTCCAGGCGTATCGCGGGGCCCGGAAGTCCGATCATGAACTCGTGGACCTTCACGCCGAACGCTCGAGCCGCGAGGAAGTGGCCGCCCTCGTGCAGGACGACAAGGATCGAGAACGTCAGAACGCCCCAGAACACGATGTTCAGGGCAGAGAGCACGCCCGTCATGTGTCACGCCCTTCCTGCAGCTGGAAACGGTCGATGGTGTCTTGTTCGAGCAAACGCTGCGCCAGAGTTCAGAGCGCCCGCTGTGCAGCCTCGCGGGCCCAAGCGTCGACATCCTCGAGGTCGTCGACGGATGTCGGCTTCGACGCGTCATGGGACTCCATGACGGTACTTACCACGCGAGGAATGTCGATGAATCGCGCCTCGCGAGCGAGGAATGCTGCGACGGCGACCTCGTTGGCGGCGTTCATCGCCGCCGGCATGGTGCCTCCGGTCCTCCCCGCTTCCAGAGCCAGCGAAAGGCACGGGAAGGACTCATAGTCCGGCTCCTCGAAATCGAGCCGTGCGAGAGTTGCGAAGTCGATGGGTTCGACCGGCGCAGGCCACCGCTCGGGAAAGCTGAGCGCGTACTGGATGGGGATGCGCATATCTGTGGCGCCCAGATGAGCCTTAACACTGCCGTCGGCGTACTCCACCATCGAGTGGATGCATGACTGCGGGTGGATGACGATCTTGATGCGATCGTAGGACGTGTCGAAGAGGTGATGCGCCTCGATCGCCTCGAGTCCCTTGTTCATGAGGGTCGACGAGTCGATGGTGATCTTGGGACCCATGGTCCAGCGCGGATGGCACAGCGCCTCATCGACCGTGACGTCGGCCAGATCGGCAAGCGTCCGGCCCCGGAACGGACCGCCCGAAGCGGTCAGCCATATCCGGGCGATCTCCTGGTGCGCTTCGCCGAGGAGGCACTGGAAGATCGCGGAGTGCTCGCTATCGACCGGGATCATCTGGTCGCTCCGCTGCACGCGGGACATGACAAGCGATCCACCAACGACGAGAGACTCCTTGTTGGCAAGCGCCAGGCGCCTGCCGGCATCCAACGTGGCGATGCTGGCTCGAAGACCTGCGGCGCCGACAAGGGCGTTCAACACCATATCGACCTCGGGGTGCTCCGCGAGCGCTGCAACCGCAGCAGAGCCCGAACCGATCCGCGCATCAGGCATGAGCGTGGCAAGAGCCGAGGCCCGGCTCGCATCGGCAATGGCAACGTCGGACACCGAGAACGCGGCGGCCTGCTCGGCCAGGAGGGTGATATTGCCGTATGCGGCCAGTGCGACCACCTGCACCCGGTCGGGGTACCGCGCCGCGATATCGAGCGTCTGACGGCCGATGGAGCCGGTCGAGCCGAGGACGGCGATCCTGAGCGGGGCCGTCACTTGGCACCCGCGAACACGAGCATGTAGTACGTGACGATGGACACGAGGATCATCGAATCGAAGCGGTCGAGGAATCCGCCGTGTCCCGGAAGCATGTTTCCCGAGTCCTTGAGCGCGGCCTCCCGCTTGAGTCGGGATTCGGCCAGATCGCCAACGACCGCCGCAAGCGACGCCGCGATACCCACGAACACGAGCCACCAGATACTCAAGCCAGTATCGGTAAGAAACGCGAGGGCCACCCAAACCGCTGTCGTGAAGAGGGTTCCGGCGATGAAGCCCTCCCAGCTCTTGTTGGGCGAGATGTGGGGCGCCATCTTGTGGCGGCCGATGGACGTGCCCACGAGATACGCGAAGGTGTCGTTGGCCCATACGCTCGCAACGGTGGCCAACGCCAGTTCGGTTCCACCGTCGAGCTGCCTGATGAGTACCAGGTGCGCGAGCGCGAAGCCGACGTACACCGCACCGAACACGGTAACCGCGGTGTCCGACGCGCGAACCTGCTTGAACGCGAGGTGCCACAGGAGCGATCCGATGACGAGAAGACTGATGACGGCTGTCAGACCCTCGAGTCCGCGGAACGCGGCGGCAAACGGCATGGCGGCAACCGCGGCCAGTCCGAAGAGCTCGTTGGGAAGGCGCCGCTCACGCCTTAGGATGCCGAAGAACTCCGCTGCGGCAGCTGTGGCGACCACGGCGACGACAAGCGCCAGCCCGACGGGTCCCATGAAGACGATGCTTCCGATGAATGCGACGCCGATCGCGAGCGCGGTGGCAAGCCGCACGCCGAAATCACGGAGTCTTCCCGTCTTGGGTGCAGTCTGCGTCACCTGGCACCCCCGAAACGGCGATCCCGGCGCTGGAAATCGACAACGGCACGAAGCAGATCGTGCCGTGAGAAGTCGGGCCACAGCGTTGCAGTGACCCAGAGTTCGCTGTACGCGATCTGCCACAGCAAGAAATTGGACACACGCATCTCCCCGCTTGTCCGAATCACCAGATCGGGGTCGGGTATCTCGACGGTGTAAAGGTGCCGCGCGAGGGCATCCTCCCCGATGTCGGAAACTGACAGAGTTCCGTCAGCGACGTCAGCGGCGATCGCGCGAGCGGCGTCCGCGAGTTCGGCACGCCCGCCGTAATTGAGCGCAACCACGAAGGTGAGACGTTCGTTACCGGCGGTCTTGACCTCGGTCCGCCGAAACGCCGTCATCGTGTCCGAGGGAACCTCTTCTTCCCGGCCGATGACGCGCACACGGATCCCGAGTCTCTGGAGGGAGTCGAGCTCACGCTCGAGCACCTCGACGAACAAGCCCATGAGCGTGCGGACCTCGTCCGCAGGACGCCGCCAGTTCTCGCTGGAGAACGAGTAGACGGTGACGTACTCGATGCCGAGTTCGATCGCCGCGGCAAGGGTGTCTCGAACGGCCTTGACTCCCGCCCGGTGCCCCGCAGCTCGCGGCAGACCGCGCTTGGACGCCCAGCGTCCGTTGCCATCCATGATGATGGCGACGTGCCGGGGAACATCTTCGGGCCGGAGTCGCGACAGGAGTTCACGATCCCTCTTGGACGTGAAGAACGCCTGGAGCGATTCTTGAGTCGGGGCCATGAGATCTAGACCTCCAAGATCTCCAGTTCTTTGCGCTTGATCATCTCGTCGATCTCTTTGATGTGAGCGTCGGTCGCCTTCTGGACCTCGATCTCCGCGCGACGCAGATCGTCCTCGGAGATCTCGCCCTCCTTCTCGGAGCGCTTGAGATGCTCATTCACGTCCCGACGGATGTTGCGGACGGCCACGCGGGACTCCTCGGCGTAGTGCCGGCAGAGCTTGACGAGGTCCTTGCGCCGCTCCTCGGTGAGCGGCGGGAACGGCAGACGGATGACCTGGCCGTCGTTCGACGGGTTAAGCCCCAGGTCGGACGCGAGGATAGCCTTCTCGATGGCGTTCATCGCGGTCTTGTCATAGGGGCTGATGACGAGCATCTGCGGCTCAGGGACGCTGACCGAGGCGATCTGCATCAAGGGTGTCAGCGTGCCGTAGTACTCCACCTGGATCTTCTCAAGGAGCGAGCCTGACGCGCGGCCGGTGCGAACGCTGCTGAACTCGTGCGCAAGGGCGGCAAGCGCCTTGGCCATGTGTTCGTTCGCCTCAGCGAGATTCTTGGCTGACATCTATGCGCCTCCTCTGACGATGGTCCCGACCGGTTCGCCGCGCAGCGCGCGTTCGATGTTGCCCGGCACCTCCATGTTGAAAACGATGATCGGCAGATCGTTGTCCATGCACAGCGAAACGGCCGTGGTGTCCATGACACGAAGACCGCGATTGAGGACCTCGATGTACTTCAGCTCGTCGAATCTGACGGCGTCGGGGTTGGTCTTGGGGTCGTCGTCATAGACGCCGTCGACCTTGGTGGCCTTCATGATGCAGTCTGCACCGATCTCAAGGGCGCGGAGTGCAGCCGTGGTGTCGGTGGTGAAGTACGGGTTGCCCGTGCCGGCGGCGAAGATGGTCACGCGGCCCTTCTCCATGTGCCGGATGGCGCGCCGACGGATGTACGGTTCGGCCACCGACTGCATGACGATCGCGCTCATGACCCTGGTGAAGACGCCCTCGCGCTCCAGCGCGTCTTGCAGCGCCAGGCCGTTCATAACTGTCGCGAGCATGCCCATGTAGTCGGCCTGCGCACGGTCCATCCCTTGGGCCGAGGCAGCGAGACCCCTGAAGATGTTGCCGCCGCCGACAACGATCGCAATCTCGATACCGGCTTCGTGGACGGCCTTGATCTGGGCCGAGAGTGACTCGAGCACGGCCGGATCGATGCCGTACCCGAGCTCGCCCATGAGGGCTTCCCCCGAAAGCTTGAGCAGGACTCGCTTGAACTGGAATGCGGCCATGACCCTCCCTCTCGGATGCGCGTTCGATTGCGGCGATGCAGCCCGTTCCTTGCCGATTCTAGAACAACGAGGCGGCGCGTGCGCACCGCCTCGTTGGCTCGATACGTGCGGTTGGACTAGCAGCCGCAGGACTCGCCGCCGCCTTCACCGGTCTCACCAAGCTGGAAGCGATCGAACGCCACAACGCTCACAGTGTCGCCGATCTCCTTGGAGACCTGTGCGGTAAGATCCTTGATCGTGATGTCAGGGTTCTTCACGAAGACCTGCTCAACGAGACAGACCTCCTTGAAGAACTTCTGGAGGCGACCTTCCGCCATCTTCTCCTGGATGGCCTCAGGCTTGCCGGACTCGGCTGCCTGCGCCTTGTAGATCGACAGCTCATGGGCGACGACGTCGGCCGGTACGGACTCGCGTCCCACCGATATCGGTGCAGCGGCTGCGACCTGCATTGCGACGTCCTTGATGAAGGTCGCGACAGCCGGGTTGCTCGCGTTGGCCGCGTTACCAAGGGAGACCTCGACGAGGACGCCGATCTTGCCACCCATATGGATGTAGCTGCCAAGAGCACCGACGCCGGAGACTTCGCGCCGTACGAAGCGCGTGATGCCCATGTTCTCGCCGAGCTTGCTCACGACCTCGCCCAGGACCTGCTCCGTCGTGTGCTCGCGACCGGTGAACGTCTGAGTCATCAGAGCCGGTACATCCGCGGGAGCGGCGATGGCGATGTGCGCGGCCAGATCGTTGACGAAGTTCTGGAACTGGTCGTTGCGGCCGACAAAGTCGGTCTCGCAGTTGACCTCCACGAGGACGCCGACACGGGCACCGTCAGCCACATACGCGGTGACGACGCCTTCGTTGGTGGCGCGGCCAGCCTTCTTCGCGAGAGCGGCGAGTCCGCGCGTACGAAGGACGTCGACAGCGGCCTCGATGTTGCCATCGGCCTCGGCGAGCGCCTTCTTGCAGTCCATCATTCCTGCGCCGGTGATCTCGCGCAGCTCCTTGACCATTCCTGCTGTGATCTCCATAGCTATACCTCCAACGCGTGCGACAGCGAATCTGCTGCCGAGCGGGTGTCTACTTGGCGGGTGCTTCTTCAGGTGCGGGTACTTCTTCGACAACGGCGGGTTCCTCGGCGACGGCCTCGGCCGCAGGGGCAACGACTGTCTCCGCCTCGGGCATCGCCTGGGTATCAGGCGCGGCGGCGGGCTCGGCGGCCAGCTCGGTGGCGACGACGACCGGCTCGGAGATGATGCCAGCCGCGGCCCGACCCTCGATCGCGGCGTCTGCGATGATGCGGCAGATCAGATTGACCGAACGGATAGCGTCGTCGTTACCCGGGATCACGTAGTCCACCTCGTCCGGGTCGGCGTTGGTGTCTACGAGTCCGATGATCGGGATCTTAAGGCGACGGGCCTCCGCGATGGCGATGGCCTCGCGCTTGGTGTCGATCACGAAGACGGCCGCGGGGATGTCCTTCATGTCCCGGATGCCCTGAAGGTTCTTCTTCAACTTCCCGTGCTCGGCACGGAGCTTGAGGGCCTCCTTCTTGGGAAGCGCGGCCATAGAGCCGTTGTCCTCCATGGTCTCAAGCTCGACCATGCGGGCGATCCGCTTGCGGATGGTCACGAAGTTAGTAAGCATGCCGCCGAGCCAGCGCTGGTTGACATAGGGCATGCCCGCGCGCTCGGCCTCACTGGCAACGGACTCCTGTGCCTGCTTCTTGGTGCCGATGAGCAGCACGTTGCCACCGCGCGCCGAAATGTCGCGAACGAATCGGTACGTGAGGTCGATCTCGCGAAGGGTGCGCTGGAGGTCGAGGATGTAGATGCCGTTGCGCTCGGTGAAGATGTACGGCTTCATCTTCGGGTTCCAGCGGCGGGTCTGATGTCCGAAGTGGACACCCGCCTCAAGCAATGACTTCATAGATACTGCGGCCATGATGGTACCTCCTGGTCGGTTCTTCCTCCGCCCGCTTCATCCCGATAGTCGCCACCACACTTCGTGCGGCACCCGGCGCATCGATCCACGGGCGTGCGTTGTCACAAGCCTCGATACTTTATCACACAGCTTCGGGAGACGCCACAGATTCCCTCGTGCAGATTCCCTCGTGCAGATTCCCTCGTGCGAAGCGCTAGAACTCGCGTCCGCACATGGGGCAGATCACGTGGGCCAGGTACCAGCCCTCTCGATCCGAGTCGGGTAGCACCTCGACGACGAGTCCGACCTCGCAGGCCGGGCACCAGAAACGCCGCGGGAGGCTGGCGGCGGCGATGAACGCGTCGGCGTCGGCTTCGCGGTCCTTGATAGCTAGCCTGAACGACTCGCTCGCCTTGGTGGAACCGCCCAGGTTATCGAGGACAAGACGTATCTTGGCCACCACATCGGAGGGTTTAGCGGCGTTCTTGATGAGGTAGTCCACCGCGCCGAGTGAGACAGCGCGCTCGATCGACGTCTCTTCGCCCAGGTTCGTGAGAATGACTACCGGGATCGCGGAGAGGCGCGGGTCGGCCTTGATGGTCTCGAGAACCTCGAGGCCGCCCATGCGGGGCATGATCAAGTCGAGCAGGACAAGGTCGAGTGGTGTTGTGCGGATGACGTTAAGGGCCTCCAAACCATCAGCCGCGGTGTGGACGGTGTAGCCGTCCGCAGTGAGTTTGTCCTGGTAGATGCGGCGAAGCAACTCGGTGTCTTCAACGACCAGGATGCGCTCGGATGCCACCTGGGAGCTCCTTTACTCAGACTGCGGGCACGTACCCTTGCGCGGCGTGGAGTCGTGCACGCAGACGCAAGACCGCCTTGGTGTGAAGTTGACTGACTCTTGACTCCGTCACCCCAAGGACCGCGCCGATCTCTTTGAGAGTGAGTCCTTCGTAGTAGTAGAGCGCGATCACGACCTTCTCCCGTTCGGGGAGTCGTTCTATGGCTGAGGAGAGGATCTCTTTGACCTCGGCCGTTTCGAACACCTGCACCGGGTCCTCGGCGGTGTTGTCTTTGATCGTGGCGACTGCCGACCCCTTGTCGTCCCTGTCTTGTCCGCCCGTCCACAACTCCTCGAACGAAACGACCGACGTATACGACAACTTGGTCAGGATGTCCTGAAATTCCCTCGTGCTGACGCCCATCTCGTCCGCGACTTCGGCGTCCGTGGGGACCCGCTTGAGCCGGTTCTCGAGCACGACATATGCCGATTCGATCTCGCGTGCACGGGACCGCACCGAACGAGGCACCCAATCCATGGCACGGAGCTCATCGATGATGGCTCCCTTGATGCGCGCTATGGCATAGGTCTCGAACTTGATGCCGCGCTCGGGATTGAACTTCTCGATGGCGTCGATCAAGCCGAAGACTCCGTACGAGATGAGATCGGACGTGTCGACCGTCTGGGGCAGGTTCGAGGAGAGACGCCCGGCCACATACTTCACGAGAGGCGAGAAATTGAGGATCAGCTTCTCACGCGCAATGGCATCGCCGGACTGCTTGTAGGCAGCCCAGCACTGCGCGATGTCTCCCCCCTGAGCGGACTTCATTCAGCCGTTACTTCCACCTAACTGCGCGGATGGGCGTTGCGATGGATGTCGCGCAAACGTTGCGTGCTGACGTGAGTATAAATCTGGGTGGTGGACAGGGCAACGTGTCCGAGGAGTTCCTGAACAGTGCGTAAGTCAGCGCCAGCTTCGAGGAGATGCGTGGCGAAGGAATGCCGCAGCGCATGCGGCGACATGCCGGTGGATTCGCCGAGTGTGGCCAGATGCTTCTTGAGTAGACGCCTGACGCCGTCCGCGGTCAGCCGTGTGCCGAGACGGTTCAGGAACAGCGCATCTTCGGAGGTGGCGCGCGCGTAGGTGGGACGGGCCTGCTGCAGGTACGCCTGGATGCGCGCAACGGCCGTGTGATGGAGTGGCACGATCCTCTCCTTGGATCCCTTGCCAAAGAGCCGAACCGAGCCGCCGCGCAGGTCGATGTGGGAGATGTCCAGCGCAGTGAGTTCCGAAACGCGAGCGCCGGTAGCATACAGAAACTCCAGGATGGCACGGTCCCGCAGCCCGGCGGACGTTTCGGAGTCCGGCGTCTCCAAGAGTCGGGAGACGAGGTCGTGGGACGCGACGACCGGAAGTCGTCTGGGTGCTCGCGGCGCGGCGATGACCGAGGCGGGGTCGTTGTGCGCAAGGTCACCCGCGTTGAGGAAACGGAAGAACGAGCGCATGGCTGACAGCTTGCGTGCGACGGTGCGCCGAGAGTATCGAGCCTGGTCCAACTCGGCCAGATAGCCGCGCAGCTGCCGGTATTCGAGAGTACGAGGATCCCGTCCGGTGCGAGCGCACCAGCTGGAGAACTGGGCCAGGTCCGAGGCGTATGCCCGGACGGTCGCAGGTGAAAGGTTGCGCTCGTCCGCAAGGTGCGAGAGGAATCGCTGGACGAGCTCGTCGAGTGTGGCATCGCTCATCGCGAGGCACCCAGGTCGTGCACTGCGAGCAGTGCTGGTTCGAGCAGCGCGGAGTTGTTCTCGGCCCACTGGTTGAGTGCGACCGCCCCAGCAGCGGCGACCGTGGCGTGGCGGTCCCGTTTGCCGCGCACTCCCGCCGGAGCCGACGGCAGCAACCCGAAGTTGACGTGCATCGGCTGGTATCCCGCCGTGCCGGGGTCGGTCGCGTACGCGATGAGCGCACCGAGAGCAGTCTCGGGCGGCAGCGGCTGCAGCACGGCGCCCATCCGCGCTGTCGCCACGCCAAGCGCTGCAAGCAGGCCTCCTGCCGCGGCCTCCATGTAGCCCTCGGTGCCGGCAAGCTGTCCGGCGATGCGGACGTGGGGGCTCGTACGGACCGCCAGGTCCGGACCCAGAAGCGAGGGCGCGTCCACGAAGGTGTTGCGGTGCATCACTCCGTACCGGAGGAACTCGGCAGCGGCAAGACCCGGAACGAGTGAGAAGACGCGACGCTGTTCCGCGAACGTGAGATTCGTCTGGCACCCGACGAGGTTGTACGCCGTGCGCGCCGCATTCTCGGCACGAAGCTGGAGAACGGCCCAGGGTCTCCGCCCGGTTCTGGGGTCGGTAAGACCTACGGGCTTCATGGGACCGAAACGCAGGGCGTCGACGCCCTTTCTGGCGATCTCCTCGATCGGCTGGCAGGCCGAGAACAACTCCTTGGTCTCAAAGTCCTTGCCCACGACACGCGCTGCCGATACGAGCGCTTCGATGAACCGCTCGTACTCGTCGGGCTCGAACGGGCAGTTCAGGTAGTCGGCGCCTTGACCCTTGTCGTACCTGCTCTGTGCAAAGGCGATCGTACCGTCGATGGTGGTCGCGTCCACGATCGGTGCCGCTGCGTCGAAGAACGCAAGCCGACTCTCCCCTACCACGTCTGAGAGCGCGGACTGGATCCCCGCGGACGTGAGCGGTCCGGTCGCAACGATCACGGCGCGGTCGCGAGGTATGGTGGTTTGTTCGCGGTGCACGACGCTGATCCGCGGATGATCGGTGAGCATGTGGGTGATGCGGGCCGAGAACGCGTCTCTGTCCACCGCAAGCGCGCCGCCTGCCGGCACAGCCGCTTTCCCCGCAATGGCTACGACGAGGCTACCGAGTGCACGCATCTCGGTCTTGAGCATTCCCGGAGCAGTCGAGGGATCGTCACTCTTGAGCGAGTTGGAACAGACCAGTTCGGCGAAGTTTCCGGTGTGGTGAGCCGGCGATACCGTCTCGGGGCGCATCTCGACAAGTTCCACGTCGATGCCACGCACGGCCAGCTGCCAGGCAGCCTCCGAGCCGGCAAGTCCCGCTCCGATGACGAGCACCGGCGAGTCCCGGTCTACCACGTGTCTCCCTGCATGGTGCGGTTAGTGACGTCCGCATTGTACCGCGGGTCTCGCAGCTCGGGAGGACAGATGTGGAAGCGCCCGTCACGGTTCTGCTGAACCCGGCCGCCGAGCTCCAGTTCGCCGAGTCGCCGCGCGACGGTGACGATGTCCAAGTCGAGCGAGCGGGCCACGTCGTCGGGCCGCATCGGGTTTGCGGCCAGCGCGCGCTCTATGACCGATGAGACGCGTTGATCCGCGACCGGATCAGGCGCCGGCGAGTCGAGGAGCCCCAGGTCCATGAGATGTGCGTGCAGCTCCTCGACGTCGGTGATCACGTACGCCCCCTGCCTGATGAGGCGGTTGGCTCCCCGGGACTCCGGCGACAGTATCGACCCCGGCACCGCGAGTACGTCTCGGCCGAGCGAGAGCGCGAAGTCCGCTGTCGTGAACGTGCCGCTACCCAGGCCGGCTTCGACGACAAGAACCGCGGAGGACAACGCCGCGATGATGCGGTTGCGTCTAACGAAGGTCCACCGGGTCGGGTCCGATCCCCACGGGCATTCAGAGACCACCAGGTGGTGCGCTCGAAGCTGCCCGAGCAGATCGCTCGCGTTGCCAGGGTAGTCCACATCGGCGCCACAGCCGAGTACGGCGATGGACCGTCCTCCCGAGGCCAGTGCCGCCCGTTGCGCGGCCTGGTCGCAGCCTATCGCCGCGCCGGACACGATAACGACGCCCTGCGTGGCGGCCCATCCCGCGAACCTTCTTGCTGCCGTGACCCCGTATGGGGTCGCGCGACGCGCGCCGATGACCGCCAGGCCCGGGTGCAGCAGCGACGTGTCGCCCATGCAATAGAGCGTCTTAGGAGCATCGGGAAGATGGCAGAGCTCAGCAGGATAGTCCGCGTCGCCGTAGTGGAGCTCCGATTTGAGGCCGCGGACGTTCATCACACCTCCTGCAAGCGGTACTGGAGTGCTTCCACGAGGTGCCCGGGTCCCACGGCCGTCTGACCCTCGAGGTCGGCGATGGTGCGTGCTACACGCAGTACACGTGTCACGCCCCGGCCCGAAAGCTGGTGCTTGCGGCCCGCTTCGGTGAGCAGGCGCCGGGAGTTGGCACTGAGAGCGCATGCAGCGGAGAGGTCAGAGCCCGACAGCGTCGATGAGAGCACTCCGCGCGAAGTCGTTGCGAACCGTCTAGCTTGCAGCACCCTGGCAAGCACATCGGCCGTCGGCTCTCCGCGATCGCCGTCGACGATCGTACCGGGGTCTACTCTGGCGACGTTGACGATAAGGTCCATGCGGTCGAAGAGCGGCCCGCCGACTCGTGCGCGGTAGCGGTCGGCGACCGCCCGTGTACACGCGCAGTGTCGTCTGGGGTCGCCGAGGAATCCGCACGGGCACGGGTTCATCGCTGCGATCAGCGTGAACTTGCACGGGAACGTGAGCCGTCCCTCCGCTCGTACGAGCGTGACCTCCCCGTCTTCGAGTGGGGCGCGCAACGCTTGAAGTGACGACGGCGCGTACTCGGCAAGCTCATCGAGAAACAACACGCCGTTGTGGGCGAGACTCATCTCGCCCGGACGGGGGACGGATCCTCCGCCGACGAGGCCTGCAGTCGTGCACGAGTGGTGCGGCGCCCTGAAGGGACGGATTCCCGCCAGCACCGGTCGCTCATCGATGCCGGCGACTGAGTGGACGAGAGCCGTTTCGAGGCGTTCGACGGCGTTGAGCGGTGGCAGGATGCCTGGCAGGCGTCTGGCGAGCATGGTCTTGCCCGAGCCGGGGGGTCCGGTGAACAGTACATTGTGTCCACCTGCCGCGGCGATCTCGAGTGCTCTGCGTGCGGCAGCATGACCGGATACCTCTGAAAGGTCGGGCACGCTGAAGCGCTCAGCGGGCCCCGACGAGCCAGCGGGGGTCTGCGTGACGATCCCCTGGCTGAGGCGCGCGAGATGGTCGACGACGCGGCATGGCACCCCGCCGACCGCGCCCGCCGCGACCGAGGCCGCGGGCGGTCCCATCAGGTCCAGACCTGAGTGTGCCGCGGCCAGCGCATACGCGATCAGCCCCGAGACTGAGCGCACCGATCCGTCGAGTGCCAACTCCCCCACCACACTTGCACCCTCGGTAAGGCTCGGAGGCAGTTGCCTGGTGGCGACGAGGATCGCGAGCGCTATCGGCAGATCGAACCCGGTACCATGCTTGCGCAACGGGGCGGGCGCCAGGTTGACGAGCACCCGCGCATTTGGGAAGTCGAAGCCTGCTGCCCTGACCGCGCTCCTGACGCGGTCGCGCGCCTCTTGCACCGCGGCGTCGGGTAGCCCGACAACGCCGAACGAAGGCAGCCCCGAACCGACGTCCGCCTGCACTTCGACGGGCAGCGCGTCGACACCGTTGAGCGTGGCCGTGAGGACGGTCGCCTGCACGTTCAGGCGTCCAAGACGAAGGCATTTGAGTGGTGCCGCAGCAACGCGCGATCCGGTGAGATGACTCTGACGGTGATGACGTCGAAACGGATGCTCTGCGGTTCGAGCCCGGCGTAGGCCAGGTAGGACTGTGCGATGCGAGCGATGCGCCGCTGTTTGGAGGGAGTCACCGCCGCTTCCGGCGTTCCCTTCGCCTCGGTCGTGCGAGTCTTGACCTCGACCACCACAAGCTCGCGGTCGTCGAGCGCGATGATGTCCGCCTCGCCCGCTTTGCAGTGCCAGTTGCGGTCTACGATCGTCATGCCTCTGCGTTCGAGATACGCGGCAGCGGCGTCTTCGCCGCGCCTGCCGATCTCCTGTGTGTCCATATGGACCACCTCCTGCGAACCAGGATGGTGGTGAGACCCGAACAGACTCTGCACAGACTCCAAACCAGACCCGACCGGGTCCTAAAACAGCGAGTCCTGTGCGCAGGGGGCGAAACTCATGCGGTGGATCGGCGACGGCCCCAGGCGGCGGATCGCAGCAAGGTGTTCCGCACAGCCGTACCCCTTGTGCCTGCCGAAATCGTATCCGGGGTACTCGCCATCGAGGCCCACCATAAGCTCGTCCCGGTCGACCTTGGCAAGAATCGACGCCGCGGCGATCGCGGCGACGAGGCCGTCGCCACCCACGATCGCCGTGCTCGGGAGTCCCAGGTCCAGCGGCAGTCCGTCCACAAGGACATGATCCGGAACGAGGGAGAGACCTCTCAGCGCGCCGAGCATAGCCTGGCGTGTGGCGCCCGCGATGCCGATAGCATCGATCGTGTGCGGAGGGATGTGCGAGATCGCGAACGCCGAGCATGCCGCCCGGATCTCAAACGCGAGGGCAGGGCGTTTGGCGCGGGGCACTCGCTTGGAATCGTCGAGACCGTGGATGATGGCGTCGACCGGGAGGACGACCGCTGCTGCGGTGACCGGACCCGCGAGAGCGCCGCGTCCCACCTCATCGACACCCGCGACGATCATCACGCCCGCATCGTGGAGATCGCGCTGGAACGCGCTCAGGGACCGGACGCGCTCCTCCTCGGCGGCGTACCGTGCGAGTCGGGCCCGTGCGCCGGCGACGGCCTGCTGCACGCCCGCCCGCTTGTCACGCGCATGCCTGCGGATAGCGCGCGGGAGTTCCTCGACGGAGGCGGATGAGAGCGCGCGGGCGATGACGGCGACGCTGCTCTCGTTCACGCGACCTCCTCGGGCACCGGACTTGGCACGAGTATACGACGGTCGGCACCGAAAACACGAAAGCCCGGGCAGCGGGGCCCGGGCTTTCGATAGGTACGGTTACGCCTAGCGCAGTTCCTTGACGCGGGCGGCCTTGCCGACCTTGTCGCGCAGGTAGTAGAGCTTCGAACGGCGGACCTTACCGCGGGTCACGACTTCGAGGTTGACGATCTTTGGGGAGTGCACGGGGAACGTACGCTCGACGCCGACCGCGAAGGAGACCTTGCGGACGGTGAACGTCTCACGGGCGCCTGCGCCGTGGCGGCGGATGACGATGCCCTGGAACAGCTGGACACGCTCACGGCTACCCTCGACGACCTTGTAGCTAACCTTGACGGTATCTCCGACAGAGAACGTAGGCAGGTCCTCGCGGATCTGCTGCGCCTCGATAGCACGGATTCTGTTCATCGCTGTTGTGTTCCTATCTCATGCTGACGGCGTGATGCTCCAAAGACACGAGGACACAGTATAGACCACGCGTCGAAGTTAACGCAACGCGCTCGCGCGGACGTTGTCAGAGCTTGGCGAACCGGTTGAGCGGCCAGATCCTAAGGACGGCTCTTCCGTCGATCGATGAGAGCGGCACCGCGCCGAACACGCGTGAGTCGGCGCTATTGGTACGGTTGTCGCCCATCACCCAGATGTGGCCTGCCGGTACCGTGAACGGCATCGGGACGGCGGCCGGCTCGCTCGGTTTGCCGTACGTGTACGGCTCGTCGAGCGCCACGCCGTCGACGTACACCTTTCCATCGATCAGATCGACCGTCTCACCCTCGGTGGCTACCACGCGCTTAATCAGCGTGGGAACGGTCTTTGTGGGATCATCGAACACTACGACGTCCCCCCTCTTGGGAGACTCGAAGCGGTAGATGAACTTGTTCGCGAGCACGCGCTCCGAGATCTCGATAGTGGGAACCATCGACCCGCTGGGGATGATGTACGGCTGCACCACAAACGTTCGGACGACAGTGGCAAGCGCGAACGCGAGCGCCACCATGACGACGAGTTCGAGGAGCCATCGCAGGAACGAGGGGCTCTCGTCCTCGCTGGACGCTGCGGGCGCGTCAACGTCAGCGTTGCTGGTGTCGTGCGCCAACAGCCCGGTCTCCCCGGTGTAGTCCATATCGTCGTCAGTCACGACGTTCTCCTTCCTTGAAGGTGTCGGTGATGAGCTTGTCGGCGAACGCGCGTTCCTCGGGAGAGAGATCCGCCGAGGAGAGAAGGTCCGGTCTGCGTGTCACCGTCCTGCGGATAGCCTCTGCGCGGCGCCAAGCGGCGACACGGGCGTGATCGCCGCTTAGTAGCACCTCGGGTACGTCCATGCCCTCGAAGGTCGCGGGACGCGTGTACTGCGGATACTCCAGCATGCCCCACGAGAAGGACTCCTCGTCGGTGGACTCAACGCTTGCGAGCACACCGGGCTGTAGTCTGGTAACCGCATCGACGATGACCATGGCGGGGAGCTCGCCGCCCGTAAGAACGTAGTCGCCGATAGACACTTCGACGTCGACAAGCGAACGAACGCGTTCGTCCACACCCTCGTACCGCCCGCAAAGAACGATGAGACGTTCAGCGCGAGCGAACTCCTCGGCCATGCTCTGCGTGAAGGAACGGCCTTGTGGGCACATGAGTGCCACGGTCGCCGGAGTGCTGTCCTGCTCCTTGAGCGCAGCCACGGCGCGGAAGAACGGCTCGGGCTTCATGACCATGCCGTAGCCGCCACCGTACGGGTAGTCATCGGTTGTACGATGCCGGTCGTCGGTCCACTGGCGCAGGTCGTGTACGTGGAAGCTGACCGCTCCTTGGTCGCGTGCGATGCCAAGCATCGACGAACCCAGTACGGGCTCGAAGACGTCGGGGAATATGGTCACGATGTCGATGCGCATGGTCTAGTCCTCGTCCAGCAATCCTGGTAACAAGCGAACCTTCATCGTGTCTGTGTCCTCGTCATACTCGAGCAACACGTCATCGATCACCGGAAGCAGTATCTCACCCAGTGAACCTCGCACGACCCACACGTCGTTGGCGCCGGTGACGATCACGTCCACGACCGTGCCCAGCACGCCGTGTGCATCGTCCGATATGGTCATGCCGACAACATCGGGTTCTTCTTCGCCGATGAGCCCCTCGACGTCGTTCGCACGCACCAGCACCGACGTTCCACACACGCCTCGCGCAACGGAGAGGTCGGTCACGCCCTCCAGAGTCAGAAGTGGTCCCTTGGGACCCTGTCTGACACCGAGGATCGCCGTCTCCCGGAGTTCATCGGGTGGCGGGACGAGCCAGACTCGCAGGCCTTTGAGCGCAGACAAGGGAAGGTCCGCGAGCATCTTGACCGCGACCTCCCCTTGAAGTCCGTGCGTCTTGATAACGCGCGCGACGGTAACGTACGGCGCGTCCATGGTGCTTAGCCTATGACCTCCACCGACGCGTCGCCGCCATCGACGGAAGCAGCGGCGCGCACGAGCGTGCGGATCGCCTTGATCACGCGGCCCTGACGACCGATGACCTTGCCGACGTCGTCGCTGTGAAGCGAGATCTCGTACAAGGTACCGTCTCCAGTGGAACGCTTCTCGATGTTGACCTCGTCAGGATGCTCGACAAGTGACTTGACGAGAAAATCGACGAGCTCATCGATGTTGGCCGTGGGGCTCATGTGCTACTCAGCCTCAGGGGCGTCTTCGGCGGGAGCTTCCTCGACTGCCGGCTCCTCAGCGGGAGCTTCCTCAGCGGGAGCTTCCCCAATGGGAGCTTCCTCGGCGGCAGGCGCCTCGACTGCGGACTCCTCGACTGCGGACTCCTCGACTGCGGGCTCCTCGACCGGCTTCGCAGCGGCCTCGGCGGCGGCCTTGGCGTCGGCCTCAGCCTTTGCTGCGGCCTTCTTGGAGAGTTTGGTGCCACCAGTAGGAGCCGTCTTCTCACCCTTGGCGATGGCGATCAGCTTGCCGGCTGCCTCGGTCGGCTGGGCACCCTTCGCGAGCCACGCATCGATCTTCTCGATCTCGAGTTCCACCGTTGAGGGCTGCGTGCGGGGGTTGTAGCGTCCGAGGATCTCGATAAAGCGGCCATCGCGCGGTGCGCGTGAGTCGGCCGCGACCACGCGATAGAACGGCGCCTTCTTTGCGCCAGCGCGCGCCAGGCGGATCTTGACTGCCAAAACAGTTCACCTCCGTGTAGGGCGGCACCTGTGCCACCACCGTGAGCAAAAGCAGCGACCAATGATACGACACATGCCAAACAGGGTCAAAAGAAGGACGCTCTACTGCATCGGGAAGCCTCCGCCGGGGAATCCGGCGCCGGGAAAGCCGCGACGACGTTTGCCCTTGCCCTGCATGGATTGCATCTGCTTGAGCATCTTCTGGGTTTGCGCGAACTGCTTGAGCATCTGGTTCACATCGAAGACCGTGACCCCCGCCCCTTTCGCGATGCGTTCGCGACGGGCGCCGTTGATGATCGCGGGCTTGGCTCGCTCCCGTGCGGTCATCGACGAGATGATCGCCTCAGTACGGCCAAGAGCGCCTTCATCGAGCTCAACGTCCTTCGGGAGTTTGTTCGCCCCCGGTATCATCTGCAGCAGGTCCTTGAGCGAGCCCATCTTCTTGATCTGCTTGAGCTGCTGCAAGAAGTCATCGAGGGTGAACGACCCTGCGCGGAGCCGCTCCTCGGTCTCCTTGGCGGTTTGCTCGTCGAACGTCTCCTGCGCCTTCTCGATAAGCGAGAGCACGTCTCCCATGCCGAGGATCCGGCGTGCCATGGCGTCAGGACGGAACGGTTCGAGCGCGTCGAGCTTTTCCCCGACACCCGCGAACAGGACGGGTTTTCCGGTGACCGAGCGCACCGACAGAGCCGCACCTCCGCGTGCGTCGCCGTCGAGCTTGGTGATGATAACGCCGTCGAAGTCCACGCGCTCCGCGAATGCCGACGCCGCATTGACGGCATCCTGGCCAGTCATGGCGTCCACCACCATGAGGATCTGGTCGGGTTTGACCGCCGCCTTGATCGCCGCCGCCTCTGCCATCATGTCCTCATCGACATGGAGGCGACCCGCGGTGTCGACGATGACAACGTCACGAAGACGGTCGAGGGCGTCCTTGACACCGGCCCGTGCGATGGCGACCGCGTCGCTGCCCTCCCCGCGATACACGGGTACATCGAGTTCGCGGCCGAGCGCTTCGAGCTGATCGATGGCTGCGGGTCGGTAGACGTCGCAGGCCACAAGCATCGGGTGTCGGCCCTGCTTCCGCAGCAGTCGGGCGAGCTTGGCGGCGGCCGTGGTCTTTCCGGAGCCCTGAAGGCCGACGAGCATGATGACGTTCGGCACCCTGCCCGAGAGGGTCAGGCGTGCCTCGGCGCCCCCCATGAGGGCAGTCATTTCCTCAAGCACGATCTTGATGACCATCTGGCCGGGAGTGAGGCTCTTGAGCACGTCGGAGCCGACCGCACGCTCGCGTACCTTGGCCACGAACTCCTTGACCACCTTGAAGTTGACGTCTGCTTCGAGCAGCGCCATGCGCACTTCGCGCATGGCCGCGTCCACGTCCGCCTCGGAAAGAGCGCCGCGATTCGTCAGCTTGCTGAAGACGGCCGAAAGCCGGTCGGTGAGGTTCTGGAACATGAGGATCCTTGCCTTGGTTGCGGAGTCTCTAGGCTACGGGCCTGACGCGCTGGGGTCAATGAGGCGGATGCGGTGGATGGGAGCGTAGATCGCAACGGCGCGCCCCTCGATATCGGTCAGGGGAACGGCCCCAAAGAAGCGGCTGTCCTCGGAGACGGGCCGGTTATCGCCGAGCAGGAAGACGTGGCCGTCAGGCACCACGAATGGAAGCGTACGGTACTCGGTGTTCGCGGGGTCGGTGAGGACGTCATACTCCCCGCTTTCGGGAGAGCCGTTGATGATCGCGTTGTCCCCCACGATCTCGATGGTGTCGCCCGGAAGTCCGATGACGCGCTTGATGACCTCGGCGGGCTGTCCTTTGTCGATCACGTGCGCCGAGACGATGTCGCCTCTGCGCGGTGTCGGGTAGCTCTTCTGTACGAGCAGCTTGTCAGTGGTGTGGAGCGTCGGGTACATCGAGTCCCCATCGACGGTGATCGGCGTGTTGAGGCCGAAGAACACAACGAGGATCGTCGAGAGCAGTGCAAGCAGGAGTATCGCAGGCACGAGAAGCGTGCGGTCCTTCGCCCGGAACGGGATGAACGTCCACTCACTCGAGGGCACCGCGATCACTGCCTACCGAGGAGTGCCCTCGCGAATTCGTCGGGGTCGAATCGGTGCATGTCGTCCGCCGACTCCCCCACTCCGACACGAAGGATGGGTATCCCGAGTTCCCGGGAGACCGCGACCGCGATGCCGCCCTTGGCCGTCCCGTCCAACTTGGTGAGCACGAGTGCGTCCAAGTCGAGCGCGGCGTTGAACTCGCGAGCCTGGGTTATCCCGTTCTGGCCAGTCGTCGCATCCATCACGAGCAGCGTGTAGACCGGTAACGAGCTCTCGCGCTTGACGATGCGCTGGATCTTCGTGAGCTCGGCCATGAGGTCTTTGGACGTGTGCAACCTGCCTGCGGTGTCGATGAGCAGCAGGTCGACGTTGCGCGTCTCACCGTCTTTCACTGCGTCGAACGCGACCGATGCGGGGTCCGTGCCCCGCGGACGCTCGACGATGGGTACCGACGCGCGGTCCGCCCACACGTGGAGCTGCTCGATGGCCGCCGCCCGGAAGGTGTCTCCGGAGCCGATGAGGACCGTGCGCCCGGCGTCGGAAGCCTCCTTGGCGATCTTGCCGACGGTGGTCGTCTTCCCTGTTCCGTTGATGCCGACGACGATGACGATCGCGCTGCCCTCTGAAAGGAAATCCGATTCAAGCGGGGCGAACTCCCCCGCTATCTCAGCGATCAGGTGATCGAGCACCGCCGCGGCGTCCGGCAGCGCCTTACGGGCAGCGGAGTCGCGCAGGGTGTCGATCATCTCGGTCACGGCGGTCACGCCCATGTCGGCCGCGATGAGCGAGTCCTCAAGGTCGCTCCAGAACGACTCGTCAAGATCAGGACCGCGTCTGAGCAAGACATTGAGCTGCCCACCCAGCTGCTCGCGCGTGCGGGTGAGCCCTCCAGAGAGGCGATCGAACCACGACGGTGTCACGCGGGGTTCGCCTCGGCCTCGGCTATGGCACGGTCAAGGCGTTGGCTCACGACCTTGCTGACACCGTCGGCCTGCATGGACACGCCGTAGAGGACGTCGGCCATCTCCATGGTGCGGCGCTGATGGGACACGACGATGAACTGCGTGTGGTTGCGCAGGCTGTCCACGAACGCGATGAACCGGCGGAGGTTGGTGTCGTCGAGTGCTGCCTCCACCTCGTCGAGGATGTAGAACGGGCACGGACGCGTCCGGTAGACCGCGAAGAGCAGCGCGAGCGCGGTGAGCGATTTCTCGCCACCCGAGAGGAGCGACATCTTCTGCAGTCGCTTACCCCGGGGCTGGGCAACGACCTCGACGCCGGTGGTCTCGGGGTCGTCAGGGTCTGTGAGCGCAAGTGAGGACTGTCCGCCGGGGAACAGCACCGAGAAGATCTCCTGGAAGTGGTGATCGACAAGCTCGAAGGTCTCGAGGAAACGGTCCCTCATCTTGCGGTCGATCGCCGCCACCACCTTCTGCAGCGCGGCGCGCGAAGACAGCAGGTCCTCAAGCTGCCGCTGCAGGAACTCGCGCCGGGCCTTGAGCTGGTCGTACTCCTCTACCGCGACGGGATTGACCGGCCCCAGGTTGGCGATTCGCTTACGAAGGCGATGTGCGGACTCGACGGCACGCTCGCGATCGGTGATGGGTTCTGTCGCCAGCGCTGACTCAAGCGGCAGGCCGAGCTCCTCGACGATCCGGGAGGCGGCGGTGCGCACCTGGATCTCGAGCTGTCCCTTCTCAACGCGTATCTCGGCCATGCCCTCGTTCAGGTCGTCGATCGCGGTCTGGGCCTCGCGAACCGCGTCCTGCGCGCTGTGGATCGTGGAGCGGAGCGACTCGGAGTCCGCCTGCTCGAATCGGGCGCGATCGCGCAGCCGCATGGCCCAGTGGTCCGCGCGTTCCAGAAGCAGGCCATAGAGGTCGTGCAGCGGCTGCAGGCGTCCCCGGAGCATCTCCAGGGCCTCCTCGGTCATGCGGGACTGCTCCACGAGCACCGTGAGCTCTTCAAGCTCGCTGGTGATCCCCGAGTGGCGCCGCTTGAGGTGTACCTCGCGCTCTGAGACGGCGGCAATCTCGACCTGGCAGGTGGACAGGCGGTTCTGAACCGCGGTCTCGTCACGGAAGCGAAGATCGCGCTCCTCGCGCCTGGTGACGGCCAGTTCCTCCAGCTCGTCGATGCGCACGAGCCCCTTGGCGATGGTGTCGGACAGCGTGCGTTCCGTCGGCCGGTCCTTGGCGGTCTTCTCCTCGATCTGCCGAACCCGCACGTCGATGCGTGCTCCCTCGGCGTCGATGTCTGTGATCGACTGCTCGAGCCTGCCGACCTCCTCGCGTGCCGAGGAGACCTCTGCGCCGAGTCCTGCGATCGACTGGGTGAGCTCGAGCGCGTCCTGCTGGGCGGCCGCAAGCGCCTCCTCGGCGGACACGACCGCGGCCTCGGCCTCCCCGAGTGCGGCGTCAACGGCTGCGAGCCGGTCGCGAAGCTCGGTGATGCGACGCTTGCGACCGAGGACGTTCGAGTCCTGGGTCGCCTGAGGACCGACGCGGAGTTTGCCCGAAGGCCACACGATGTGACCCTCGCGGGTGGCGAACCTACACGTGCTCTCGCCCGCCGCCGCGCGAAGTGCGTCCTCGAGCGAATCAACCACGCGGATGTCGCCGATGAGCGACGAGACCGCACCGCGCACATCGTCGGCGCACGTTATGACATCCATGAGCGGCGTGCCCGGACCCTGGGGGCATGTGAGCGCGGCGCCGTCGAGCGGCAGCAGCACGAAATCACCCACTCCGTTGGACTCGAGCATGCCCACGACCGAACCGGTGGACGCCGAGGAGCGAAGCAGGACGCAGAACATGTCGCTGCCGAGCGCGTTCTCCACGATCGTCTCGTACTCTTCGGTCGTGCTGACCTGCTCGGCCAGGGGGCCTACCACGTCGGGGAGCTCGCGCTCCTTGGACATGAGCCATGCGAGCGCCGGCGAAGCCGACTCGAATGCGCGGTCGACCTCTTCAAGTGCCCGGATCTCGGCGCGAACCTCGGAGAGTTCGTCCCGGCGGATCGCAAGGTCGGCGCGACGGCTTTCGAGCAGTCGCACACGCTTGTCCACGTCGGACTCGGCGAGCGCGGCCTCCTTGCGTGCACGGTCGAGCCGTGCGGCAAGCGATTCGACCCGATCCCGGCGAGCCGAGAGGGTCTGCGCCACGGCCGTTCGTTGGGTGCGCAGAGCCTCCGTACGCTCGGCCAACAGCTCGGACTCGAGGCTGAAGGCGGAGAGCTGCTGCTGGACCGTAGCGAGCTCGCTGCGCGCGTCGTCGACTTCCTTGCGCGCGCGGCGCTGCTCGCCAAGCGCGACGGACAAGGCGTCCTCGGCGGCGAGGCGTTCCTTCTTGACGGCCTCGGACTCTCGACGCAACTCACCAAGCTGCGTGTAGAGCGCCTGCAGGCGAGCCTCGGTGACGGAGCGCTCCTCGATCATCTGCTGTGCCTCGGCGTCGCGTTGGCCAAGGCGGGACTCGCTGTGATGTATCTTCTGCCGCAACTCCGAGAGGCGCTCGACCAGGTTCTTGCCCTTCTCCTCTAAGAGGAGCAGCCCGGAGTTGAGGCGTTCGAGGACCGACTGCAGGCGACGTCGCTGCTCGGAGAGATCGCCGACGAACAGTCCCTTCTCCTCGAGAAGCGACTGGAACTTGGCAAGCTCGCGCTCCTTCTCGGCAAGACGGTAGCGTGCCAGTTCTACCTCGGCGTCCTGCTCGCGCTCGCGTTTCTCAACGCCATCCCACTCGCCCTGAAGTCCCCGCAGGTCGGAAACCGCGATGCCGATCTCGAGGTCACGCAGCTCGGAGGCTATGTCGCGATACTCGGACGCCTTGGTCGCCTGACGCTGTAGCGGTCGGAGCTGACGGTCGATCTCGGCGAGGATGTCCCGGATGCGCTCCACGTGCACGTCCATGGACGTGAGCTTCCTGAGCGCGCGTTCCTTGCGCTTCTTGTGCTTGAGAACGCCAGCCGCCTCTTCGATAAGCGCGCGCCGATCCTCCGGCCGGGAGTTGAGGACCTCATCCAGGCGACCCTGGGAGATGATCGAGTGTGTGTCGCGACCCAGACCAGTGTCGTGGAGGAGCTCCTGCACGTCCATGAGCCTGGAGGGCGTCTGGTTGATGAGATACTCGCTCTCACCGTTGCGGAACATGCGGCGGGTGATGGTGACCTCATCGAACTCCAGCGGAAGTGTGCCGTCGCTGTTGTCCAGCACGAGGTCCACCTCGGCTACCCCGACGGCCTGCCGCGCCGAGGAACCCGCGAAGATGACGTCTTCCATGGAGTTGCCGCGAAGGGACTTGGCGGACTGCTCGCCGAGCACCCACAGGACTGAATCGGAGATGTTGGACTTGCCGGATCCGTTGGGTCCGACGACCACGGCGACGCCGGGCTCCAGCTGGAGCCTGCTGCGGTCAGCAAAGGACTTGAAGCCCTTGAGCGTGAGTGATTTGAGGTACAACGGCGAGCCTTTCGAGCGCGGGCTGACACCTGTGTCGCGGTCGTGGACAGCCGCCACGGACGCGAAGTAATGCTATCACAGCGACGTGCCCGCGAAGGGCCCCTATCCTGCGTCGACGGCCTCGAGCGCGGCGCTCGCCGCGGCCTTCTCGGCCTCCTTCTTCGAGCGCCCGGTCCCCGCCCCCATGATGCGTCCGCCGAGCAGTACCTCGACTTTGAATTCCGGTGCGTGTGGCGGCCCGGATGAGTGCGCCACGCGGTACTCGGGCAGTCCGGCGCCCCGCGCCTGCGTGTACTCCTGGAGACGCGACTTGGGGTCGTCCTCGGCCGCGATGTCCTCAAGGTCGAGAACCGACGAAAGCAGGCGCGAAACGACGTCTCGAGCGGCATCAAGACCTGCATCCAGGTAGACCGCCCCGATGAGTGCCTCGAACACGTTCTCAAGAAGCGATGCCCGGCCACGGTCACCCGAGCGCGCCTCCCCTCTACCGAATGAAACGAGATCGGCAAGGCCAAGCTCCCCCGCCACCAGGGCCAGGCGATCGCCTGAGACTGCGGCGATCTTGCGGCGCGTCAGAATGCCTTCCGCAGCGCCGGGATACGCACGGTACAAGCGTTCGGCAACAACGAGCCCCAGGACCGAGTCGCCCAGGAATTCGAGGCGCTCGTACGAGGGCGACCCCGGCACCTCCGCTGTGTAGGAAGGGTGCGTGAGGGCGGACTCCACGAGGGAGCGATCGCCGAACACGTGACCGAGGGCCGCCTCGGCACGCTCGATGCGTGCGGATGCGTCCACTACGCCCGCTTGAAGAGCAGGCAGGCGTTGTGCCCGCCGAAGCCGAAGGAGTTGCTGAGCGCCGCGTCCACGTGGATCGCGCGCGCCACGTTCGGCACGTAGTCAAGATCGTAGTCGGGATCCGGATCGCTCAGGTTGATCGTCGGAGGCACGATGCCGCGGTTGATCGCCTGAACGCAGACAACCGCTTCAAGAGCCCCTGAGCCGCCGAGAAGATGTCCGGTCATCGACTTCGTTGAGGAAACGGGCGGCGCCGAGTCGCCGAACACACCCTTGATGGCGCCGCTCTCGGCTTTGTCGCCAAGCTGTGTCGAGGTTCCGTGCGCATTGATGTACGAGATCTCGGTGGGCTCGAGTCCTGCTTGCTTGAGTGCGGCCATCATCGCGCGTCGGGCGCCGTTGCCGTCGGGAGCGGGCGCCGTCATATGGTATGCGTCCGCTGTTGCTCCGTACCCGGCCATCTCAGCGAGGATGGTTGCGCCGCGGGCCTCGGCATGCTCCCACGACTCGAGCACGACGATGCCGCCGCCCTCTCCCATCACGAAGCCGTCACGACCGCTGTCGAACGGGCGGGACGCACCCGCCGGGTCATCGTTCCGCGTCGAGAGTGCACGCGCGGCGCAGAAGCCTGCGAGGCCGAGCGGTGTGATGCCGCAGTCGAATCCACCAGCGATGATCGCGTCGGCATCGCCGCGACGGATGGCCTCGGCGGCCTCACCGATAGCGTGGTTGCCGGTCGCGCACGCTGAGACCGGCGCGTAGTTGATGCCGCGGGCACCGTGGCGGATGGAGATGTGACC
>JBASNZ010000011.1:0-12268 GCA_049657775.1 Coriobacteriia bacterium | reverse complement strand
CCGCACACCTGTCATTACCTACCAGATCGAGAAGGCCAAAGTAGTTCAGGAGCACACACGCAGACCCATTCAGAGTCCCGAATGGGCTGAGCCACGGGCCAAAGGTCCCTTTCATCACCGTGCCATGCCTGCTCGTCCAAATATTCATAACAACGGGCCCGCGCTCTGCCAAGTACTGTTTGCGCCCATCAAACGCGGCAGCGAAGGCAGCATCGGATCTCACTACCTGCAATCCGGTGTCACCGTGAAAGTCTCTCGACGGCTGAAGATCCGACTCTTCGCAGGGACTTGGCAGCGCTCGGGTCAGCTCAAGCCAGAGCAGGAAGTGCGACAGGTAGACGGAGCAGTAGTGGTAGTCCCACCAGAAGTCCTTGTCCTTGCCCCGGAACGAGTTCAAGAGCAGATTATCGTTGCCAATCATCTGTGGCAGCCTGGAACTGACGTACAGCACGGACTTCCTGAGTAGCCCCAACTGCCCCTGCGCTCTCAGTAAGTACAGCCAGGGTCCCCAGGCGAACAGTTGGTTACACCCACGTCCGAAGTAGTTTATGTCACCCTCAGGATCGCACGCATTCACCAGCGGCAGCAGCATGTCTTCTACGGGATACGTACAGCCCGAGTGATTAAGGAGTTCTAGCCCTGCAGTCGTGGCAACATCATATTGGAGACAGAAACTCTTCCCCTTGGGTAGGCGATCCTCGATTAGCCCGTCTCGGTGCCTCGCCATTCCCAGCAGACGATCTAGGATTCTGACGCGCCGGAGATACTTCCCGTCCTGGCTCCAATCGAACCTCCTGAGATTGACGAAGATCCGCATCGGCAACCAGTTGACCGTGAAGTGCCTGCTGTCCGGAGTGCTCAGCACCAGGCTTTTCAGCTTCTCGACTGTCTCCTCGAACCCTATGCAGTCCTCCAGCCGCCCCGCGACGATGCACAATGCGAAGCTGTTGAAGTCATGGTGGAAGTCATATTCCTTGCAATCGATCTCCCACCGAGACAGTAGTCCTTCAAGTAGATCGATCCCCAGCCTGAAGTCTTGGGACAGCGTGTCTGAGTTCAGCAGAAGCGCGGCGCAAAGATGGCTGTTAGCGTAGTGACTGGCAATCACACGATGTTCATTAGGATCCACGACCGCGCTGAAACCATCATCGTCAATCTCAACCCACGACTTACACTTGGCCTTTGTGAGGCCAATCATCGCGTCGATGAGTTCGTTGCATGCAGTCATCTGTTGATCTTCCGATTCACCCGGCGAAGTGTCTCGATATCGAATAGGCGCAGAAGCAGGGGCCGCAGCACTACACCTACAAGCGTCAGAAAATTCTGGACAGCGTGAATATCGTGTCCGAACCTCTCCACGCGGCGGCCAAACCGTTGGGTCGTCAGCCCGAAGCGGTTCATGAATCTCATGAACGGCGCGGGCTCCGCATACCTGGGGATCTCACACGCAGGCAGGTCGTTCAGGTCAAAGTAGCCTTCTTTCACTAGGTAGGTCAGATACCTAACTCTCCGCTCTTCCAACCCAGCGCACTTGATCGCACACAAGTCTGCCTCGATCGGGCTGTCAGATACCACCCGAAAGCCCGAATCAACTGGCTTTCCAAGTACAGGACCGTTCCTCTCCATGCCATAGAAGGCGTCGATGATGCTCAATTGAGGCATGAGCGCAAGGGTCACGTCGTGGACAACTTCGTGTATGAACGGATGCATGACCGACTTGTCCGCATCAGGCAGGCACCCGAACAGGTTCTTGCAGGCACCCGTATAACCGGTGACCGAATGGGTCTTCAGGTTGCACAGTGAGATTCTGAAACTGGACTCGACGAGTTTCTCTGACAGCCAGAGTTGTCGATTCTGATCGTCAAAATGGAGGAAACGGGGGTCTTCCACCCTCACAAGATGATCCCTCGACAGGTCGAGCAACTCAACGCTCAAGTGCGCGTCCCCGTCTAGTCTAAGACTCGCCGGCAAACCTAGGTGCTCGAACTTGGCGTACGCAAATCCATATCCGGTGCTATCACTCTCACAGATATATATTCTCGCCGTAGGATTCACGATGTGAACAAACTCGATGAGGCTGCTTAGTAGTGCCAAATCGGAGATTACGTGACTCTTGGGGGCAACGTAAGTACCCGCAGCGAGGTTTGGCTTAATTGCTATGCTGTGTGCGGTCAGAAGCGACGGCAACGCGCCTACGCTCTCCACGAGCTCGCCCCACTCATCAGCGTTCAAGTCCCGATGCCTGTTGATGCAGATCATTTTGGGCTCCTTCGGAGCAGGTCCAGCGTCTCCAGGGCATACGCAGACGAATACGTGAACGCCGTCTCCGAGTACAGGGTATGTGAAACAGCTCCTTCAACGCTGTAGGAGAAGATTCCGCCCGGACAACCGCCTTCGTGCATTGTGTGACGCTCGCACCAAATTAGCGCCCGCCTGGCGGAATCGAGAAACTCTTCCTCCCCAGACAGCGCGTACCAATCAAGCAAGTTCTTTGCTAACACAGGGGTTCCCTTACCGTCCTCCCCCATCCGTGCCCGCGATAGGTTGTAAGGCCACCCCCCTGAGAAGTTCTGTCGCTCTACTAGTCGGGACGTCACGTCGACAATCAGTTGCTCCACGACAGAATCGCCAGTCATCTGGTAGTAGGGAATCAGCCCCTCAAGCGCCCACGCTTGTCCGCGCGCGAAGTGGCCACCTCGCGGAGTGCCATTCATGTCCACAGAGGTCCAGAACGCCCGGTAGTCTGGATCGAAGAATACTCGCGTGTATGCACTGACAAACCTTTCCGCAAAAGAGAGATAGTCATCATCATTCGTAATCTTGTAGAGTTCGCAGAACAACCCAGCAGTAAAGCCTATGTCGACAATGTTGCTTCGGACGATCCACTTGCCCGTCAGGCCGTTCTGACCGAAGTACACGAGCCCATCTGAACGGGCGGTCCGTATAATCCATGCCGCGCATCTCTCTGCCGCCTGAAGATACTTCTCGTCGCCAACGCTCTTATAGGCCTCAAGCAACGCATTGTTGGCGATGTAGGCCGAATCGTTGGGCGCCACAAGCGGTACTGCGCAACCATCAATCCAGTCGAGCCGCACCATCCACCCGCCACAGGGTAGTTGCTCCTCAAGGAACTTATCAGCAATCCTGATAACCTCGTCCGTTCGACCGATGGTTGAGTAGTACCGCGCTATCGCCGAGCTGGTCCAGATCCAGCTCGAAAGACACCAGTCTCCAGACCCCTTCACGTACCCCGTAAGAAACAAGCCCTCGTTCCTCCATCCCCGCGGCACCCTAGCGTTCTCTATCATCTCCGCCCATAGGGCGCTAGGTTCGGACGACGAAGGCGCAAGTGACGGGCGAGCCGCCGTCGAACGCAGAGCCTTCCGCCCTCGAGGCACAGAACGCATGTTCTCGCCATAGAACAGTCTGCTCTGAGCCACGGACGTGGCGTCCTCCACGACGCGATCGTTGAGTAGGAAAGGCCCCCCGTCCCCGTCCCGCGACATGTCGGACAGAAGGCCGACGTCCGATGCATCGTACGCATAGAACCGCTCGACACCGTCTCGAGAACCTGACGGCTTGAGCACACGCTTCCCGATCCGATGCGCGTTACCGTACAGTCGATACGCCAGGGTCGTGATATTCATCGCAACCGCCACGCACACGCGCTCAAAACGCAATTAGCGTCCGCAGCGTACCGCCGACGGCAAGGACCAACGAGCTGAGTCACGCCCTCACACATGCCACACAACACCGCGCTTGACCACTGCTGCAGGATTCCCCGCGATCACCACATCTGTTTCGGCAACGCTGCGCGTCAGGATACTCCCCGCACCAACCACCACATCCGGTCCGACCTTCACGCCTTTGAGTGTCAGACACCCTCTCCCGAACCAAACATGGTCTCCTATCCAGAATCCCGAACTAGGATTTACAATCGCGCCCTCAGCATCGCATATGGTATGCCCGTCGTCATCGGAGAAGTAGCAGTTGTGTCCCACGATGACATCGTCGCCAAAGAATGACCGGTTCTTGCAGTCAATCTTCACTCCCTCATTACACGCGAAGTGCCTCCCCACAACGAGTTCACCTGTGACATTCAAGTCGATGCCCGCAAGTAGACTGCACTCGCCAACAAACTTGACACTTCCTGTCAACTTCAGGCTGGATGCCTTCGCGGGATATGTCATATGGGGAAATCCCACCCTGACTTGGGCGAACCTGCAGTCTTCTCCAAGAAGAACACTTCCTCGAGAACAGGCGACAATCCGAGTCCTCCAATGGACTAGGCACGGTAGTCTAACGGCATGTCTTGGTGGCAGCGCATGGAAGTTGAAGACCACCGTCTTCGGAATCGAACAGAGAACACCAAGAAGTCTTCTGATCTTCACGGCATGCGACCTAGCTCCTCGCGATTGTCCAATACACCGGTCGTCAGCCGATGGCGGCTGCACTCGAACTCGCGAACTAGGAATCTCGAGCGGCCATGACAGAAAGGAACAACTCGACCATGGCGCTCGCGTACTGTGCCTCAGTGAAGCACTCCATGACTTTGGCACGATTCGCAAGTCCGATACGCTTCACCGCGTCCCTTTCATCACAGAATCGACGCATTACATCTGCAATATGCGCCGGGTCCTGCTTCCGCACGAACACACCGTTTACGCCGTCGATAACCATGTCCGGTATCGCACCATGCCTCGTAGTGATGATTGGCATTCCGGCGCCCATAGCCTCCAAGATAGAAATTGGCTGGCCCTCATTGAAGAAGTATGTCGGGAGGACGAAGACATCAGAATCTCGGAGGAGTTCGTACTTCTGCTCGCCGTCAACGACACCCACGTACGAAATCCTGTCACCCATGTCCGCACTGGCAATGGCAGCCACGAATGATCGACGCTCCGGCTCATCTGGAAAGGGGCCCGCGAATACGACGCTGCAATCACTTCTCTCACGGCAAACGCATACTGCAGCCGCAAGAACATCCGTGTAGCCCTTGGCCTTGATCATGTTCGACAGATACAGGAACGTGGTTGCGTGCCGGTTCGCGCCACCTTCCATCTTCGCGCGGAGGTCAGCCTCGCTGAGTAGGTTCCCATTGTCCACGCCATTCGGGACAACGAAGACTTTTGACTCGGGCAGGATTCCTTCGAACATATCAACCAGACATGGACTCAGTACGATGGAAGCGTCAACTTGCCCGAATGATCGCCTGATTCTCCCCTGCAGCAGCTTCGGCGCGCTCCTGTAGAACCCCCTGAACCCTCCGCCGTGCAAGTGCAGGATCACCCGAGCGTCCCTATTCATGTGCGAGCGTATCACCCACAAGAAGAGCAGGTCTCGAAGTGAGCCAGCAGCCGATTGTGCGATCAGAAGGTAGTAGAGATCCGGCCTGCTCTCTCTCGCCACTCTTCGAAGAGCGATTGCAGATTCGAGGATCTTGCGAATCTTGCTGGCCGCGAAGACCCTACCCCCGGCTGAGCGCAACTTGCCATCCGAGATGTCGATAGTCCGTGCGGATAAGTGCCCCTTGAAGCTCGCGGAATCGAGTAGGGTCTGCAAAGCCTTCGCATCACCGCCCATCGGGGGTGGCAGAGGGCCGACTACACACACTCGCTTCTTCATGCCGCGGAATCACCCCGCCCTGCGACCTCGCATCGACTCCGATGCGGATGCGTACCCGCCTTAGATCAAGAACTCCAAATGTCGATTCAGCAACCGTACCTGATCTCGCATGTCAATCATCGAACCCACAGCTCGAAGAGTACGTCGATTTCTCGTTCCACTGACGCGCCGCAGAACAGAGTAGCGAGGGTGCCAGGATACGGGATAGTGCCCCAGCATGCTCAGAGGAGCCGCCAGTAACCCCGGTTGTGGCAAGCTCGCGGCGAGGGGCGCAGGCCAACCCTCACAGGGGCCACCACATGAGGCGTGTTAGCCCCCACCCCGCAGCCTGATCCACGAAGTACACCACGAGAGTAATGATGGCGACTACCATGAGAAAGGCAAACAGGCTTGTGAGCACACGCCCGACCGTCGCCGCGAACCTGCGTCCGGGGCTCGTAGGCGGGATGTAGATCCGCTGTTGCGTCTGTGCGCTGGGGGCTGTGGATGCGGAGCGCCTCTTGCCGGGAGCTCGGCCAGTCGCGCTCGCCTCACCCTGATACTGGTTGTAGTAGTCACTGTAGTAGTAGTAGCCCTTACCGCTCTTGCCGCCGTAGTAGCCGTAGCCGGCTGCGCCGCCGCCTTGCTCTAGACCCCACACCACGCTGCCCACAACCCGAGCACCAACCTGCGCGAGCATCTCGGTCGCCTTCTTGGCAGCTTCGCGGGTCGACTCGCCGCCCTTTGTAACCATGAGCACGCCGTCGGTCCAACGAGCAACGGCCGCGCCGTCGGCGACGGCCAGCAGCGGCGGGGTGTCGATGAGCACCCAGTCCGCCCACTCCTCAAGCTCCTTGATCAGTGCATGCATCTTCTCAGATCCGAGCAATTCGCTTGGGTTGGGCGGCAACTTGCCAGCCGTAAGCACGAGCAGGTTCTGCAGATCGCTCGTACGCTGCAACGCGCTCTTGAGCGAGTTCGCGCCCGTGAGCACGTCCGAGAGCCCGATCATGTTGCTAACCTGGAAGAACTGCTGCGTGGTGGGCCTGCGGAAGTCGCAACTGACCAGCACGACCTTCTTGCCCGCCTGCGCAAGACCCGCCGCCAGGTTGCCCGCAACCGTCGACTTGCCCTCACCCGGAGCAGCGCTTGTAATCAGCAGCGTCTTGATGTTGTGCTCAAAGTTGATGAAGTCGAGCGAGTTGCGCAACACGCGGTATGCCTCGGCTGCTGCGGTACCCGGGTGCGATATGAGCGTGAGCCGGCGCTTCTCGTCCTTTTCGTACTTCTCGGCGGGTACCAGGCCCAGCACGGGCGCGCCAAAGATGGACTCGGCCTCTTCGGTGCTCTTGATGGTGTTGTCCAGGTACTCGTACAGGAACGCCATGCCCAGGCCAAAGACGAGACCGACCGCCAGGCCGAGCGCGCCATTACGCATTGGGCTGGGTTCAACAGGCTCTTCCGTTACGACAGCGGGGCTCACCACTCGGCCTGCACCGACCTCCAGCTGTTCTTGAATGCGCAGTTCCTCGAGCTTGCCGGCGAGCGTGGTGTAGCTGCCGGTGGCGATCGCCAGCTCGGCGGAGAGTTCGTCGCTTTTTCCCTGCTGGGAGATCTCGCGGCCAAGATCCAACAGTTCTTGCTTGGAGGCTTCAAGCCGCGTCTCAACCTCGTCGGCGGCAGCCTTGATGCTCTCCCGCTTGTACTCCTTGGACCAGGTCACAAACTCCTCGGCCATCGTGTTGGCGATCATGGACGCCATGCGCGCGTCACTGGCCTTGGCGGTGATCTCCACGATGTTGGTCTGGCCAACAGCCGTGATCTCGATTTGCGCGAGCAGCTCGTCAGGAGTCTGCTTGAGGCCAAGGGTTCGGATAGTGTTCTCTGCCAGCGGACGCAGCTGCATCAGTTGCACCTGCGTTTGCAGGCCACGCTCCGGCTGGCTTGACAGCTCCGAAATGGCGGTCCCCAGAATGGCAGAGCCGGTGTCCTGGCCGGAGATAAGGACCTTGGCTTGCCCCTCGTACACGGGAGACTGCAGCAGACTCACCACAACGGCCGTGACCGTTACGATCACGACCGCCTGGATGATGACCCACATACGAGCTCGGATGACGTGCAGGTAATCCCGAAGCTCCACGCGTACGTCTCCGATCTGCTGCTGTGAGTTAGTTCTTGCTGAACGACGTGATGAACCAGTGCTTCGTGCCGCTGATGGTCTTGCTCACGCACACGATGCTACCGGCGGTTGCCGGTGCCGTGCCGCCGCTCACGGTGATGTTGAGCGTCTGCGTGCCCGATCCGCCGCTGAAGCCGTTGATCTTCACGCTCGTGTAGCCACCGTTGATGATGCCGGCCACGATCTCTTGGTTGGCGGCCTGCTGGCTCACGATGGTGGAGACCACGCCGGTGTCACCGGATGCGCCCGTCTTAACGGCAAGCGAGTTGCCGTCGCGGGCGATCGAGGAGAAGTACCACACGCCGCTGTAGTTGCGGAGCACCATCGTGCCCGACAGGCTGCCACCGGCGGTATAGTACACGGTCACCCTAACGTTGGCGGTCGTTCCTGACTGGGTCACAGCGCCAAGCTGGATCCGGGAGATCTCGCCTCGGACGAGCTTGCCGATCTGCTCCTGGCTGGCAACCTGCTCCCAGTACATGCGCGCCGCCTGATCGCCGGTGGGCGGGTTGACGGCCGGCTTGGTGGTACCGGCTGACGAACCGCCGCTGGTGCTGGCGGCGCCGGACGTGCCCGAAGCGGTTGCTGTCTCGTCTGTAGACGCGGCAGGCTCGGTGCTTTCGGTCGTGTCGCCACTGGCGGTCGCGGTCGACGGCGTCGACGGCGCTGCGGGCGTGGCGGGAGTACTCGGCGTGGTCGGCTCGGCCTCGCTGTCACCCATCAGATCGGCCACCAGGTCCGCGCCACCGAGGAAGGCGTACGCGGCTGCGAGGACCCCGAAGACGATCAGCACCATGAGCAGTGCGACAACTACCTTGCTCTTACCAGCTTTGACCTCATCGGCTGCCACAGGCGAGCCCTCCCTCTGATCCCCGTCTTACACGAAACCCCTCAGTGACACGCGCACAGCGAATCCAGGTTACATGATCAACACGCATCCTAGCACCAACACCGCATGTCACGCAAAGCACACGCACGGGCTCGACCTGCCTGCGTGTGGCGTTGTCACGCCGCGTCCTACAGGCGGTCGAGCCTGTCGGCGAACTCCCCGCCGGCAGTGGGGTCCAGGTCGCTTGCGACCGATCCGCCCTTGATCGCGGCGCTGATCCCGCCGGGGTACGTGCTCAGCAAGGCGGTGACGCGCGCGGCAGCCTGCTCGAGAAGCGCTGAGCGCTCGCGTGCGGGCAGATAGGCCGCTCCGTTGAGGATCGCGCGGAAACCATCCGTATCGGCCGTAACGGGGCCTGCGCCAAACGTGTACAGCCGCTCGCCATCGAACACGTTCATCGGCGCCGGTAGATCAAGCGCGATGCCGCCGGCCTCTTCTATCGCCAGACGCAGGGCCGCCGGACCCAGATCGATGTACGGAAGCGGGTCGCCGCCCACAAGACGCGCGTATGCCGATGCCACGCCGCCGCCCCCGCCAAAGGCGTAGGCGTCGCGGATCCGGTCATACGTGGTGCCGGGCACGGTAACGGCAAGCGAGGTGTCCACGCTCGTGACCGTGGCCGCGGTGCCGCTTGCGTCCACGTCGGCGATGACCTGCGCCACGATGTCGCCGTTCTCATCCGGCAGGGCGGCAACCACAAGCACGCGGCCGTTATCGGTACGGCCCTGGCCGGGCAGATGGCCCGACGTGAGCACGTACGCGCCAAGGGCCGCACCCGCGAGGACGACGAACACAGCGCCGGCTACAAGACCGGTACGAAACGCGCGCGCGAATCCAAAGCCTTGCTTCGACACTTGTGCCCCTCCCCGATACCTACTGCTCGAGATACGCCATGATACCGCGAGTGATCCCATCGGCCAGTTTGTCCTGGTACGCGGCGGTGGCCAAGAGCCTGTCCTCAACCGGGTTGGACAAAAAGCCGCACTCCACAAGCACGCTCGGCACCGTCGCGTAGTTAAAGCCCGAAAGGTCCGCGCGATCGACCACCCCCCGGTCAACGGCGCCGGTGGTGGAAAGCACGGCCGTGTGCACGGCCTTGGCGGCCACCAGGCTCTGCGCGCTGATCGGCTTGACCCACTCGTTCCCGGCCGGGTAGAGCGTGGAAAGTCCCCGCACATCGCCGTTGGTGTTGCCGTCGGCGTGGATGCGGACGAACAGGTCGGCGTTTGCGTTGTTGGCCACCCGGGCGCGCTGCGCGTTGGAGATGTCCACCGCGCTCGTGGTGCGCGTGAGCACCACGGTGACGCCGCGGGCCTCGAGGCGACTCTTGAGCTTGAGCGCGAGCGCGAGCGCGAGGTCGTGTTCGTGCTGCTTGGTGATGCACCCGGTCGCCCCGCCGGTCACCTTGGGCTTGGTCTTGGTAGCGCCGGGACCGACCGGTTCGGGGTCGTTGTTCGCCGTCTCCTGGTGTCCGGGGTCGACGCACACGACGTAGCGCGCGGAGGCGACCGAGGTGTCGGGGTCCTTCGAGGTGGAGGTGGCGCCCTGCGCTGTGGCAAGCGGATCGGCATGCGTGAGGATGACTTGGGATCCGCGCGAAAGCACGGTACCCGCGGCCGGCTCCTGGGCGAGCACCGTGCCGGTGGGGCTGTCGCCGGCAGGAGTCGCGTTGAGGATCACGTTGAAGCCGGCCAGCATCAGCAGCTGGCGCGCCTCTTCAAGCGGGCGGCCGGTGACGTCGGGGACCTCCACCAACAGCCCGGAGGTGCCGGTCGCCTCGGTCGCGGCCAGAAGGTCGGTCGCGGTGGTATCGACCGCGGCGGCGTCGGCGACGTCGACCGCCGCGGCGGAGAGTCTGCCGGCGTTGGACACGGTGAGCACGACGGCGCCGGCGATGGCGGCGATACCGACGATTGCGAGCGCGACGATGCCGAGCGTCCCCGACAGCTTCCACCGTCGGCTCCGAGCACTCTTACGCCGTGCCATCCGACCGCCCACGCGCCAAGCACCTCCTTGTGGTGTGCGCGGCCTCCCGGGACGACCATCACCCGGAAGGCATGCTGGTGGGCCCGGTAGGATTTGAACCTACAGCCAAGGGATTATGAGTCCCCTGCTCCACCATTGAGCTACGGGCCCGCCGGAAACGCACGCCGCCCATTCTACCATCACGAAAACCGGGGTGCGGCACCCTGATGGCGCCCCTTACCCCCGGCGTTGTCGTTGGACGCGTCCCGGCTCGGCCGAGTGCGCGACTATGCGCGAGACCAGCCCGCCCATGATCGCGGCATCGCGTTCCCGGGCGCGGTGCATCGGCCGCGCGTACCGCTCCAAGAAGAACGCAGCCGAGTGGTGCCCCAGTCGCTGGCTGACCGCCTCTGCGTCCGTTCCCGCCTCGAGTGAGAGCGATCCCGAGGTCGCCCTCAGGTCGTGGAACCGGCACCGCACACCGGCTCGAACGCACCACGCACGCCACGCACTCGAGAACGAGTCCGGCCACCACGGGTTGCCGTGCTCGTCACACACGAGTAGTTCGCCCCAGACGATCGCCGTCCCGTCGCTTCTGAGGGCGCCGGTATGCCAGTCTCCTCTCGCCCCATCGCGCCGCCGCTCCCGCGCCAGGATCGCCGCGCGCAGAACCGCCACCACCTCCGGCGCGATGTCGACGTAGCGCTCGCGACCCGACTTGGGCCACTCACGGATCCGGTACCGCTCGATCGGCGAGCGTCCGCGACTCATGTCGTCATGCTTGTCCCAGGTACGCCAGACGGTGATCACACCGAGTGATGCCGGCTCGGATTCTGGCGGCAGATAGATATCCGACACCTGCAGAGCCAGGATCTCTCCGCGTCGCATGCCCGTTGCGAGCGCGAGCACCGCCGGTACGAAGAGCCGCTCGTGCGGCCAGCCTGCCTGTGGGAGCGCGCCGAGCAGCCCGACGACATCGTCGGCCTCGAGCGCCCGGACACGGTGCCTGCGTACCCTCGGACGATCGACCCCCTCCCCTGCCCGCAGTACGTTGCTCCGTACCCGACCGAGCACGACCGCCCGGTCGAGCGCCATCCTGAGCGTTACGTGGGTAAGCTCCCTCGTCCGGACCGATACGCCGTAGCCGCCGAGGTCTTTGGGCGTGCCCATCTTGAGGTAGAGCGCTGTCACGTGTTCCGGACCAAGCTTGCGCAGCTCGATCGAGCCTAACTCGGGCTTGAGGTATCTGCGCACATGGCCCCGATAGCTCGTGATCGTGGAGGCGGCAAGCTCTCCGTCGCGCATCTTGGGTTCGATGTAGAGCGTGAGCCATTCGTCGAGCCACTGCCCGACCGTGGTGTGTCGTCCGCGCCACCCCATGTCCTCTCACCGCCAGCTTCCGGGCTCCGTCATCTCAGCTGATGTCACGAGCCCGGAGGATATCGCGCGGACCTTGCCGGTACCTGACTCGAACCCAAACGCCCCGGCCACGACCTGGCGGTTGCGGCTCGTTGTTCCGTTCGCTACAATCGCCCCTGCCGTACTGATATTCCTCGGTAGCTCAATTGGCAGAGCATCCGGCTGTTAACCGGAGGGTTGTAGGTTCGAGTCCTACCCGAGGAGCCATAGAC
>JBASNZ010000010.1:0-6965 GCA_049657775.1 Coriobacteriia bacterium | reverse complement strand
GTACTGGAGCGCGTCGATGTCCTCGACGCGCACGAACGACGTGCCGGCAAACGCGGCCTCGTCGCCCAGCACACGGTCGAGCTCGGTCGGATGTCCGACGGACTCATGCACCTGCAGCCCGAGTTGGCTGCCGTCGATGATGACGGTCGTCTCCGTCGACGGACACGGGATCGCGCTTACGAGCGCGGCGGCTTCCTGGGCCACCCGCGGGGCGTGTCCGGCGAGGTCGAGCGCGAGGATCGCCTCCCACCCGCCCTGGACCGCCTGCCCGCCGTGCGAGTTGGGATACGAGCGGGGCAGCATCTCGCCATCGCCCAGCGCGAACGCGACGATGCCGCCCGAAGACTCGGTATACGACTGCTCGATGACGCTGCCCTCGGTGGATGCGAAGAGCTTGGTCACGCTGAGGAACCCGAGATGCGCAGTTGAGACCGCGACCTCCTTGGGAACGCGAAGCGCCTCGTCTGCCGAGAGCAGCAACGCGAGCTTGTCCTCGAGCGGGATGGTGAACGGGTCGATCTCGCACGTGCCGCTCCACGTGTCGCGAAACACGCCGACATCGGACAGGAGCACGGGTGCGTGCGAGGTGAGCGTGGAGGCGCGTGCAATGGCGACCGCCTGGCGCGCACACGCCGCGATCGAGTCGGGGTCGAGCTCGCGGGTCGCGGCAAAGCCCCATGCGCCTTCGGAGATCACGCGAACGCCGATGCCGAGCGATTCGGAGGACTCGAGCGCATCCACGCGTCCCGAGCGCACGGAGATGCGCTCCTCGCGTTCGTGTACGACGCGCGCGTCAGCGTACGAGGCGCCTGCGAGTCGGGCGGCGTCGAGTGCGGCATTGACAAAGTCGTGCATGAAGACCCCCTCGATGATCATGCGAATCGGTGCGGGTGATAGCTTACCGCAGTGCGTCGAGCGGGTCGCTCGAGACGCCCTGGATCGCTCCGGTGCGGTACGACCAGTCGTACCTGCGCGCGCCCGCGTAGTCGGTGCGGTCCGCCAGCTTGGAGAGCTTGACGAAGTCGCCCGTACGGGGCGCGTGGAGGAAGTACCCGGCGCCCACATAGATGCCCACGTGGTACACGGGCGAGCCAAAGAACACCACGTCGCCCGGCTGAAGCGCGCTGGGGGCGATCTTCTCGCCAAGCGCGAACTGCGCACGCGAGTAGTGCGGCAGGCTCACGCCGTGCTGCGCGAAGACGTACATGACCAGCCCTGAGCAGTCAAAGCCCGACGGCGTCGCCCCGCCCCACAGGTACGGGATGCCGTGGTAGGCGAGCGCGGTCTCAACCGGCGAACCGGGGACGACTTCGATGCCGGCCTTGTTGGCGCCCGAAAGGATCTCGCGCATGAGCGCGGACTCCTCGATCTGACGTCGGCTGGCTTCGTCGTCGAGCATCTCGAGGAGGTCAGCCTCTGCCGAGGCGAGCATCTCCTGGCGCTCCTGGATGCGGAGCATGACTTCGATCTGGCGGGCCTGGAGCGTGAATTCGAGCTCCTCGGCCTTCTGCTCGGCCACAGCCAGGTCGGCCGCGGTCGTGCGGACCTGGTCGCGTTGGGCTCGGAGCGCGGCCGCGATCTCGGCGTCGGACTCGCCCATCGCGTTCAGGAACTTGAGGCGCGCGAGGAAGTCGGAGACCGACTTGGAGCCGAGTACCAGATCGAGCGGATCGAGTTCACCGTTGCGGTAGATGTCGCGGGCTCGTTGCTCGAGCAAGTCGGTCTGGTCGGCGTAGGCAGACTCGGCGTTGGCCAGGTCGATCTCGGTTGCACTCACGCGCTGCTTCGTTGCGCCAAGCTCTTCGACCGCGGCGTTGTAGGCCTCTGCCGCGATGGCAAGCTCGCGATCGAGCGTGTCCAGTTGGGTCTTGAGTTCCTCAAGACGCGCCTGCTTCGCGGCAAGTTCCTCACGGAAGCGCAGGGTCTCGGGGTCGACGGTGGGGGAGATGGCGGGCGTGGCATCCGCTGCCGTGGTGTCCGATGACGTGGGCGCGGCGAACGCGGGCGCTCCTGTAAGGAGCGTCGCCGCAAGGGCCAGCGAGAGAACTCCCCGGGACCCGCGATGCAGTGCTGTGTGAAGCGACTTGCTCATTCAGCCTCGTCCGGTCGGTCGACACCAAACTCACATACTAGCACCTGGCGTGCCGGTTTCTCAGGGTCAAAGTGTGTACTTCCTGTGCCGTTCATCTGTGTGGAGGGGGTCGCGTGAGCAACCCCCTCCAGTCTCCCCCGGAAGATCGAGGGTCCAAGAGCATTACGGCCAGTAGTTGGTGCCGGATTGCCGCGAGGTGCTATGGGTATCGCACCCGCTGGTGATGCAGTTGTCCTTGTCCCAGCTGCCGCTGTTCTCGCTAGCTTCGGCGTCAGAGATGTTGTCGGCCTTGAGCGCCACCAGGTCAATTGCCGCGTACGACGCTCCGTCAGTCGTGTATCCGAGGAGTCGCGGACGCTTCCAGCCATGGGGGATCTTTATGTGGCACGCGATGCACTTCCCGCCAGCGGTGTAGCTGCTGCGGAAGTGCTTGGTGTACTTGTGCGCGCCGTTCATGTTCACGTAGTTGGCCGCATGGCACTTGTTGCATATGGTCGTCGCGTATGTGCTCTCGTTGGTGCTGCCCGTATCGGGATTGTCGCCGCGTGCCAGGCTCCACTGCGTCGTGTACGCGGGGTCGATGAGGTACTTCACCGAGGACCCGTGGGGGCCCTTTGCCTCAGTCACTGTGTTCGTGTGGCAGTCGGTACACGTCATGTGGCTCGCATATCCCCAGCCAGCGTCGAAGATGACAGCCGTTGCGGGAAGATCCCAGCTCACGGTTGAGGTGGTGTTGTTATTGTTCAGGAACGTGAAGCTGGTGGACATGCCGGTCGACTGTCCCAGCACGTTGTGCTCGCCAAAGTTGCTCGGATTGAATTCGGTGCCGACGTCGGTGGATGTATACGTGCCCGAACCACTCGTCACGCTGAACGGCTGACCGGAGTACGCGGTATGGCACTTGAAGCAGACATACGCCTCGTAGTCGGTCGTCTCGTCGGTCATGCGCTCGGTGCTCCAATAGCCGGAGGACACGGTCGCGCCGTTGCCCGGCCAGCTGGCGACCTTCACACCGATGGCTCCGAGGAGCACGCCACCGGGCTCCGAGGAGCCGGCGGTATGCAACGTCGTCTTTGCCGCGTGCGGATCGTGGCAATCGACGCATTCGGCGTGACGGTTGCCGGATCCGAGGCTGGTCGCCGTCTCGGTGTCCGAGTGGCGACCCGAGATGGTAGCTATCGGGTGCCGGTACGGGTACGTGGCAGTGAGAGCCGCAGAGACGTTGAGGTAGTCGATATCCGCGTTGTGGCAGCCGTTCGACGTGCACATTCCGCCGTGACGCCCGTCGTGACAGCCGTAGCACAGCCCCTCTTCGGAATATGTCGTGCTGTTGCCGCGAGTGACGTTCAAGTGGCCGTTAGCCGTCCCGCCGCTTGCGGTGAGCGCTGTGAGGCGCACGTTGTCTGACGCGTGCGGGTCATGACATGTTTCGCAGCCGAACTGACCGACGAGCGCCTTGATCGCAGTGGCTTTGTGCGCACTCCCCCCGAAACTCGTCTCCACAGACGCCTTGTTCCAGCCCGTGAAGAACGGGCTGGACGACATCGATCGGAACGCTGGCGTGTATGGCACAAGGGTACTTGCGGTGATGGTCGCCTCGGCCGCCGAACCGTCATGACACTCGAGGCAGAACTCGGTTGGAGTGCCCGTGTAGTTGGTCTTGGTGTTCTCGGGGTCGGACGCGCGTGTCATCTGCCATGCCGAGGTGACCGTGGCTCCGCGAGTCACCGAATGCACGTTGTGGCAGTTGGCGCAGGTCAGGGCGCCCGATTCTTCGCTAGTAGCGGAGACCGGATGGTGTGACCGCTTGGCGAACTGGGCCTTCACGTCGCGCGAGTTCCAGGCGAACGGCTTGGTCGTGACCGCAGTGTTCACGCTTGTCTCGGTCGACGCCGCGCTATGGCAGCCGTAGCACAGGTTGGCCTGTGCCCACGTTGCTGCGTTCGTCGTGTCGCTCGAGCGGTAGTCGATCAGCTTGTCGGTCGCCGAGGCGTGATTGTGATGGCACGCCTCGCACTGCACCGCGGGATTGTCGGTGGTCGCAGCGGAGGCGTCGTAATCATTACTGTAGATGACGCCCGTTCCGTGTGCGGACGCCGCGTAACCAGCGTAGTTGTGGTCGCCCCCGGCGTTGGCGTAGGCGTCCGGTCCGCCGACCACGCCGATAGCGGTCGAGGCATTGATCGTCTTGCCATCCCAGGTGACCGCGGAGCTGCCGTGGCACGAGAAACAGAACTCGTTCGCCTGCGCTGGAGCGCTGTTACGGCTGTAGTACGCGTACGTGCTTGTCGCGTATTCGATGCGAAGCATGCGCCTGTAGCTGGAGGCGGCATCGTAGACGCCGACGGCGGTGTAGAAGTAGGGGCTGCGGTGAGGCGAGTGACAAGCCGCACACTCCTGCTTGGTGTCGCTCATGTACCGGTTGCGATGCTTGGAGCCCGCAAAGACGGTGCCAGTGTCGTAGAACGACGCCTCGGTGTTGTACGTGCTCTTGGCGCCCAGGGGGGCGGAGAAGCCGGTGCTGCCGTGGCAGGTGTAGCAGGAACCCTTCTCGGTGTAGGGAATCTTGTACACGCCGTGCGCCGAATGGCAACGCGTGCACGCGATAAGGTTCACGTCGAAACGGTAACCGTGGAGATTGGGCGACATATTGAGCGAGGGGACTGACTTGTTGCCAAGGTCGTCCTCCGCGACGACCGCGTAGTACCATACGTACGACTGCGCGATCTCGGACACCGTGGCGTTCGTCTGCCAGGTGGTGTTGTTGATGTCTGATGCGACGAGAGTGCTTTCTCCGGAGGCGATCCGGGCGGCGGTCACGGGGACGATATCGCGATAGAGCCAGTAGTCCACCCCGTGCCCATCGGCGTCGGTCGCGGCATACCATCGCACACTCACCTTGCCTACGCCGCTGACCCACGTGTCAGCGAGGAGTGGCTGCGAAGGCGTCGCGGCCAGCGCGACGGATGACAGGCCCATGACAGCCACCACAGTCAATGCAAGCGCCACCGTGAGCCTGACCGGCCAACTGCTTCTCTCCGTCATCGCCCCCACCTCCAACACGCCCACTGCACGACGCCACTAGCTATCTGAGAGCCACAGTCTGAACTTGCGTAAGGCCTTCAGTATTAAGACCGATACTGCTGAGGTACCACCGGTCACCGATGAATCGGGCCGGGAGCGCAACCGTATGTGATGACGTGATCCCGCCGTCTGTCCACTCAACGAGCGCGTACGCGAAGTACACCGTCGACTTCTTGACGGCGAACACGTTCACGGTCCTCTGGAAGTCGCCGGTGACGATGTTCGGGTAGGTCGCAGCCACCGATTCGATATACGAAGTGTCCACGGCCTCGTCAGGCGCCCAAACGGCGGATAGACTCGGCACGTCATCGTCTACCAGTGCGTCAATGGCGGTATCCACGAGCACCTTGAGTGCGGGGGCGTTGTCTCTGGCGATACCTGCCGTCTCCGCTAGATACGTTTGCCATGCCGTCAGCTGCTCTTGGGATAGGGCGGCGGTGCCCTCGTGGCTTGCTTTGAGGGTGACGTCGAAGTCGACGGTCCCCGAGTCCGTCACGTTGGGAGCCTCCGCAACGCCCCCCAGGGGATCGAGTCCGTTGGCGACGCCTTCATCGGCACCTGCGTCGGGGCGGGCGCCGCCACCCCGGGACAACACAACAACGCCCGCCGTCACTAAGAGGGCGACCACGATCCCCGCTATCCACCAGGCCCGGGCACGCATCGCCGGAAGCCACCCCTTTCAGGGCCATTCCTACATCACCATTATCGGGTGCGGGTTCGCACGCTATGAGTGCTCCGCGCAGAAATGTGCGAGGTATCACACATTATTCTACCAGCGAGAACGCACGTTCTGGCGAGCGGATTCATCCAAGCGACGAACGGACACCCCCGATTGGTATCTTGCATCGCAGGGCGAGTGCGTGCTAACCTATCGTTCCGCTGAAAGGCGCACCCGTTGCGGGGTGGAGCAGTCTGGTAGCTCGTCGGGCTCATAACCCGAAGGTCACAGGTTCAAATCCTGTCCCCGCGACCAATAAATCCGCAGGTCCTGGGCTCACATCGCCTGGGGCCTGTACTGTTTTCGGGGTCTGTGTCAACCGATTGTCAACGGGAATCTCGGGTCCGTGGCCGAACACCGTCGCATCGAGACGCTGACTGGCTCCCACGTGCGCGTCCGGCAAGAGGTGTGCGTAGCGGTCAACGGTCGTCGTGATCGACGCGTGGCCGAGCTGGTACTGCACGTACTTCATGTTTTCACCCTGGTTGATGAGCAGCGAGGCGAAGGTGTGCCGCAGGTCGTGTATCCGCATCTTGCGAAGCCCCGCGACCCGCAACGCCGATTCGAAGACCCTGTGCCGCAGGTTCGCTTGGTCGATCAACCCGCCGTCAGCCGTGCAGAACACAAGGTCGTCCGGGCTCCATGCGCACTCGGTCTTGTGGTCCGTCAGGACCCGAGCGAGCCGGGGCGACATACCAACCGTGCGGACCGAGTTGCGGGTCTTGGGCTCTTGGAAGACTCCCTTGTCCACGCTGCGCCGGACCCGGATGGTCGAGCTGCGCCAGTCGATGTCGGACCACTGGAGTGCGAGCAGCTCACCGAGCCGCATGCCGGTGAAGATCGCAGTGAAGAACAGCGGCCGCCACTCCGGAGTGAACGCATCGAGGAACGCCGGTATCTCGTCGGGTGTCAGAAAGTCCATCTCCACGTGCTCACGCCTCGGTGCTCTCACGCTCTGCGCAGGGTTGGCTCGCAGGTAGTCCCATTCGACCGCCTGTTTGAGCATCCCCTTGAGCATCACGAGCGCCTTCTGCACTGTCGCCGCCTTCGCGCCGGACTGCGTGCGCTCTG
>JBASNZ010000009.1:0-16825 GCA_049657775.1 Coriobacteriia bacterium | reverse complement strand
CGTGGAGCCGTCGTACCGCACGCGCGCTGTCACCCGCGACCCCGACACCGGCGTCACCGTGACCGAGGACCGCGAGGGCTATGCGTATCTCATCGGCCCCACGGCGACGCTCAGCCGCTATTCGCAGCTCGACCGCTACGAGATCACCGAGGGCGATCCGCTCTCGGCCGTCGTCCGCTGCGACCGAGAAGCCGAGCTGGCTCGCGAGGGCTGGGATATCAGGATCACCACGTCGAGCGTGATGACCGCGGACGCCACGCACTTCCATGTGACCGATACCATCGAGGCCTTCGAAGCGGGAGTGCGGGTCTTCACGGACACGCGCACGTGCACCGTCGCACGCGACCTCGTATAGCTTCCACGCAGGTGAGGACCCCGACTACGACATGGTCTCCGGTGCGCCGTCGGTCTTCCGCCGCGTTGCCGAGCAGTACCCCCAGATCACCTTCGTGCTTGCGCACATGGGTGGCTACAAGTGCTGGAACGACGTGGCTGCCGAACTCGTCGGCGCGCCCGAAGTCGACCGCCATTCGGGCGTCACGTCTCGGGCTCGCAGTTGAACGTCATAACGTTATGGCGTTATGATGTCTCAGGAGGTGAGATGCCCATACCACGCAGGTCCACCATCTACCTGGAGCCCGAACTCCATCAGGCGCTTCGGCTCAAGGCCGCAGCCACCGACCGCTCGGTCTCAGACCTGGTGAACGAGGCGATCCGCGCGGCGCTGGCAGAAGACGAGGAGGATCTTCGCGCCTTCAGCGAACGCGCCGACGAGCCGCTGATCGCCTACGAAGAGGCGCTCGGATACCTCAAACGCGATGGCAAGCTATAGCGTCTCGCTCAAGCGATCGGTCCTCGAGGACCTCGACCCGCTGCCCCGGCGCGACCGTGCTCGCATCATGGAGCGGATCGGTGTGCTCGCGGACGACCCGCGACCAAACGGATGCGAGAAGCTGTCCGCTCTGGAGCGGTACCGCATCCGGGTAGGGGACCACCGCATCGTGTACTCGATCGAGGATGCGGTCCTGGTTGTATGGGTCGTACGGGTCGGGCACCGGCGCGACGTCTACCGCCGGGACTAGAGACAGGCTTCTTCAGGTTTGCCGAGTGGCGGGTGGTCACGCGTGCGTGGGGGTATCCACTCGTCGAGTGACCACCTTTCGTGGCCGGGGCGAGTCTCCTCGGCCGGAACAGCTGGGGGGCAGCCGCATGGGCAAGAGAGTGCTCGTAGTCGACGACGAACATGACATCGCCAACCTCGAGAAGGTCATCCTTACGGGGGCGGGATTCGATGTCGAGATCGCTCACAGCGGGCAGGAGGCTCTCGACATGGTGGCCGCCTCCGCCCCGGACGTCATGGTCCTGGACGTCATGATGCCGGGCATGGACGGCTGGGAGGTCGCGGGTCGGCTCAAGGCGGATCCCGGGACGAAGCAGGTCCCCATCCTCATGCTCACGGCGCAAGGCTTGGGCGAGGAGTCGGTCCCGACGTTCTCCCATATCAACGAGTACTACACCAAGCCGTTCGAGCCGGGCAGGCTGGTCAAGCTGGTCAAGAGGCTTGCGGGTGAAAAGCGGTAGCGACCTGCGGCCTGCGCTCTGCGGAACTACTGCCTAGTGACATCTCCCGCGCGTGTGTCATATACTCTCGCTGGGCCGGACGGCGGTCCACGGCTATGCGGCGTGACACCCCGCGTGTCGCGGGAATATGGTCACGTCGCTTTGTTTTGCCCTGCGGGGCGCGGAAGGAATGGTTTTCATGGCACAGGGTACGGTCAAGTGGTTCAACGCTGACAAGGGCTACGGTTTTATCTCGCACGAGGGTGGGGACGACGTCTTCGTTCACTTCAGCGCGATCCAGGGCGACGGCTTCAAGAGCCTCGACGAGGGTCAGGCTGTCGAGTTCGAGATCACCGATGGCCAGAACGGCAAGAAGCAGGCGGCAAACGTCCGCAAGATCTAGCTTCTTAAGACCCGAACCTAACAAGGAAGGCGGTCCCATCCGGGGCCGCCTTCCTTTGTCCGTTGCGGCCGACGGGTTCCGATGATCCGCTGCCCGGAGTGACCGTCGTTCGCGGTTCATCCGTAGGTCACCGGCACGTGACCGGCACGTGACCGGCACGTGACGGCACGTGACAGCACATCACAGCGGTGAGCGATTCGCTATTTGGCCCACCACCTGCTAGAATGCGATGACACTAATTTAAGACTCGGTTGTCCTGTGCTGTGCCTCGGCCCCATCGGATCAGCTGCGTCTGCAACGTAGCGCCATGGAAAGCGCCACAGTACAGGAGAACAAGTGAATTTCGAAGAGCTCGGTTTGTCGCCGCGCGTCCTTTCAGGCGTGGTATCGATGGGCTATACAGAGCCCACCCCCATCCAGCGTGAGACGATTCCTCACATCCTTGCCGGCAGAGACATCGTGGGCTGTGCCCAGACCGGAACCGGCAAGACCGCAGCGTTCGTGCTGCCCATCCTCGACCGTATCCAGAAGTCCGGGCGCGTCCATGCGCTCATCGTGACCCCCACGCGCGAACTCGCGCAGCAGATCGCGGACACGGCGCTCAAGGCATCCAAGGCCACGGGCCACCGCATCGCGGTCATCTACGGCGGCGTCGGCTACGAGCCGCAGCTGCAGAAGCTCCGCAAGGGCGTCGACATCGTGATCGCCACGCCCGGTCGCCTGCTCGACATCCAGAACCGCGGATCGATCGATCTGTCCTCGGTGGAGATCCTCGTACTCGACGAGGCCGATCGCATGCTGGACATGGGCTTCTGGCCCGACGTCCGCAAAATCATCGCGCTCGTCCCCGAGAGCAGGCAGAACCTGCTCTTCTCGGCCACGATGTCTTCGGATGTCACCCGCATCGTGAAGTCCACACTGCACGACCCGATCTCGGTGGAGACCGCTCCGTCGGCCACGCCGGTCGACCGTGTCGAGCAGCGCATCTACCCCGTCAACGGCCAGCAGAAGGCCGAACTTCTTGTGACCCTGCTCAACCGTGACGCGCTCGACCGCGTGCTCGTCTTCACCCGGACCAAGCACCGGGCCGACCACGTCCACAAGATCCTCACGCGCGAAGGCGTGTCGTGTGCCGCCATCCACGGCGGACGTTCTCAGGCGCAGCGCCAGAACGCGCTCGACGGCTTCAAGTCGGGCCGCCATCGCGTGCTCGTGGCGACCGACGTGGTCTCGCGTGGCATCGATGTGGAGGAGATCTCGCACGTCATCAACTACGACCTGCCCAACACGGCCGAGGACTACGTCCACCGCATCGGACGCACGGCCCGCGCGGGCGCGTCGGGCAGCGCGATCAGCTTCCTGGCGGCCGAGGAGTACGAGACGCTCGCCGAGATCGAGCGGGTTCTTGGCGAGGCGCTCGTGTGCGAGGACGTCGAAGGATTCGACTACGCGCACCGCATCGTGCCGGCAGCCGAGCGCAAGGTCAACACCGCGCCGCGCGCGGTGTTCTCGAGCGGCGTGATGGGACGCAAGGGCGCCCGCAGGGGTGGCCCTCGCCGCGCGCCGCGCAAGTAGGCACGACGAACCTGCACGGGCGTCGGGAAACCGGCGCCCGTTTGCTTTCCCCGGACCGTGTTGCCAGCGCTGCGGCGTTCGCGGTTCGGTAGTGACGCTCCTACACCGCGTTGGCGTATCGTGGAGGAACCATGACGATGATCCTACTGGCCCTTGCCGCCTCATTCTCGTATGGCTGGTCCGACTTCTTGGGCGGCCAGGCCTCCAAGCGTGACTCGGCATTCTCGGTGACCGCCACCGCTCAGATCGCGAGCGGGATCATGCTGCTCGTGGCTGCGCTGGTGTGGCGGGGAACACCGACGTCGAGCGACCTGTGGTGGGGCGCGCTTGCCGGCGTGTGCGGAGCGGTCGGTATCACCGCGCTCTACGGTGCGCTTTCCATCGGTCGCATGAGCGTCGTTGCACCGGTCACCGCCGCGCTGTCGGGTTCGCTCCCCGCGCTCGTGGATCTCGTCCGCGGCACACAGGTACCACTCCTCTCGATCGGCGGGATGGTGCTCGCCGTGGTCGCGGTCGTGATCGTGAGCGCCTCGGCCGAGACCGAACCGGCCGAGGAGCGTTCGCGCGATCTGCCCGCGCTCGGGCTCGCATTGCTCGCGGGCGCCAGCTTCGCGATCGGCATCGTGGGCCTGTCCGAAACGGCCCCAGCGAGCGGGCTGTGGCCGCTGGTGGTGGCCCGTGTCGTGTCAGTGGCGGTTGCTGGAGCGTTCGCGTACTGGCGTGCCGGGCATGCCATCGCGCTGCGCCCAGCGCTCCCGTCAGCCCTCGGCGCCGGGGCGTTCGACTCCATCGCAAACGTCACGATGCTCGTGGCGCTTCGCCTGGGGCCGCTCGCGGTCGCCTCGGTGCTCTCCTCGCTCTACCCGGTGGTGATCGTGGTTCTCGCGTTCGTAGTACTCCACGAGCATCTGCGTCCGTCACAGCAGGCGGGCGTGGCGCTCGCGCTGGTGGCGGTCGTACTCACCGCGCTTCGCTAGGCTCCGGCACGGCACTCGCTTGCGCACCATGCCACAGGTGCTATACGTGTCTTGTCGCGGTCTTCGCGGCCGTAGGCGCGTGGCACCTCCTCGGTCACCTGGGTTGGCGAGCGTTCGCCGCCGACATCGATCGCACTATTCTCGGCGCCGTCCACCGGCCTGCGCGTCAGATACCGCTCGCGAATTCTCATCTGCAGAGGGTGTGGCATCGTTTATCGTGGAGGAGGGCAACGATCGGCCCGGAGTCTTCCGCGCCCTCATCGCGTCTGCCCGTGACCGCCTATCGGAGGAGACGTCAAGTCTATGACGGCTGAACTCAAGGCCCCGTCGCTCTTCATCAATCGCGAACTCGGCCTGCTATCGTTCCAGGAACGCGTGCTCGAGGAAGCCGAAGACGAGCGGAACCCACTCCTTGAGCGAGTCAAGTTCTTCTCCATCTTCTCCTCCAACATGGCGGAGTTCTACATGGTCCGGGTGGCCGGACTCAAGCAGCAGGTCGCAGCCGGGGTCTCGGAACTCTCGCCTGATGGACTGACCCCCCTTGAGCAACTCGACGTGGTCCGCGACGCCTCCGCGGTGCTTCTGCGCCGCGGACGAGTGGCCTTCCAGGCTCTGCGCATGGCGCTCAAGGCCGAGGGCATCTTCCTGCACGACTACGACGACCTCGACCCGACGCAGCGCGCGGGAGCCGACTCGTACTTTGACGAGGCCGTCTTCCCCGTCCTTACGCCGCTCGCGTTCGACCCCGGGCGCCCGTTCCCGCACATCTCCAACCTGAGTCTCAACCTTGCGGTCCTCATCAGAAACGCATCGGGTGAGCAGCGCTTTGCCCGGGTCAAGATACCTAAGGCGCTGCCCCGGCTCGTGCCCGTGGGTCCACCGGCCGGCGAGACGGGCGGAGGGCGACGCCTTCATCATTTCGTGTGGATCGAGCAGCTCGTCTCGGCACGGCTGGACGCGCTGTTCCCTGGCATGCACATCGTCGAGTCGCACCCCTTCCGTGTGACGCGGGACGCCGACATCGCTATCCAGGAACTCGAGGCCGATGACCTGCTGTCCTCCATCGAGGAAGGCGTGCGCCGCCGGCGCTTCGGGTCGGTCGTTCGCGTGACGGTCAGCCCGGGCATGCCCACGTTCATCAGGGACATCCTGCTTGAGAACCTGAAGGTGACGCGCCAAGACGTCATCATCCTCGATCCGCCACTCGGCGGAAGCGATCTGATGGCGCTGTACAAGCTCGACCGCCCGGATCTTAAGGACGAGCCCTTCGTGCCGGTCGTTCCGTCAACCCTCGTAGACGACGAGGAGGAGTGCGATCTGTTCGCGATCATCCGCGAGCGGGACGTTATCTTGCACCGTCCGTTCGAGAGCTTTGAGCCTGTCGTGCGCCTCATCCGGCAGGCCGCGGTCGACCCCGACGTTCTCGCGATCAAGATGACGCTGTACCGCGTGGGCCGGAACTCCCCGATCGTCGAGGCGCTCCTGGATGCCGCGCTCGAAGGCAAGGAAGTCACCGCGCTCGTTGAGCTCAAGGCGCGCTTTGACGAGGAGAGCAACATCGAGTGGGCCAGAGCGCTCGAGGCCGAGGGCGTGCACGTGGTCTACGGTCTGCTCGGCCTCAAGACGCACTCCAAGATCGCACTTATCGTGCGGCGCGAGAGCGGCAAGATCCGTCGCTACCTGCACGTGGGCACCGGCAACTACAGCACGGTGACCGCGCTGCAGTACACGGACCTTGACCTGCTCACGTGCGACGAGAGCATGGCCGATGACGCGACGGCGCTCTTCAACTACCTCACGGGGTGGGCGGACGTCTGCTGCTACGAACGCTTCCTGGTGGCGCCTGCAGGGATCCGCCCCGGCCTTGAGGAACTGATCCGCCGCGAGATCGGGCACGCCGAGGAGGGCCGGAGCGGTCTCATCCGCTGCAAGATGAACGCCCTCGTCGACCCCAAGATGATCAGACTCCTGTACGAGGCATCAGGCGCCGGGGTGAGGATCGATCTGCTCGTGCGCGGCGTCTGCTGCCTGAGGCCGGGCGTCCCGGGCGTAAGCGACCATATCCGCGTTCGAAGCATCGTCGGGCGCTTCTTGGAGCACACACGCATCTTCTACTTTGAGAACGCCGGCGAGCCAACATGCCTGATCGGCAGCGCGGACCTGATGCCGCGCAACCTCGACCGCCGGGTCGAGGTACTCGCGCCCATCCTTGACCCGGTGCTCATCGCGCGACTCCGGGATGAGATACTCGACATGTACTTTGCCGACAACACCGCCGCGCGCGAGATGCTACCTGACGGGACCTGGCGGCGCGTGCATCCGGCGTCCGGAGAGGCGCCTCTCAACGCCCAGGCCACCCTGCTGGCGCTCGCGAGGGGATAGGGTGGCGGGAGGTCACATGCTCGGACCGGTTACGGTCATCGGCGGCGCCAACACCGACATCATGGGGTTTTCGAGCGCTCCTCTGATCGCCGCGGACTCCAACCCTGGCTACGTGCGCTTGAGCGCGGGGGGAGTCGGCCGCAACATAGCCGAGAACCTTGCCAGACTGGGCGTGAGCACGAGGCTCGTGACGGCGTTCGGCGAGGGCTATGACGCCCTGATGCTCGCCGATAAGTGCCGGGCAGCCGGCATCGATGTGCGTCCGATACCGGCGCCCGGTGTCCCCGGGTCTCGCTACCTGGCGATCATGGACGCCGACGGGGATATGGCGCTTGCCATCAATGACATGCGCGCGCTCGACGCGGTCACGCCTGCGGCACTGGACGCGCATGCCGCCGCGCTCGACGACGCGGCGATCATCGTGCTCGACACCAATATGCCCCGTGAGACGCTCGAGCACATCGCGGTTCGCTGGGGGGCAACGCAGCTGATGCTCGATGCTGTCTCGGTGGCCAAGGCGCCCCGGGCGATCAAGATGCTCAAGTCGCTGCACACGCTCAAGTGCAATGCCCTTGAGGCGGCGGCGTTCGCCGGGACGCAGCCCGACGACCTCGATGCGGCCGCGGATGCGCTCATCGCGGCGGGAGTCGGTCGGGTCGTGATCACCGCCGGTGGAGCAGGCGCGCTCATGGCGTTCGGAACCGAGCGCGTCATGTTCGTACCGCCGCACGTGGAGGTTGCCAACGCGACCGGCGCGGGCGACGCCTTCATGGCGGGCCTGGTGTACGCCACGCTTGCCGGGATGGATGCCACGCACGCAGCAGCGTTCTCATCGGCCATGGCGGCGGTAGCGCTCGCGAGCGAGCGCACCGTGAGCGAGGCCGTGTCGGAGTCACTCGCACTGGACCGAATGGAGGCGATGCTGTCGTGATGGATCATCTACTCGTGTCACCCGGGGTTGGGGCGGCGCTTGATACCGGCGCGCCGGTCGTGGCGCTCGAATCCACGATCATCTCGCACGGCTTCCCGTACCCTGCCAACCTTGAGTGCGCCCTTCGTGCCGAGGAGGTCGCGCGCGAAGAGGGTGCCGTGCCCGCCACGATCGCGATCATCGGTGGCGTGCTCAGGGTGGGGCTCGGCCGAGACGATATCGAGCACCTTGCGACCACGCCCGGGATTCCCAAGGCGAGCCGGCGCGATATCGCCACGCTCGTGGCGCGCGGCAGCGACGGAGCGACCACGGTGGCGGCAACGATGCTGGTTGCGGCCCTCGCGGGCGTGCGCGTCTTTGCGACCGGTGGCATCGGCGGCGTGCACCGCGGTGCCGCCACCACGATGGACGTCTCGGCGGACCTGCAGGAGCTTGCGCGGACCGATGTTGCCGTCGTGTGCGCCGGCGCCAAGTCGGTCCTGGACCTGGGGCTTACTCTGGAATACCTGGAGACGTACGGTGTGCCGGTGCTGGGTTTCCAGACCGATGAATTCCCGGCGTTCTACACCCGCACGAGCGGGTACGGCGTGGACGCGCGGGTCGAGACGCCCGGCGAGATCGCGGGTGTCCTTGGTGTCCGGCGCGACCTGGGCATCACCGGCGGCGTCGTTGTGGCCAACCCCATCCCTCCCGAGCACGAGATCCCACACGCCGAGATCGACGCCGTCATCGAGCGCGCGCTTGCGGAGGCCGATGAGCAGGGCGTACGCGGCAAGGACGTGACACCGTTCCTGCTCGGACGGATCCACGAGCTCACAGGAGGCGGGAGCGAGGCGGCGAACAAGGAACTTGTGTACAACAACGTCCGCCTGGCGGCACGCATCGCCACGGAACTCTCGAAGGGAACCGCATGACACACGACGCCAAGTCTCTCTCCCGAGAGCGGTTCGCCAGACACGCCTCCGAGTACGTGACCAGCGAGAGCCACGCGGGCGGAGAGGACCTGGTGCGTCTCGTCGAGTTGGCGGACCCCGACCCGGGTTGGATCGCCCTGGATGTCGCCACCGGCGGTGGGCACACCGCGATCGCGCTGGCCCCGCTGGTCGCACGCGTGGTCGCGCTCGACCTTACCCCCGAGATGCTCGAAGTCGCGAGCGGATACGCCGCAGAGCGGGGAGTGACCGGCATCGAGTTCGTCGAAGGCGACGCCGAGCGCCTGCCGTTCGACGACGCAACGTTCGACCTGGTCACCTGCCGCATCGCCGCGCACCACTTCCCCGATGTCGATCGGTTCGTTGCAGAGGTACTCCGGGTTCTCAAGCCGGGCGGGCGGTTCGTGCTCCAGGACCAGTGCGTGCCCACCAGTACGGGTGCCGGAACCTATGTCAACGTCTTCGAGCGCCTGCGAGACCCGAGCCACGTGTGCGCGCTGTCGCTTGAGGGATGGACCGTCACACTGCAGCGCGTCGGATTTGCCGTGGACACCGTGGAGCAGTTTGAGAAGCGGCAGGTCCTGGAGCGGTGGGCAGCGCGGCAGTCGTGCGATGCGGCGACGGTCTCCGAGCTTCGTGCCCTGTTGGAGGACTCGCAAGGGACGATACGCGAGTGGATGGCGCCCGAAGGCGACGGCGACGAGACGACGTTTGCGATCAGGCACGTGGTCCTGCGCGCCCACAAGGTCTGAAATCTGCACCGAGCAGCTCACGGTGATCCCCACATCCGCCGATATCTAAAACGACCTGTCAGTTCGACATGAGGTAAACCCGATGCGCGCACGCTCAGCGATCCTTGCGGTGACCCTGTTCGCGGCTGTGGCCATCTTCATCCAGGCGACCCCGGCATGCGCGGCGGTCGTTCCGATGACGGTCGAGGAGATGAGTCGCTCGGCGTCCCGCGTGGTCGTCGTTGACTGCGTCTCGGTCACTCCGCGAGCGGTCGATCCGGGAGCGGGCCCGCGCGCCGGCATCGTCACCGACGTACGCTTTGCTGTGACCGATGTCCTCGCCGGAACGGCGGCACCCACGCTCGCGATCACGCAGCCCGGAGGCGCGATCGGCGGCCTGGTGCTCGAGGTGAGCGAAGTCCCGCGCTTCGCGCCCGGCGCGCGCTACGTCTTGTTCGTCACCGGCGATGGTGCGGTGATGGGCGGTCGCCAGGGCGTGCTGAGCGTACGGAGTGGACGGATCGGACCCGCGGGCGAGACACTCTCGTCGCTCGAGCGCCGCGTGCGCGCGGCGCGGGGGGACGCGATGACGTTCGCCGAGGCGCTCGCCTCGGCACTTACCGATCGGGCGGCCCACGCGGCCGAGGCGATCACCCCGCTTGCCGCTCCGGTGATCTCGTCGATCACCCCCACCAACCAGAGCGCCGGCACGCAAGACCAGGTCGTCATCGGCGGAACGGGGTTTGGCGCGACTAGGGGCACAGGAGCCGTACGGTTCTACAAGACGTCGACGTCGGTCGTCACGGGTGTCGTGGCGTCGTGGTCGGACACGCAGATCGTATGCGAGGTGCCACAGGGTGCCGGTAGCGGCGCCGTCACCGTGGTCAACGACGGAGGCTCCACGAGCGCCGGCTACACCTACGACGTCGGATTCTCGTACGGAGGACTCAAGTGGCACGTGCTTTCCGAGACGTACAGGGTGAACGCGAACACGGCTGATACCGGCGGTGAACTTGCCATGGTGCAGGCGGCGGCGAACTCCTGGAGTACAGTCTCGGACTTCGCCTTCGCCTACGGTGGGACGTGCGCTAGTACGGTCAACCCCGTAACCGGTATCGATGGCAACAACGACGTCTACTGGGCCAGCTCGGGCTTTAGCTCGAGCGGCATCCTGGCGTGGAACGCCCACTGGCACTACGAGGCTTCGGATGAGCTGATCGAGTCGGACATCGTCTTCAACGACGCCTACACATGGGGTGACGGTTCAAGCGGGAGCGTAGACACCCAGAGCGTCGCGCTTCACGAGATGGGCCACTCGCTCAACTTGAGCGACCAGTACGGTCCGGGTGACTCCTCGAGCGCCAAGGTCATGTACGGCATGATGCCGGCCGGCGTGCGGCGACGATCGCTCAGCGCGGACGACATAGCCGGAGCGCGTTGGATCTACGGATTCGGCGGGGACACCGCGGCCCCCGTTCTCGGGACCTTGAGTTCGTCGACGCATCCGAGTGACACGACCTGGTACGCCTCGGACGACCCCTTGTTCCAGTGGTCGGCGACCGATACCAGCGCGCTCTCGTACTCGTACGTCATCGACCACACGGCCGGCACACTGCCCGATACCACCGCCGAGGGCACAGGAACCTCCATGTCCTACAGCAATCTTGCCGACGGTGAATGGTACTTTCACGTGCGCGCCGGGGACTCGGTGGGTAACTGGGCGTCGACGGCGCTGCACCGGCGAGTGCGGATCGACGACACGCGCCCCACAGGAACGTTCAGCCTCAACGGTGGAGACTCCTCAACCGACAGTCTTGTCGCAAGCGTTGACTCCGCCGTATCCGGCGCCGTTGAGATGCGGATCGCGCCCGATGGAGTCGTCTTCGGCTCCTGGGTGGCGTACGCGGCTATCCAGAGCGTGACGCTCCCGGACGGCGTGGGCACGAAGACCGTCGCGGTCGAATACCGGGACCTGGCCGGCAACACGCTGGCGCTCAAGGACACCATCTCCTACGATCCCGACGTGCGGGTGTTCTCCAGCGAGGAGATCGCTGGCGCGGACCGGTACGCGACGGCGATCCGGGTATCGCAGGCCACGTTCGCCGACGGAGACTGCGACGCGGTCATCATCGCCACGGGCGGCAACTACCCTGACGCGCTTGGCGCCGGAGGACTGGCCGGAGCCGTTCACGGCCCGGTGCTCCTGGTGCCGAGTACGGGTGGCCTCCCCACCGCCGTCCGCGCTGAGATCCTCAGGCTCACGCAGGGCCGCTCGCCCCGGACCGCGTACATCGTTGGCGGCACGAGCGTGGTGTCCTCGAAGCTGGAGAGCAACCTCAAGACGCTGGTGGGTACCTCGGTCGTGAAGCGTCTGGGCGGCGCCGATCGCTTTGCAACGGCCAACCTGGTCGCCCGGGAGGTCGTGGCCGCCCTCTCCGCGCGCGGGGATACGTTCTCGGGCGAGGCCTTCGTCGTGACAGGGATGGCGTTTCCCGATGCGCTGCTGGTATCGCCGATCGCGTATGCCAGGCAACGTCCGGTCCTCCTCGTGAACAAGAGCGTGGACACGAACCTGCGAGCCACCATCGCCGCCGCCGGCATCACCGACATAGATGTCGTCGGCTCTACCTCGACGGTTCCGTCGACTATCGTGACGTCGCTGGACGCGATCGGTGGCGTGAACGCGGTACGGGTGGCGTCGGGCGCGGACAGGTACGCCATGAGCGTCGCGGTGGCCGAGTGGGCATGTGCGAACGAAGGGTTCACGACCGACTACGCCGGAATCGCCACGGGGGACAACTTCCCTGACGCGCTCGCCGCCGGGCCGATGCAGGGAGAGGTCGGCTCGCTGCTCCTGCTCACGCCGAGCACGTCGCTGGACTCCCGGATCAGGAGCGAACTTGTGGCGCGCTACGCCGAGACCCGGCACGTTCGCTTCCTCGGCGGCCTGGTGGCCGTCTCCCAGAACGTGCGTGACGCCGTGATCGCGGCGCTCGACTAGCTACCAGAGGCGGTAGACGCCCTCGCGTTCGTCGAGTGTGGCGGGGAACCCGAAGAGCTCCGAGAGTCGCTCGGATGTGAGTACCGCGCGCTTGGGGCCGTCGCCCACGATCCGACCGGCCCGGAGCAATATCACGCGTTCGACCTCGGGAACGATGTCGTCAACATGGTGGGTTACGAGCACGAGGCCGCGTTCGGGAGTGGCGAGGTCGCGCAGGGTCTTGAGGAACGCCCACGTGGCGCGCGGGTCGAGGCCGTCGCAGGGTTCGTCAAGCACGAGTGTTCGTGGGTCGTGCGCGAGCGCGCGTACGATGAGCGCGCGCCGGGCTTCTCCCGTGGAGAGCGTGTTCATGGTGCGGTTTGCGAGTGACTGGATACCCAGGGCCTCGATAAGCTCCGAAGCACGCTCACGCATCGCGACGGTGAGCTCGGATCGGCGATAGAGGCCGATGGACCCGAAGTAGCCAGACAGCACGACGTCGAGTACTGTGACACTTCGGTCGTAGTCGTCCTGGAGCGCGTCCGAGACCACACCGAAAAGCCGTCTGGCCTCGAGAAGGTCCCAATCGCGCCGTCCCGCGAGTAAGACGCTCGGTTCTGGCGTGTACAGCGGGCGGACGTCCCGAGTGAGCAGGCCGACGAGCGTGGACTTGCCCGAGCCGTTCGGTCCGAGCACGGCGACGTGCTCGCCCTCGCGGATGCACAGATCCTCCACGTGCAGGATCGTGCGGCCGTCGCGGACGACGGTCGCATCGTGCAGTTGGAGGAGTGGTGGCGCAGCCATGCATCCATGGTACGCGAGCCGCGACAGGTGATGTGAAGGTTATTCGAATGTGGGGCGGTGCGCCTCTTCCCGGCACGCGGATTGCACCGTACCCGGACTTGAATGCGGGTATATGTCGGATGTATGTCCCGTCGGAAGGGGTGTTCCCACGATGCTGTTCGGTCCCGGAGGCTTCGTCATCTTCATCATCGCCGTGGCGCTTGGCCTCATAACGCAGGCCTATGTGAACGGCGCGTATCGGCGCAACAGCGCTCGGCCGCTCCCGGCAGGCCTCGTCGGTTCCCAGGTCGCCCGTCGCGTGCTTGACGCCGAGGGGCTGCAGAACGTGAGCATCGAGCTTGTGGAGGGGCGGCTCACTGACCACTACGATCCGCGCTCCGATGTCCTGCGGCTCTCGCGCGACGTGTACTACGGTGGACACGTGGCTGCGGCGGGCGTCGCCGCGCACGAGGCCGGTCACGCAGTGCAGCACGCACGCGGGTTCATCGCCGCCAAGATGCGCATGTCCCTCGTACCGGTGGCCAGTCTAGGCTCGCAGGCGGGACCCCTGCTCGTGATGTTCGGCCTGATCTTCGGTGTGGGCGGCCAGTTCTCCCAGCTGCTCATCAACGCAGGAATCGTGCTCTTCGCAGGCGCGGTCCTGTTCCAGCTCGTGACCTTGCCCGTTGAGTTCGACGCTTCGCGCCGGGCGCTTACCGCGCTCACATCGACCGGCTCGGTGATCAGCGGAGACGAGGCGGGCGCCCGTCAGGTGCTCACTGCGGCCGCGCTCACGTACGTGGCGTCGGCGCTCATCTCGGTGCTCTACCTTCTGCAGTTCATCGGGCTTGGACGCCGCGACTAGGGAAGATCGCCCAGAGCTCGGGCGATCGCGTCAACCGCGATCGCGGTCTGCACTTCGGGCGAGATCGTCGCGGGTGAGTCGCCGGTCTGTGAGCCATACGATCCCCACTGCGCGTGGTTGGCGCCCTCCACGGTGATCAGGAGAGCATCCGCAGGCAGCTGCTCCGTGGACGCGGCGACCGCCGTGGTGTCGATCACCGAGTCGAGCGATCCGGTGTAGCTTCCCACCTGCAGGCCGGAGTCTGTCAAATCCACTCCCTGGGGCGGATAGGCGGCAAGCAAGACGAGGGCGCTGTACACGCCGGGTCGGTCAGCAACGTGCGCGGCCGCCATCGCCCCGCCGAGGGAGTGGCCGACGACCGCCCACTCGGGTACTCGGGGGTGGGCCGCGATCACCGCGTCCGCCGCGTTCCGCTTTGTGACGGCAAGGTTGAGCGGTACCCGGAGAACCACCGCGAAGTAGCCCGCCTTCGCAAGCTCGCGGGCGAGCGGGGCGTAGGACCGCGGGTCCACCCGGCCGCCCGGGTAGATGATCACGCCGGCGGTGGCCTCGGCGCTGGGGGACGTGAACTCCCAGCCGGCGTCCGTGCGCGTGACCACGATGTTGTCACCGCTTCGCATCGCCTCGCGGGCGCGGCTATCGGGGCCAAGCGGGGTCGATGCCCACACCCCAAAGCCCAGCACGACCGCGACGACCAGCACGACGACCAGCACGATCGCGCGCTTCGCAATCAGGCCCATGGTACTCCTCCCCCCGACGATACCTCGAGTCTACGGCGTTGCGATGATACAGCCAACCGGGGATCCCCTGTCGGTTCGTGCCTGGTGGTATCCTTTGCAGGCACGCCGATGCACCGCACGGTGAAGCTTCAGGAGGGGCAGTCGATGGCCTTCAAGGTACTCCTCGTAGAGGACAATCCCCAGAACCGGTATCTCGTCACATTCCTCCTGGAGAACACCGGCTACGAAGTCGTCACAGCGGAGGACGGAGAAGAGGCACTGGCCGCGGTCGAGGAGCACGTACCCGACCTTATCCTCATGGACGTGCAGCTGCCCAGGATGGACGGTTACGAGGCGACCCGTCGCATCAAGGCCGATACGCGATTCAGGGACACCCCTCTGGTCGCCCTCACCGCGCACTCGATGAAGGGTGATCGTGCGAAGGCGCTTGAAGCGGGATGCGACGACTACATCACCAAACCGGTCGACGCCGAGCAGCTTCTGCGAACCATCAAGACTCTCCTCATCGAGGGCGCGTGAGCCTACTGCGCCGCCGACTGTGAGGCGGTATACTTGCGTTTCGCACGCGCGATGCTCCGGGACCGGGTTCCGGGCGACGACATGCCGCGAACCTGGTCAGGTCCGGAAGGAAGCAGCCATAAGCGGCCTCTGACGGGTGTTCGGGACCCGGTCCGGGAGCATCGCGACGTGTAGGGTCGGACGGAGTGTCAGCCCGGTCCCGTATGCTTCTCGCAACGGTGCCGGTCGGGTTCGGGAAAGGTCGCTTCGTGGCACATCAGTCCTGGTACAGGACGTACCGACCCCAGACTTTCGACGATGTCGTGGGGCAGGCTCATATCGAGCGCACGTTGCGTAACGCCGTCGACGAGGACAGCGTCGCGCACGCGTATCTGTTCACCGGCCCGCGAGGTACGGGTAAGACCACGACCGCACGCATCCTCGCCAAGGCCCTCAATTGCGAGAAGGGCCCCTCGGGCCAGCCGGACGACACCTGCGAGGACTGCATCGCTATCGCCGAGGGGCGCCACCCCGACGTGTACGAGCTCGACGCCGCGTCGCGCACTGGCGTGGATGCCGTGCGCGAGGAGATCATCGGCCGCGTCAACTACGCTCCCACCCGCGGCCGCTGGAAGGTCTACATCATCGACGAGGTTCACATGCTGTCGAACGCGGCGTTCAATGCGCTGCTCAAGACTCTCGAGGAGCCTCCTCCCCATACGGTGTTCATCCTGTGCACCACGCATCCGCACAAGGTGCCCGAGACGATCCACTCGCGCTGCCAGCGCTTCGACTTCCACCGCTTGAGCGTTGACGAGATCGCCCACCGGCTCCGGTATATCGCCGAGAAGGAGAACGTCACCGTCGCCGACGGCGCGCTGTCACTCATCGCTCGTCACGCGCTCGGCGGCATGCGGGATGCGATCACCACGCTCGAGCAGCTCGCTGCGTTCTCGGGCGGAAGCATCACGCTTGAAGACGTCGAGGGTCTTCTCGGCGAAGTCGACGCCGACGTGCTCTTTGACGCGGCGGACATCATTTTGGAGCGCGATGTCGCGGGAGCATTTCGATTCATCGCGGAGCTCGCCGAGCAGGGCGTGGACATGACCGAGTTCGTGAAGGCGTTCGTACGCCACGCGCGTGACCTCTTCGTGGTCGCCGCGGTGCCCGAGGCAGGCGAGGCGGTCGACGTAACATCCGGAGACCGAACGCGGCTCGAGGGCCAGGCGCGCAGCTTTGGACTGGGGCGGCTCGCTCGCATGCTCGACGTGCTCGACCGGCTCTCTACCGAGCTGCGCTACGCCGCCGATCAGCGGCTTGCGGTCGAGGTTGCACTCACGCGCATGGCCCGTCCGGAGAGCGAGCTCACCCTCGAGGCGCTCGCGGAGCGCATCGAGTCGCTCGAGGCCGGTCAGACGATCAACGCTCCGGCGGCGCAGGTGGCGGCCCGGCGCTCGGAACGCAAGCC
>JBASNZ010000008.1:0-3187 GCA_049657775.1 Coriobacteriia bacterium | reverse complement strand
TCTCGCGGCCTCAGGGCTTGCAGGCGCGTACGGATCCCCCGTCCTGCTCGTGGGCGACACGGTCAGCGCGACGCTCACCGACGAGCTTGACCGTCTGGGCGCGACCGACGTCGTCCTGGTCGGCGGCACGCTCGGGCCGGCGTTCTTCGTACGCGGCGATCAGTTCGCGGATGCCCTGGCGGTGTCCCCGTTCGCGTGGGGCCAGGCTATCCCGGTTCTGCTCGTGCAGACGGCAGGCGTGCCCCCCGCCACGCAGATCGTGATCGACGACCTCGGTTTGACCGACGGCATCGTCGCTGGGGGTACGGGCGCCGTCTCAGACGCGACATACATCACCCTCGACGGGCTCCTCGGCAGCATGACCAGGCTATCGGGGAGTAACCGGTAGCAACGGCGCGTGACGTTGCCGACTGGGCCGTTGGCGAGGGTATCGGCACGTACGGGTACGTGGGCATTGCGACAGGGACAGGCTTCGCCGATGCGCTCGGCGGCGGCGCCGCGGCGGGCGCCAACGGTGGCGTTCTGCTCCTCACCGATCCCAACACCCTGTCCACACCAGCCGCGGAGGCCCTCACGGACAACGTGGCGGCCATCGATCTCGTCGAGATCTTTGGTGGCGTGGGCGCCGTGAGCCCCAGCGTGGAAGCGGCGATCGCTCAGTCACTGCACTAAGCCCCGACGCTCCCGCACGAGGGGTCGCCGATCGCGGCGGCCCCTCGTTTCGCGTCTACCCGAAGGTTCTTGCTGCTCGCAGGCATTGGCGCGTAGACTGTTCGAGCACGCTAAACACTTACTTAGGGTGATGAGACATGGCACCGGTGCAACGCCTCGACCGACACGAGCAGCTCGCCGCGATCGCCGACGGCACCCGTTTGGCGATACTTCGCCGACTGATGGCCCGCCCGGCCACGATCTCGCAGCTGGGCGAGATCTTCGACAAGCACCCCGCCTGGGTCCGACATCATGTGCTCACGCTCGTCCGCGCAGGACTCGTCGAACTCTTCGAGGAACGCCACGTGCGCAACTACACCGAGAAGTACTACCGGGCAACGGCCGGCGCGTACGATTCTCACGTGCTCATAACACCCGATTCCGGCTCGGAGCTGGAGGTCGTTGTGCTTGGAAGCAACGACCCGGCGCTTCAGTCCCTTGCGGACGCAGCCGGGGGGTCCGGGCGCCCGACCGTCATGCCGGTCGCGGTCGGCAGCCTGGACGGACTGATCGCGCTCCGGCAGGGGCTGACTGATATCGCCGGCTGTCACCTGCTGGATACGGACTCACAGGAGTACAACGTCCCCTACGTCCGGCACATGTTCCCGGACAAGCCCGTTTCGATGTTCACCCTCGCGCATCGAGAGCAGGGACTGATCGTGGCGCCGGGCAATCCGCTCGGGCTCCACGACTTCGGCGATGTCGTGGCAAAGCGAGTTCGTATCGCAAACCGCAATGTTGGCTCGGGAACGCGCATCTGGATCGAGCGAGCGATGCGCCATGAAGGCGTCACTGCCGAGGATGTGCCGGGCTATGAGTCTGTTCACTACACCCACTCGGGAGCCGCCCAAGCGGTCGCCAGCGGCGATGCTGACGTGACGATCGGCGTACGGGCGGCCGCCGTGGATCGCAATCTGGGATTCGTGCCACTGTTCGTTGAGCGATTCGACCTCGTCATGATCGGCGAGCACGTGAGCGCTCCCAAACTTGCGCCCCTCCTGAGCACGCTCGAGCAGAGGTCCTTCCGGCGCTCGCTTTCGGTGCTCGGAGGCTACGACACATCACACACCGGCGAGGAACATCGCATCGCCGTCTAGCAGGGCGTGTCCGATCGGACGTAGTGCACGGAGGAGAGGAGAGGTTATGAGGGCACCGGCATCACTTCGAAGGGGGTTCGCGCTGGTCTTGATCAGCGCGATGCTCGTGGCGGGTCTGGGGGCGGTTCCGGCCGTCGCAGCGGGCTCGTACACAGGCGGGGCCGCGGAGGCGCCGCTGTTCGTACCGAACGACCACACGGCCATCGGCGTGAGGGTGAGTTCGTCGAGCGGACTTGAGGCGAACACCACGTACTACGTGAAGGTGCGCTTCACTGTGGGCGATGCGCCTGACCCCGATACGAACCGCGGCTGGACCTGGAATCCTACAACAGGACTGTGGGCCCAGGAGCGTGAAGCCTGGACGAACTTCCCGACCGTCACAACGGATGCGACCGGTCTTGTCGCCGACACATGGATTTATGCGAAGTTCGGCGACGACAACACCACCGGCACGTACAAGGTGATGGTCTCGATGAGCAAGACCGGCCTGTCGACCACGTACAACCCCACCTCTCTCCCCGAGGTCACCGTCATCGACATGGCCACACAGGGCGCATGGGTGCACAACGCTACCGCGACGGGCAAGGCCAACAAGCGCGTGGAAGCCACGTCGTGGGATACCTCTCTTACCGTGTACGCGCTGTCCCAGACCGAACCCAACCTGGTCGACGATGACGCGAACGGGACCGTGGACGACGAGGACAACGGACCGGTCGGAGTCAGTGGTGACTTCCGCCTTGGCGTTCCCGCGTCGACGATGATGGACGTTGCGCTCCAGCACGGATTCGCCCCGCCGTACTACAACGACATCACCATCACGGCGACCGACACGGACATCGCTCTCAAGGCCGCCGACATGACGCCGCCGTCCGCTCCCGGGGCCACCGACGCAGTGGCTTCCGAGACGTCCGTCACCGTCACGTGGGAAGCCGCGACTGACGCCGGCGGTTCGGGTCTTGCCTCCTACAAGATCTTCCGCTGGACCGACGCGCCATCGGTGGCTTACACCATGCCGCACGAGGTCATCGGTACCGTACCGGCCGCCGAGACCTCGTTTGTCGATGACACGGCAATGGCCGACGTCGACTACTACTACGAGGTACGCGCGGTTGACGCGAGCGGAAACGTCGGACCGCGGTCCGCGACCGCCATGGCGACTCTCCTTGGCCGCGGTGAGACCACCCGCACCGCCGGCGCCGACCGGTACGCGACCGCCATTGCTATCTCGGCGGCCACGTTCCCGGCCAGCAGTGTCACCACCGCGGTCGTCGCGACGGGACGTGACTTCCCCGACGCTCTCGCGGCCTCAGGGCTTGCAGGCGCGTACGGATCCCCCGTCCTGCTCGTGGGCGACACGGTCAGCGCGACGCTCACCGACG
>JBASNZ010000007.1:0-5480 GCA_049657775.1 Coriobacteriia bacterium | reverse complement strand
CCGTGAGCGATCGCGGGTTGACCGGCAATCTCATATCAACGTGTTTGCGCGTAACCAGCAGCACGGCTGCGCGCCCTCCCTGCCGAGGATACCCCTGCAGGGCCGTGCTGTCTGGGTTGACGCGCGGGTTATGCCGCCCTCGCGATGACTTGACCAACCTGTTTGCGAGACGCACCAAGCGCAAGGAGTGACTTCACGAGCAGATCGACTGACACCGACGAGTCAGCCGCCTCCATCTTCGCAACCCGGGACTGGCTGGATCCCAGGACATGCGCCACATGTGTCTGGGTCCACCCGTGCTGGATGCGGATGTCGCGCATGTAGTCTGCGAGCGCGAGCTTCAGTTCGACGAAGGCCGCCTCCTCATCAGTGAGTTCGAGGAAGTCCGAGGCGTCTCCGACGCGCCAGCCGGCCGTCTTGAGTCGATTCACTTTCGTCTTGTTCACGTTGCTCACTCCTTCCCGCCCACTATGGCGTCGTACTCCTTGAACCTTCGCTTGCACTTGTCGATGACGTTCTTGGGCGTCGATTGAGTCTTCTTGCTGAACACGTCACCGATAACGATCGCGTCAGAATCGATCCGGTAGATGATGCGCCAGGCCGCAGTTTCGTCGACGATACGAAGCTCATGACAACGAGGCCCGATTGCCGTCATCGGCCGCGAGTGCGGCAAACCAAGCGACTCGCCACGCTGCAGCCGCCTGAGCAACACGCCAGCTTCGAGTCGGGCGGCAGAGAAGAGCGGCGGCGTCTTGACTTCACCGTGCAACCAGACCAAAGGCTTGTTCACTGAGACGCTCATCGAGCCGAGTGTATGTCAGATGCGACATACCCGTCAATAGGAACAACGTCGCCGGAGGACGGCATAACGTCTTTGGGCATCAGCTGCGGCCGATGCCTTCCATTACTCTAGCGCTTCTTCCGTCCGCTGGATGCCGGGGTTAGACGCCGGACCTGCAGGTAGCGTCTCAGCGTCTGCCGCATACTCGACGCCATGGGCCTCAAGCCAGTCGGCGGCGATCCGACCGAGCGCTGCGGCCCTGTGGTCGTACCAATCCTGCTGTATCCCGTGCCGGTGGACGGCATCCTTGAACGAGCGGAACGCTCCCCTGCCCCGAATGGCGGTCAGCAGTTCATCACGCAGCTCCGAGTCAGCGAGAGAGCGGGCGAAGCCGTCCATGATCGCCCACTCGTGGATGTCAAAGCGCGTGGGGAGGGCAAGCCAGTCCTCCGAGTCCAGTACCTCGCGGATCTTGGGGACTTCGTCGACGAGCCATTCTGGCAGCTCCGATGCGTCGACACCGTCCTCGATCAGGCCCGCTTCCTCGTCTCCGAGCGCGTACAGCTCGCCCGTCACCCGGTTGAGAGAGGCGCTGGTCTCGTCGGTGAGGGCATCCAGCTCCCCGACCACGAGCTTGAGCGAAACCTTCGCTGCCATACTCCCCCCCGTGCGAATCAATGCACGTGCGTCTAACGTCTCGGCGCTTCATCTGCGCGCCACCGGCTTCCCTTCACAGCTTACCGCTTGGCGCGTCAAGGAAGCGCTTCTTAGACACACCTTATGTGGCATCATCCCCGGTCACGTTCTGTCTTTCATGCAGCACCATAGTCACGGTCACCGAGTCTGCGTCGATCCGGTACACCAGACGATACGGGCTGATAATCAACTCGCGGATGTCGCTGCGCGATGCTTCAGGGACGATGCGGCCGCGCTCCGGCAGCTCGCGAAGGTCATCTGCCGCTTGCAGGATGCGGTCGAGCCAGGAGAGCGCGGCGTCCGGACGGTCGCGCGCGATGAACGCCATCGCCTCATCAAGCTGCTCGTAAGCGTGTTCGGTCCAGGCTACCTTCACAGCGAGTACTTCTCGCGCATCCGACGCACGACCTCGTCATGCTCGATGACCTGTCCTGCGGCGATCTGGGCTTCTGAGATGGCGAGGTCACGAAGCAGCTCGATCTCGTCGATCATGCCTTCGTAAACCTCGGGATCGAGCAGTACCGCGGCACTGCGTCCGTGCTGGGTGAGGATGACCGGGCGCTTGGTCGAATGCATCTGCTCGATGACGGCAGACGTGTTCGAGCGAAACTCGGTCACCGGTCGGACATCTGTGGAGGGGCGTAGCGGCGACATGAGAACCTCCGATACAGGACGCTAATACGTACATAATAGCGTATCGATACGAGTCTCGCTACCGTCGCCGAAGTTGTGTCTAATCTTGGTGCTTCAGCTGCGCGCCGAAGCCTGATACCCAGCCTACGACTCTGGCGCGTCAGCTGGAAGCACTTGTTAGACCCCCCCCTCCAACAGCGCCTCACACTCGATCCGAAGCTGCGGGATGTCCCCGATGGCAGTAGCGTAGACGGACTGGTCATCCACGGAGGCGTAGTCATGGGCGAGCACATTGCGAAACCCCACGATGAAGTTCGCTTGCGAGATGGACTCAGCGAGTTCGGGCGATTGACGCCGCAGCGCGACAACGGCCTCGCCGATGATAAGGAACTGTCGCTCGACCGCCGAGCGCTTCTCATCCGACTCGAGATAGGCGGCCTGGTCAACGCCGACAAGGAAGTCTTCGATCAAGCGACATGAGTCGATGATGTCCGCAAGGTACGCAAGAGCGCTACGCGGCATAGAGCAACTGCTTCGTTCGCTCGATCTCAGCGGCGATGTAACGGTTCTTCACAGCGCCGATCATGACAAGATCGACCTCGGTGCCGAGGACCTCCCGTAGCTCGTCGAGCAGATCGAAGTAGGCGTGCGCTTTCGCGTAACCGTCCATCGACCCGAAGTCCACCAGCAGGTCCACGTCACTACGACCGGGCTCGAAGTCGGATCCAGCAGCCGAACCGAAGAGGTACATGCTGACAACCCCGTACTTGCGGCACAGGGCAGAGATGGCTTCGAGCTTGTCCGAGATGACTGATACCATGCGGAACCTCCGAGTTGATGTTACCCGAGGTGAACTGAACTCGCCACGCCTCACGCCCGCAACGACTGGGGTCGGACTAACGCATTTGCGCTACACCAGCGGCGCGCCGGCGAGCGCCTCAAACGCGAGTCTAGCGCACCAGGCGCGCCGTCTGTGTGGAAGCGCTTGTCAGGCAGCTGCCTCTAGGGCCTGAGATTCAGCAGCAGCGGGACGATCAAGTACGCGAACGCGTTGTTGAGACCGTGAAGCAAGATGCAGGGCCAGATGCTTCGCTCCTTCAAGTACAGCGCGACGAGCGCCGCCGCCAGAATGCTGACGTCGATCGTAGGGCCGAGCCCGAAGAACACGATGTGCACGGCTGAGAAGGCGAGCCATGATGCTGCTCCCGCAATCACAGGCCTACCTATCAGAGAGATCAGCCGCTCGATCAGGTAGCCGCGGTAGAAGATCTCTTCGAGAAGGGTCCCGGTGAGGAACAGACCGAGCAGCACGGGGAACCCGAGCTCCGCGAGCATCGGCTGCAGAGAGCCGATCGGGCTGAGGCCGACCGCCGGAAGAAGGAAGCCCGTCAGCACGAACAGTGCGGTTGCAGCCACGTACGCGAGAACCGCCAGCCACACGTGGCGCAGCTTGAACGCCCCGAAGCCGATGCTACCTGGCCCCAGATGTTCGACACGTGGCAGCCAGACAACCAAGAGGAGCGCCAGAACGAGCCACTCCAGAATCATGGCGATGCCGACGCGTGCCGGCGCCGTACCACCCGAGAGGAGGACGATGCGAATCGCGTACTCGCTTACAAGGACTATCAGCAGGCCGGCCACATAGCGCTTGCGCACACGGGCGACCGGCTCCACACATGCAACCTGATTGTCGTGCACGAATCCCCCAGCCCCCAGTGGCTGACTAACGTCTTGGTGCTTCAGCTGCGCGCCTGTGAGTCTCAGTGTAGCCGACGACTCTGGCGCGTCAGCAGGAAGCACTTGTTAGGTGTCTCCGCGCTCCGCTGCATCCCGATACCGTTCCATGAAGCGCGCAGGTGACAGTGCGATCGCACCCGCGAGTGCCTCAGGAGGGAAATGCGCCAGGTTGCCTGTCACGATGCAGTCCGCCGCGCCCGCCAGGGCGACTTCGAGGAACGGTTCGTCGCCCGGGTCGGGAAGACGCCTGGCAAGCGGCTCTGAGGCTACGACTTCACCGCGAAAGCCGATGTAGTCGAGCAGGGCGGCGACGGCATCCGGATCGAAGGCGAAGCGGGGCCGCGCGAGCACGTCTGCGTACTCCGCCAGTATCCTGGCGTCAACAACAAGCGTGAGAGAGCCCGAGGAGACCATACGGACGATCTCGCCCGGTGGGCCGAACGGCGAGAGCAGCCCGGAGACGAGTACGTTGGTGTCGAGGACGATCCTCACCGGGCGTGTGCCCCGCGAACCGCAGCGACCTCGGCGGCGATGTCTGAGTCAGCCAGGGCGTCGGTTCCACGTGCGATGGACTTGCGCTGGAGTGCCGCCACCGCGTCGACGGCGCGCGCCTGGCGAAACGCGGCCAGGGATTCTTCCAGATTCGTTTCACTCACAGCTGCGAGAATCGCTACCGGACGACCGTTGCTGGTGATTACCATCTCGCGTTCTTCGGGCAGGTCACGCCAGATATCTGCGGACTTGCCACGAAGATCCCGCACACTTACGAACTTCATCGTGTACCTCCAATCGTGGACTCTAGTGTGTACACATACGTCACCCGAGTCAAGGAGGTTCTGGAGGACACCTAACGTCTTGGTGCTTCAGCTGCGCGCAGAAGCCTTATCCCCAGCCTACGACTCTGGCGCGTCAGCTGGAAGCACTTGTTAGTGGTCAGCGCCACTACGACGCCCTCAGCTCCAATCGCTCCGCAATCCACATCTTGATGACCGACTGCCGAGTCACTCCGAGACGCTTGGCCTCTCTGTCGAGCGACTCGACCATCCACGCGGGGAAGTCCACGTTGACACGCCGGGCCTCTTGCATGGGACGGCGCGCACTCTTGAGATCGAGGTCCTCGATGATGTCCTCGATGCCCTCGTCGAACTTCTTGTCGAAATCATTCGCCTTCATACAGCGCCACCTCTGTGTCTCGCGATCGCCGAACGGAGATCAGGCGGATCCGATCGTCGCGATAGGTGATGACGGCCGAGTAGTGCCGGCTGCCGATCGTGCCGATCACGACGAACCGAGGCTCGTTCTCAGAGCGCGCCTCCAACTCGACCAGCAAGTCGTCCGCCCACAACTCCTGGGTCCCCACGAAGTCGATCCCGTGCTTGGCCTTGTTGCTGCGGCTCTTCGCTTCGTCGAACTCGAATAACACGCGCACCTCCGAGGCCTTGGCCGCACGGTATAGAAACTATACCACATGGCTGCGGGAATGAAACGGGGGTGGCGCTGGCCCGCCTAGTCACTATGAGATGGCCGGCCCAATCCGGTGTATACGTGGTTCGTCCCCGAGGAATGAGCCCCGGGGCGCCGACAAACGGAGGGACCGGCCATGAACCAGATTACACACATCGGACTCGACGTG
>JBASNZ010000006.1:0-21039 GCA_049657775.1 Coriobacteriia bacterium | reverse complement strand
GGGGACGGGGTCGACCTGGTCGGCCCCGTCCGTCTCTTGGGGGGCGAGATGTTCAATCTGCCCGCATTCCGCATCGGCACGTTGTTCGGCATACCGCTGGAGGTCAATGCCAGCTGGTTCCTGATCTTCTTTCTGGTCGCAGCCAGCCTCACCACCAGCTATCTTCCCGCGGCCCTGCCCGGGCGCGGCACCGTCGTGTACGTAGCGCTCGCGATGGTCACGAGCATCGCCTTCTTCGGCTCCATCGTCATCCACGAGTTCGCCCACTCGATCGTTGCGCGCGCTGGCGGGCTCCGGATATCCAAGATCACGCTCTTCGCTTTCGGCGGCGTGTCGCAGATGGACGAGGAGCCCCGGGGACCGCGCCAGGAGTTCCTGATGGCCACCGCGGGACCGGCGATGAGCCTGGTACTGGGAGGCGCGGGACTTCTCACGCTCTCCGTGCTCGGAAAGAACGCGTCGCCCCTCATTCTCGTCCCGCTCAACTACCTGGCGTTCATCAACTTCTCGGTCGCGATCTTCAATCTGCTTCCCGGATTTCCGCTGGACGGGGGACGGGTGCTTCGCTCGATCCTGTGGGCGATCACTGGAGACGTCCTCAAGGCGACCAGGTGGGCCAGCCGTGCGGGACAGGCCATCGGCTATCTTCTCGTCTCGATCGCGGTGCTGGGCGTATTGCGAGGGACCCTCGATCTGATCTGGTTCGCGGTCATCGGGTGGTTCCTGGCATCACTGGCCGCTGTGGCATACCAACAACAAGTCGTGCGAACCCGTCTGTCCAACGTACCGCTCTCGAGCGTGATGTCGTCTCCGGTTACGACCGTCCCCGGAGATACCACGCTCGAGGAGATGGCGCACTCATACTTCCTTGGCGGACGGCACTCCAGGTATCCGGTGGTGGACGGTGGGCACGTCATCGGTCTGGTGGAGTTGCAGTCCGCGCGGGATGTGCCACGGGCCCGATGGGCGGATGTGACGGTCGCGGAGGTGTGCACGCGCGATCTTGCCGAAGTAGTCGCCACGCCTGATACCAGCGTCGACCACGTGCTCGCCAGGCTCGAACCGAGCGGACCGGGAGCGGTCCTCGTAGTGGAGGACGGCCGCCTTGCCGGGATCGTCACCCGGGCCGATGTCATACGACTTCTGCGTTCTCAGACGCCGGAGTGAAGAATCCTGGTTGCCGGACTTTGTAACTGGCGGTTACCATTGCAGAGTCGGCGCCGGAAGACAGGATCGCTCCGTGGACCCAGAACCTCGCAGGATTCCCGAAGGCGTCATCGAGCGTCTGCCCATGTACCTCGGCGTCTTGATCCAGCTGCGCCAGGACGGGCAGGGGACGGTCTCGTCGGCGCGCCTTGGAGAGCTCACCGACATCAATCCGGCGCAGATCCGTCGGGACCTCACGCACTTCGGCTCTTTCGGGAAGCGGGGTGTGGGGTACGACATCGTAACGCTCGTCGACCGCATCCAGCGCATCCTCGGGGCCGATCACGTTCACAGACTGGCACTGGTGGGAGCGGGTCACCTTGGTGCCGCGATCGCCAATTACAACGGTCTGCGACAGCATGGATTCCATGTCACGGCGGTGTTCGATAACGATTCCCGCCGCGTGGGGCATCGCATGGGCGACATCATCGTGCAGCATGTCGACGAACTGCCGCGCACGGTCGACGACCAGAACATCCGCATCGGCGTCATCGCCGTGCCGCCTGCCGCAGCGCAGCAGGTCGCCGACATGCTGACGTCGGCAGGAGTCCGGATCATCCTCAACTACACACCGATGATCGTGCGTGTTCCGGCAGACGTCACGCTGCACAACACGGACCCGGTCCACGAATTGCTACACACCCTGTACTACCTGTCGCGGACGGACGGCACACGACACGTCTAGGTGGTGTTCGCCGTGGCTATGGGAACGCGAAGGTGGTAATCTAACCTTCGGTCTTGTGGGGCTCGACGGCCGGTAACCGCGAGCCTGGTCGTACCAAGGAGGACTTTATGGCTGTATTCGGTCTCCCGGGCGGTTCCGAGCTGCTCATCGTGCTCGCCATCATCCTGCTGCTCTTCGGCCCCTCGCAGCTTCCGAAGCTCGCGAAGATGTTCGGCAAGTCCGCCAAGGCCCTCAGAGAGGGCATGGAAGGCAAGCTGGACGACGAAGAAGATGAACCCAAGCCGGTTGCTAAGGCCGAGAAGGCCGAGAAGCCTGCTGACGACGAAGAGTAGTCTCGGAGATCGAACACCTGCACGAGAGGGCGCCGCTGGCGCCTTCTGGTGTCTCTCTAGCCCCGTCTTGTGCGCGCGTGCGTATGATGTATACTCTCACGAGCGTTTTCGGGCACCGGAGCGCGACGTGTCCGACGCGAACGACGAGCGAGTGGGAGCGCAGATGCAAAAGGAAGTCGCCCTCACCCCCGAGGGCCAGGCGCGCCTCGAACAAGAACTCATCCACCTTGAGACGGTTCGCCGCCGCGAAGTCGGCGAGCGCATCAAAGAGGCGAAGGAGTTCGGGGACATCTCTGAGAATTCCGAATACGACGATGCCAAGAACGAGCAGGCCTGGGTGGAGAGCCGCATCATCGAGGTCAATGCGATCCTCGCACACGCGACGATCATCCAGTCACCCAAGTCCAAGACCAAGGTCACCCTGGGCTCGAAAGTGGAGCTCAAGGAGACCGGCTCCGGAGACGTGCATACCTACCAGCTTGTAGGGTCGGCCGAGGCAGACCCGGTGCACAGCCGCATCTCCAACGAATCGCCGGTCGGGCAGGCGGTCATGGGCAAAAGGAAGGGCGAGGCCGTGCGCGTCACGACCCCCCGGGGTGCGGTCATCGAGTACGAGATCATCTCGATCACCAACTAGCACATGCCTTCAGACGACCATACCCCCGAGATCGGCGTCAGTGACGACCCGTTCGCGGTGCGGTCCTCCAAGCTCGCGAGCCTGCGCGCCTCGGGCGAGGAGCCCTTCAAGGATCGGTTCGATCGCACACATACGATCGCTGAGGTCCAGGCTACGTGGGGCGACCTTGAAGACGGAGCCGACACCGACGTGGTGGTCGCCGTCGCGGGCAGGATCATCGCGAAGCGTGATCAGGGCAAGATCGCATTCGTCGTGGTACGTGACGGCTCGGGCGAGATCCAGCTCTTTTGCCGGGTGAACGTCCTTGGCGACGACGAGTTCCGGCGTGTCGTGGATCTCGACGTCGGAGACTGGGTCGGCGCGCGCGGCACGGTGTCTCGCACGCGTCGCGGCGAGCTCTCGGTCGTCCCCACGGACGTCACGCTGCTGTCGAAATCCCTTCGTCCGTTGCCCGAGAAGTTCCACGGATTGAGCGACGTTGAAACCAGGTACCGCCAGCGTTACATCGATCTGGTGGCCAATCCCGAGGTCCGCAGCGTCTTCGAAGCACGATTCAAGAGTATCTCTGCGATTCGCCGCTACATGGATTCGCAGGGCTTCGTCGAGGTCGAGACGCCGATGCTCCACCCGATCCCGGGTGGCGCGACGGCCCGTCCGTTCGTCACGCATCACAACACGCTCGACATGGACCTCTACCTTCGCATCGCGCCCGAGCTCTATCTCAAGCGTCTTCTGGTCGGTGGTTTCGAGCGCGTGTACGAGATCAACCGGTCGTTCCGCAACGAAGGCATCTCGGTCAGACACAACCCCGAGTTCACGATGCTTGAGGCGTATCAGGCATTCACGAACATCGACGGCATGATGGACCTCACTGAGGGAATCGTTATCGCGGCTGCCGAGGCTGTCCTGGGCACGCTCGAGCTCGAGTACCAGGGGACGACGCTCGATCTGACGCCGCCGTGGCCACGGCGCACGATGATCTCGCTCACGACAGAGGCCGCGGGCGAGGACGTCTCGTTCGCGCGGTCACTCGACGAACTGCGGGCGCTGTGTGCAAAGCACGGCGTTCCGGTGGAGAAGTCCTGGGGCAAAGGCAAGCTCATCACCGAGTTGTTCGAGAAGCTCGTTGAGCACACGCTCGTTCAGCCGACCTTCGTGACCGAGTACCCGCTGGAGACCTCGCCGCTGGCGCGCAAGAAGCCGACCGAACCCGAGCTTACCGAGCGGTTTGAACTCATCATCACCGGTCGGGAGTTTGCGAACGCGTTCTCCGAACTCATCGACCCGGTCGATCAGCGCGAGCGCTTCGCGGCTCAGATCGAGGCTAAGGCTACCGGCGACGACGAGGCCATGGGGTACGACGAGGACTACCTGCGGGCCATGGAGTACGGCATGCCGCCAGCGGGAGGAATGGGCATCGGCATCGACCGTCTCGTCATGCTTCTCACCGACAGCGCGTCTATCCGAGACGTGCTGCTGTTTCCGCATCTGCGTCCGGAGTCGTAGCCACGCTCTGCACGCCAGCACCGTAGGCCATCGAGCGGAGGCACCTCCACTCGCGGTCCTCGCCGCTTCGCGGCTGCGGAGTGCTCGCTTCGGTACCTCCACTTGATGTGCGGGTGCGGAGTGCTCGCTTCGGCACTCCAGTCGTGTGCCGCGACTGCTGCATCTGAGTGCGCCTCGCTCATATCTATGGCATCATGCTTGCTCCCACGAGTCCAACCTCCGACGTGTCGGCCAACGGGGGTAGAATAGACACTGCGACAGTTCCGCTGCACTGGCAGCGTCAACGATAGAGAGGCGATCCGCCATGTTTGAGAGATTCACCGAGAAGGCCCGCAGGGTCGTTGTGTATGCGCAAGAAGAGGCGCGCATGCTCAATCAGAACTACATCGGCACCGAACACCTGCTGCTCGGCCTCATTCGCGAGCAGGACGGCATTGCCGCCAAGGCGCTGGAGAGCCTCAGCATCTCGCTGGAGGACGTCCATCAGCAGGTGGAGGAGCTCATCGGTCGCGGGACCTACGTTCCGACGGGACACATCCCGTTCACGCCTCGCGCCAAGAAGGTGCTTGAACTCTCGCTTCGCGAGGCGCTCCAGCTTGGTCATAACTACATCGGCACCGAGCATATCCTGCTCGGTCTCATCCGCGAGGGCGAGGGAGTGGCGGCGCAGGTGCTGCTCAACCTGGGCGCGGATCTTGAGAAGGTCCGCTCGGCCGTTATCCAATTGCTCTCCGGCTACTACGGAAAGCAGTCCGAGCAAGCCGAGGAGCGCCGCGGTGGACGCGGCGAATCCGGAGCGCTGCTCGACGAGTTCGGTCGCAACCTCACGCGGGCCGCGAACGAGGGCAAGCTCGACCCGGTCGTCGGACGCTCGCAGGAGATCGAGCGGGTCATGCAGATCCTCTCGCGCCGCACAAAGAACAACCCTGTCCTCATCGGCGAGCCGGGCGTGGGTAAGACCGCCGTCGTCGAAGGTCTCGCCCAGAAGATCGCGCGCGACGAGGTCCCCGAGACCATCCGCGACAAGCACCTCTATACGCTCGACCTGGCCGCGCTCGTGGCAGGGAGCAAGTACCGCGGCGAGTTCGAGGAGCGCCTCAAGAAGGTCATGAAGGAGATTCGAGAGCGCGGCGACGTCATCCTGTTCGTCGACGAGATGCACACGCTCGTCGGTGCGGGTGCCGCAGAGGGAGCGATAGACGCTGCCAGCATCATCAAGCCGGCGCTGGCGCGCGGCGAGCTCCAGACGATAGGCGCTACCACGCTCGACGAGTACCGCAAGTACGTCGAGAAGGATCCGGCGCTCGAGCGCAGGTTCCAGCCGATCATGGTCGGCGAGCCCACGGTCGAGGAGACCAAAGAGATCCTATTCGGACTGCGTGACCGCTACGAGGCGCACCACCGTGTCTCCATCACGGACGCCGCCGTCGACGCCGCAGCCACGCTTGCCGGCCGGTATATATCGGACCGCTTCCTGCCGGACAAGGCCATCGACCTCATCGATGAGGCGGGCTCGAAGATGCGCATCAAGATGATGACCGCGCCTCCGGGTATCCGCGAGGTCGAAGAGCGCCTCAAGCAGGTGCGCCAGGAGAAGGAAGCCGCGATCGAGGCGCAGGAGTTCGAGAAGGCCGCGAGCCTTCGCGACAAGGAGAAGCACACGCTCGCCGAGAAGCGCGCGATGGAAGAGGAGTGGCTCAAGCCCGACAACACCCGGGTCGTCGAGGTCACCGAGCGCGAGATCGCAGAAGTCGTGTCGATGTGGACCGGCATCCCGGTCGCCAGCCTCACCGAGGAGGAGACGCAGAAGCTGCTCCGCATGGAGACCTCCGTCCACGAGCGCATCGTCGGACAGGACGAAGCCGTCATCGCTGTCAGCAAGGCGATCCGCAGGACCAGGGCGGGCCTCAAGGATCCCGCGCGCCCCGCGGGGTCGTTCATCTTCCTCGGGCCGTCCGGTGTGGGCAAGACCGAGCTTGCTAAGTCGCTCGCCGAGTTCCTGTTCGGCACCGAAGACGCGCTCATCCAGCTCGACATGTCCGAGTACATGGAGAAGCACACAGTGTCGCGGCTCATCGGCTCGCCCCCCGGTTACGTCGGCTTCGACGAAGGCGGACAGCTTACCGAGCTCGTGCGACGCAAGCCCTATTCGGTCATCTTGTTCGACGAGATCGAGAAAGCACACCCCGATGTCTTCAACGTGCTGCTGCAGATACTTGAAGAAGGTCGCCTGACGGACGCGCAGGGTCGCAAAGTAGACTTCAAGAACGCGATCATCATCATGACCAGCAACATCGGCGCCCGCGACATTGTCAAGGGAAAGGCCGTCGGCTTCTCCATGCAAGAGGCCGGGGCCATGCCGTACGAGATGCTCAAGGAACGTGTGACCGGCGAGCTCAAGAAGCTGTTCCGCCCCGAGCTGCTCAATCGCGTCGACGAGGTCATCGTGTTCCACGACCTCAGCATCGCCGAAATCGAATCGATCGTGGATCTCATGGTGGGACGCCTTCGCGACCAGCTCGTGTCCCAGGGCATCGGCATAACGGTCAACCAGGACGCACGCACGTTGCTGGCAAAGGCGGGATACGATCCGGCACTCGGAGCGCGTCCGTTGCGCAGGGCGATCCAGCGCCATGTCGAGGACCCGCTCTCCGAGCAGATCCTTGCCGGCGCATGGCTTCCCGGTGACGTGATCGAGATCCAGGTCACTGATGGCCAGATCACCTTTGCGAAGGGCCACGTGCCCGTCAACGCGTCCGCGGCGCCCGTCGCCAGGAAGCCGAAGGCATCCATGCCCGCCCGCAGCACCTCGTCGAGTTCCCGCGGCTCCGCCGCCGGCGGGGCGGCGGGCGAGTAACCCATATGGCCAAGACCCGCACTGATTGGCGTTGTCAGCAGTGCGGGTACTCCGCGCCGAAGTGGCTCGGCAAGTGTCCAGAGTGCGGTGAGTTCGGCACGCTGGTAGAAGAGATCCGCAGCCCCGACGCGCACACCACCGGATCTGGTGGCGTGCCGCGCGCGCCCCTGCGCCTGGCAGACGTCCAGGCCACATCCGCCGCTCGCGTTCGCACGGGCGTCACCGAGTTCGATCGCGTTTTGGGTGGCGGGCTCGTGCGAGGGTCGCTCGTTCTCCTCGCGGGCGAGCCGGGTATCGGCAAGTCGACACTGCTGCTGCAAACGGCGGGTTCGCTCGCTCACGAGGGCTCGCAGGTGCTCTACATCTGCGGCGAGGAGTCCGCCGAGCAGGTCAAGATGCGCGCGGACCGCCTGGGATCCATGGGCGACATCCTGCTGCTTCCCGAGACCGACATCGCATCTGTCGTGGCCACCGCTCAGGCCGTCAAGCCCGACGTCTTGGTTGTGGACTCCATCCAGACGATGATGGATGCCGATCTCGAGGGTGTACCCGGCAGCGTCGGACAGGTGCGTTCGTGCGCGGCCCGACTCATGCGACTGGCCAAGAACGACGGGGTCACGGTGATCCTTGTCGGTCACGTCACCAAAGAGGGCACCATCGCAGGGCCGCGCGTTCTCGAGCACACCGTAGACACCGTGCTCTCCTTCGAAGGCGATCGCGATCACGTATTCCGCATCGTTCGGGCCACGAAGAACCGTTTCGGCTCCGTAAGTGAGATCGGTGTCTTCGAGATGAACGAGAGCGGCCTTGTGGGCGTGTCGGATCCCTCAGGGGTGCTGCTGTCCGAGCGGGCCGGGGATAGTCCTGGAACGTGCATACTCGCCACTGTGGAGGGCACGCGCCCGGTTCTGGTAGAGATCCAGGCACTCGTGACCCCATCGTACCTTCCGGCACCACGTCGGCTTTCTGTCGGCGTCGACACCGCGCGCGTCCTGCAGGTCCTCGCCGTGCTTGAGCGCAGGGCAGGCATCTCCTTTGGACAGCACGATGTCTACGTTTCCGTTGCTGGTGGCGTTCGGATCGTCGAGCCGGCAGTGGACCTGGCGCTTGCACTCGCGCTTGCGTCTGCCCGAACGGACACCGCGCTGCCTGGGGGCACGGCTGCGTTCGGTGAGGTCGGTCTCACGGGCGAGATCCGGGCCGTCTCTCACGTGGCGGCGCGACTGGGAGAGGTCGCCAGGATGGGGTTGGGGCCCGTCGTCGTTGCACAACGCTCCGCTGGCGCGGCAGAAGGTGTTCGCACCCGCGGGTACCGCATGCTCTCCGAGGCGGTCTGCGGTCTCCTGCCCACGTAGAGCCGCTGGTACGCACCCGCGGACACGTGGGACAATCGGAGTGGAGGGACTGACGCGCGACAGAAGGGGCACGCGTGGAAATCAAGACAGACGATATCCTTCTCGCCGCACTTGCCGCTGTTGCTCCGGGCACGCTTCTCCGGGAGGGTCTCGAACACATCATCTCGGCCAGAACCGGGGCGCTGCTGGTTATCGGGGATGAGACCGGGGTCGAGGCGATCAGCAATGGCGGTTTCGTCGTGGGCGTTCCGTATACCCCGCAGTTGCTCTTCGAACTCGCCAAGATGGACGGCGCCATCACGCTCGACGCCGAGACCGAACACATCCTCAAGGCCAACGTCCACCTCGCGCCCGACGCGTCCCTGCCAACAGCCGAGACCGGCATGCGCCACCGCACCGCCGAGCGCGTGAGCCGGCAGACGGACGCGCTCGTGATCTCCATATCCCAGAGGCGCGATGTCGTCAGCCTCTACCGCGGCGGGGCCAAGATAACCCTCGAGGACATCGAGGTTGTGCTTGCCAAGGCCAACCAGGCCCTACAGACGCTTGAGCGGTATCGCAGCAGACTGGATGAGGTCGCAGCCCATCTCACCATCCTGGAGCTTGAAGACGTCGTGACGCTCGGGGACGTCGCTACGGTCGCACAGCGCGCCGAGATGGTCTCCCGGGTAGCGCGCGACGTCGCCCGCTACATCGTCGAACTCGGAACCGACGGCCGGCTGGTCCGCATGCAGGCCGAGGAGCTCACGGTCGGCGTCGAGGATGACTACCTCATGCTCATACGCGACTACGCACGCGAGTCCGGAGGGCGGAAGGCTGCGGCGGTGCGGCATCGTATCTCCTCACTCGCGCCCGAGCAGCTCCGCGACAGTAACGCCATCGTGCATGCGCTCGGGTACACGCCCACCTCCGAGTTGAGCGAGCAACTCGTGCGTCCGGCGGGGTACCGGCTCTTGCGACACATACCTATGCTACCCGGCACCGTGATCAATCGCGTCACCGAACGCTTCGGCACGCTGTCGGCGCTTATGGACGCGTCCGAGGAGCAGCTCGACGACGTTGACGGTGTCGGTTCTCGGCGCGCAAAGGCGATCATCGAGGGCCTGAGGAGAATGCGCGAACACGCGTCTTTGTGATCGATCCGCAATCGGCCGTAGCCGTCTGTGCTAGAATCACCGCACGTCACGACGGTTGTGGCGACACCTCATAGCCGACCATCGAAAGGAGGTGGAGGCGCACCGGGTGAAGACTCACTGATTCTCCGGGCGTCATCGCCGATGATCGTACAGCTTGCACGTATCGTGCTGCTGACGGCGGGTGCGCTCGGAGGGTTCGCAGTCGCACGACTCGCGGACTGGCCAGCCCAGACAGGCTTCTCGCAGGAACTCGTTATCTTAATCTTCATTATTCTTGGAAGCGCAATGGGCTACCTGTTCGGCGGAATCGTCGGACGTGAACTCACCGAGCAGTACCGCCGTCTCGAAGAGCAGGTGCAGGAGTTCGAGACGACCGACCTTATCCTGGGCGCACTCGGCCTTGTGATAGGCCTTGTAATCGCATTCCTTGTCTCGTACCCGCTTCGTCTGCTCACCCCGACGTGGGTGGCATTCCTTGGCATCGTGCTCGTCTACGGGCTTCTCGCGTACGGGAGCACGCGCCTGTTCTTGACCAAGCGTCGGGACGTGAGCCGACGCTTCGGACGCATGCTCGTGGAGCCCGAGGCTCCGGCGACGCCCACGCTCAAGCTCCTGGACACGAGCGCCGTTATCGATGGCAGGTTCGCCGAACTTGCACACGCGGGTTTCCTCGAAGGGGAGCTGCGCGTGCCCCGGTTCGTTCTCGTCGAACTCCAGACGCTTGCGGACTCGGCCGACGACATCAAACGAGCGCGCGGCCGACGCGGGCTGGATCTGCTGACCACTCTCACGACCGGGGCAACGCCGGTGTCGCTGTTCGAGGCCGACTACCCCGAGATTCCCGCTGTAGACGCCAAACTCGTGCGACTCGCCGCGTCGACCGGTGGCGCGATCGTGACCGTGGACCACAACCTCACGCAGGTTGCGAGAGTCGAGGGAGTGGCGGTCCTCAACCTCAACGAGCTTGCGGCGGCCGTGCGCCCGGCGTTCATCCCTGGCGACCGATTCGAGGTGGCGGTGGCGCGCGAGGGTAAGGAACCCGGTCAAGGCATCGGGTATCTCGAGGACGGAACCATGGTCGTGGTCGCGGACGGCAAGGACCGCGTCGGCTCAACGATCCAGGTGGAGGTAACGTCGGTGTTGCAGACCACGGCGGGCCGAATGATCTTCGCCCGCCCGGCAGCAGCATGAGCGTCGTCGCCATCATCGTCGCGGGCGGTACTGGAGAGCGCTTTGGACGCGCCGGTGGCAAGCAGCTGGCGCCGCTCGCGGGCGCTACCGTCATCACTCACACGATCGGAGTCTTCGATGCGTGCCCTGCCGTGGACGCCGTCGTGGTCGTGGCCCGTCCCGAGGCCATCACACCCCTGAGCGAAGCTACCTCCGGATCGAGGAGTGTCGTCGCCATCGTCGCTGGCGGCGAGACCAGGCAAGACTCGGTTGCGGCAGGTCTCGCGGCGCTTCCGGACGACGCCGAAACGGTCGTCGTCCACGACGGCGCACGACCGCTGATCACGGGCGAAACGATCACCGCCGCCCTCGACGCGCTCGGTGGGGGTGTCGACGGGTGCGTGATAGGACATCCGGCGTACGACACCATCAAGCGCACCGACGCCGATGGTCTCGTGACGTCTACCCTGGACCGGTCATGCCTCTGGGTCGCTCAGACGCCCCAGGTATTTCGCGTGGACACGCTCCGAGATGCGCATGAGCGCGCGCGCGACGTGGGTTTTCTGGGGACCGATGACGCATCGCTGGTGGAACGCGCGGGCGGCCACATCCGTATGATCGCCGGGCCGCGAGACAACATCAAAGTGACCGTTGCCGCAGACCTTGTGATCGCCGAGGCGATCCTGTGTGCGAGAGGGGAGTCGCTGTAGCATGGACGGACTCCGGATCGGCCTTGGTTACGATGTGCACGCATTCGCCGAGGACAGAGGTCTCGTGCTCGGAGGCGTCGAACTACCGCATGAACGAGGGCTCGTCGGCCATTCTGACGCTGACGTGCTCGTGCATGCGCTCATGGATGCCATCGTCGGCGCGATGCGCGAGGGCGACATCGGCCGTCTGTTTCCAGACACCGACCCCGACCTTGCGGGCATTTCCAGCCTGGAGCTCTTGCGTCGGGTTGCCGAGCTCATGCGCGACCGTGGTTTCCAGCTCATAGACGCCGATACCGTCATAGTCCTGGAGCGACCTCGGATCTCGCCGGTAAGAGACCAGATGCGAGCACGCATGGCCGAGGCTCTCGGCGTGGAGATCGAGCGAGTCGGCGTGAAGGCGACGACCACGGAGGGACTGGGTTTTGCTGGCCGGGAAGAGGGTGTCGCGGCGCACGCGGTCGTGCTCCTCGGTGCGGGCCTGCAGGTCTCCGTTGACTCCCCCGCGTACGGGAAGAGATAGTAAGCTTCTTTCTAGTCTGACCCGACGCTCGCATGGAGGAGGTGACAGACCGGGATGTTCACTCGAGTACGCAACGACATCGCCGCGATCAAAGAGCGCGATCCGGCCTGTGCCTCTACTGTTTCGGCGCTCACCAACTACCCTGGCCTGTGGGCAGTATGGTGGCACCGGCTGACGTACCGCATGCACAACGCGGGGTTCGTCTGGCTCGCGCGTCGTATCAGTCAGATCGTGCGTCACCACACCGGGATCGAGATCCATCCCGGCGCGACGATCGGTCCCGGGTTCTTCATCGACCACGGGATGGGCGTCGTCATCGGCGAGACCAGCATCATCGGGAGGGATGTCACGCTGTACCAGGGAGTCACCCTGGGCGGCACTGGCAAGGAGAACGGCAAGCGCCACCCGACCATCGAGGACAACGTCGTGGTGGGCGTCGGGGCGACAGTGCTGGGAAACATCACCCTCGGTCGCGGCTCCAAGGTCGGCGCCGGTGCGGTGGTCATCCAGGACGTGCCCGCAAACTGCACGGTCGTGGGCATCCCCGGTCGCGTCGTGGTGCGTGAAGGCAGCCGAGTCGAGGCGATAGACCTCCACCACGAGGATCTGCCCGACCCCGTTATCGAGATGTTCCGCGCGCTCCAGCGCAGGGTCGAGCGTCTCGAAGGGCGCCTTTCGCGCGACGAGGGTCTGGCCGACGAGGAAGGCCGCCCCACCTTCTGCGAATCGACCGACCAGGAAGGGACGTAAGCATGGCGATCCGCGTCTACAACACCATGGCGCGCAAGAAAGAGGAGTTCGTTCCACGCGAGCCTGGCAAGGTCGCCATGTACGTGTGCGGCCCCACCGTCTACAACCACGTCCACGTGGGCAACGCGAGGACGTTCCTCACGTTCGACGTTATCCGCCGATACCTGACGTGGCGCGGTTTTGAAGTGACCTTCGTGCAGAACGTCACCGATGTCGATGACAAGATCATCAACCGTGCCGCCGAGGAAGGACGCTCCGCCGCCGAGGTGGCCGCGGACTACACGCTCGCGTTCCGCCACGCGATGGACACGCTTGGTGTGCAGAGGCCGACCCGGCAGCCGCTGGCGACGCAGACCATCCCGCAGATGATCGGGATGGTCGAACGCCTCATAGAGCGCGGACACGCGTACGTGATCGACGGCGACGTCTACTTCTCGGTCCGCTCCTTCCCGGGGTACGGCAAGCTGTCGGGACGCAACATCGACGAGCTCGAGAGCGGCGCGCGCGTCGAGGTCGATGACCGCAAGCAGGATCCGCTGGATTTCGCCCTCTGGAAGTCGGCCAAACCAGGAGAGCCGCACTGGCCGAGTCCGTGGGGCGAAGGCCGTCCCGGCTGGCACCTGGAATGCTCGGTCATGTCGGAGCAGGAACTGGGACTGCCGTTCGATATCCACGGGGGCGGGTCGGACCTGATCTTCCCGCACCACGAGAACGAACTGGCGCAGTCCGAGGCCGCTACGGGCACGGAGTTCGTGAAGTACTGGCTCCACGGCGGGATGCTGCAGATCAACGCCGAGAAGATGAGCAAGTCCCTCGGCAACTTCCTGCTGCTCAAAGAGGTGCTCGCGGTCTTCCCGGCCCCTGTCGTGCGCCTGCTCATGCTGCAAACCCACTACCGTAGCCCGCTCGACTTCTCGGATGCTCGACTCGACGAGACTCGCACGGCGCTCGACCGCATCGAGAACCTGGTGCGCAACCTCCGTTGGGCGCGTGAGGCGCAGGCCAACGGTACGGGCGCCCCGGACGAGGCGCGGGAGGAACTCGCATCGGCGATAGAGGCGACTCGCGCCAAGTTCATCGATGAGATGGACGACGATTTCAACACGGCCGGTGCGCTCGCGGCCGTCTTCGAGCTCGGCCGCGTGGCCAACTCTTTCATGAGCGACCACCAGGCCGACATCGACATGGCCGATCGTGAAACGCTGCTTCGCGCGGAGTCACTTGTGACCGAGCTGCTCGGCGTCTTCGGCATCGATGTCGCCCCCGAGGCCGAGGTGGCATATCCCCCGGACGTCCTCGATCTTGCCGCACAGCTTGCAGGATATACGGGATCCGACACCGAGGAAGCGGTGCGCTCCCTCCTGGCCGCGCGGGCGGCCGCGCGTGCCGAGCGAAACTGGGCTGCTGCCGATATGGTGCGCGACGGGCTTGCGATGCTTGGGTTCACGATCGACGACACCCCCCAGGGCGCCCGCGTGGTCTACCGGCGCGGGGCCTAGGATGCCTGAGAGGATCGAGGGTCGCAACGCCGTCCTGGAGGCACTACGTGCCGCTGTGGCCCTCGAGCGCATTCAGATCGCGCGGGGTGTCAGGGACGACGACTCGATCCGCGAGATCAAGTCGCTCGCTCGCGTCGCGGGCATACCGGTGAGCGAGGTCGATCGCGCCGCGCTCGACCGCGAGAGCGAGCGGGGCCATCACCAGGGCGTGGCAGCGATCGCCCCGGACTTCACGTACGCCACGCTCGCCGACGTGCTTGCTCGCGCCGGTGACAAGGAACGCAGCGTCGTCGTGGTCCTCGACCACGTCACCGACCCCGGCAACTTCGGCGCGATCATCCGCTCGGCCGAAGGCGCGGGCGCCGATGGTGTCGTCATCGCGGAGCGCCGGTCGGCGCCCGTCACAGCGGTCGTCCACAAGGCCTCGGCCGGCGCCACATCACATATCCCCGTGGCACGCGTCAGCAATCTGGTCCGCGCGCTTGAAGAGCTCAAGGAGCGGGGCTTCTGGGTGGCCGGCGCCTCCGAGCATGCGAGCGATTCGCTCTGGAGCGCACCGCTCGAGGGTCGCATCGTCCTCGTCCTCGGCGCCGAGGGGAGCGGGCTGTCACGTCTCGTGTCCGAGACATGCGACTTTGGCGTGTCGATCCCGCTTGTCGGAGAGGTCGGGTCGCTCAATGTCGCCCAGGCCGCCACGGTGCTCCTCTTCGAGTGGGTCCGCCGTGCCGGACGCTGATGCGAGCCGTTTCATCATCGACGGTTACAACGTGATCGGCTCAGACCGGCGGTACGCATCGCTCGCCAACCAAGATCTGGATGCGGCCCGTGCACGCCTCGTTGAGGACGCTGCCTCGTTCGCCAGCACCGAGCGACACATCACCATCGTCTTCGACGGCGGGGGCAATCCCGCCTCGGACGGGAGTCCCCATCACATCGCGGGGATCGCAGTCCTGTTCTCGCCGTCGGGCGCCAGTGCCGACGATCTGATCGAGGTTCTAGCCCGCAGATCGAGAGAACGCGGGGAGCGGACGGTCGTGGTCACGTCCGACGCGCAGACGCAGTGGACCGTCATGGGCGGCAGCGTGACGCGGATGTCGTCGGCGGAGTTCATGCGCGAGATGACCACCGATGCGGACGAGCGCCGCGAACACATCTCGCGAAAGACCGGCCACGGCCGGCTTGAGGAGCGGATCGACCCCTCTGTGCGCGCGATCCTCTCCCGATGGGCTCGCGGAGCCTAGTTCGCGTTCATCTTACTTAACGTCTGAGCACAAAGGCTGACCTGCGGTTTATCAGACTTCTTCAGGCTCACCAGATTCCGTTGACAGTACGTTTCCCGGTGTTATCGTCGTGCGTAGCTCACTAAGTGCCGCGCTTCACAAGCGTGGTCGTTGAGAGCGGCAGTTCCTCCCCCTCGATCTGGGGGGTTCAGTGTGGGAGGGAATACAGTTGCAAAGCGTACAGGACATCTCACGACGCAGACTTGGACGTTCGGTTGACGATCTTGCGCTGATCAGCGCGGCACAAGCTGGGGACGAGTGCGCCAGCGCGGTGCTCATCGACCGCTATCGCAGCTTCGTGCGCTGCAAGGCCCGCTCCTACTTCCTTGCGGGGGCCGATCGCGATGATGTCATCCAAGAAGGCATGATCGGGCTCTTCAAAGCTATCAGGGACTACGATCCCAGCCGCCAGTCGAGCTTCCGTTCATTCGCCGAGCTGTGCATCACTCGCCAGCTCATCACCGCCATCAAGTCCGCCACGAGGCAGAAGCACTCGCCCCTCAACAGCTACGTCTCGCTGTCTCGTTCGACGAGCATCGAAGAAGAGGGCGATCGAGTGCTTGCCGACATCCTGGCTGCCAAGGAGGTCTGCGACCCCGCCGAGGTCGTCATCTCGGCGTGGGAGACCACCAACATCCGCCAGGGCTTCATGCAGGTACTGTCGCCATTCGAGTCAGATGTCCTCCGACTCTACGTGGACGGCAAGTCATACCAGGAGGTCGCGCTTAGCCTGGATCGTCACGTCAAGTCCGTTGACAACGCGCTCCAGCGCATCAAGCGCAAGATCGAGTTCCAGGTCGAGCGTTTCCGGGCCTGCTGATCGGCCTCGCCTGATCGGGGAGTTGGCTCCGCCGCACGTGCCGGATACAATAGGGCGCGCTTCGCCGGCGTAGCTCAATTGGCAGAGCAGCTGATTTGTAATCAGCAGGTTGCGGGTTCGAGTCCCATCGCCGGCTCCAGAATGTTCTCGCCCGGGTCCAGTCGACCCGGGCGTTCGCGTTTATCCTGGAGGCGAGCTGATCTGCTGGGGCTCCAGACCATCGCGCCAGAGCACTTCGACCACTCCGACAGGGCGCTGGATGTTCTTGAGTTCGAAGGTACCATGGTCATGCTGCGCCGAGGGGTCGATGCCGGAGGCTTCCGCCACGTCGGCCGCAACCATGATCCGTCCTCCATCGGCAAGGTCCATGATCCGGGCGGTCAGATTGAGCGCCGCACCGATGAAGGGCCGACCGCCCTTGTCCAGGACGACCTCGCCCTGGGCGATACCGATGCGGATGGCGAGTTCTCCGGCCGCCTTTCCGCTTTCGCGGTACGAGGCCAGCACCTTCTGCATCTCGCATGCCGCCCGGACCGCGTCAGCGGGTTGGCCGAACGCCGCTACAAGCCCGTCCCCGCCGGTGGACTTGCCATGCCCCCGGTTCGCATCGATAACCGGCAACAGCAGATCGCGCTGACGCTGGACCAGCTTGGCCGAAGCCATGCTGCCGACCTCCTCGGTCATGCGCGAGAACGACTTCATGTCCGTGAGCATCACGATCGCGTGGCTCGTGTGCCGCGTGGCAAGCTCATCTTCCGCCGATGAGATCATCCGAAGGAGTTCGTCGACATCCGCGTCCTCGGCGCGTACCCCATGAGGCGCGGCCGATGCAGTCTGTGCGGTCGCAGGGACCTTCAGAGGGAACGCCCACTCACCGATGGCGCCCACTGTGACGACGACCAGCGTTGACACGGCGGCGCCCACCAGCAGGCTGGTGGTGGGGACCTTGCCACCAAGGAACTGGATGGCGCCGATGCTGAGCGCAGCCAACATGAGCGTGCTTCCCGCAAGTCCCAACAAGACGCGCAGCCGCGATCCGGCGGATGCCGCCGGTCTGTGGAACACGCCACCAAGTGCACCCGCCACTCCCCAGAGAGCGGGCTGCACCAGCAACAGCGGGATCGGCTTAGCGCCCGCGATAACGGATGCCACGTGGGCGGGCCGCGCCTGCGCGATGCGTTCCGCGAGCCAGCCGAACGAGAAGGGCGCCTCGGGCGCGCTGATGAACGACACGATCGCCTGCCCGGTTGCGCCACCCGTGTGCACGACCCCCAGAACCGGCTCCCCAAGTACGATACCGGCGACCTCGATCAGGATGCACGCGAGTGCAGCGGCGACAGCGCCGGGGCCCGAACCCAGGAGGTAGCCCGCCAGGACGGCCATCGCCCAACCCGCCCCGAACGGCAGCAGCACCACCGCAAGTGTGATGGCGACGAAGCCGCCGGCGCGGTCCGCAGCAAGGTACTGGGTCGCCGAGAACCCCAGTATCAAGAAGAGGAGGCCGACCACGAAGTCGGCGGCCAGCACCGGCAGCGATGCCGCGCCCACCAGAAGCAGGGCCGCGAGGGAGGGGGAGGAGTATGCGAGGGCGGCGACCGCCAGGGCCACCAGGTAGATCGCCCAGGCGGGATAGAACGGCATCGCGCTCAACGCGGCCAAGGTCACGCCGCCGAGCACGATGGAGCGCAGCCACGGCACGTACTTCGCGTTCTCTCTCTCGAAGCGGTTCTTCATCGTACGAGGTTCCTCTCGGTATCAGCTGTTCGCCATGACAAGGGCCACAAGAAGCGCCCACACGACCGTACACAAGACAAGGCCCACCGCTGCGTCGGTGGTGTGGTGGGTGCGGGAAACCGGTGGCTGGCGCTGTGCGAAGACGAGTCTGGGGACGAACACCAACGCTCCCACGATCGGGGAAGGCGCGATGATCGCCACCGACAGCGCGAGCGAACGCTCAAGCATCCCGTAGAAGCGCGCGCCGTCGAATCTAAGGATCGGTTGCGCCGGCGCGTCGGCGCCGAGCGTGGCGACCCGCACCTCGAACGCGAGGATCGCTCCCGCGAAGGCGACGGTCACGAGTGCGCAGATGACGCCGAGCGTGGCGAGCGGCAGGCCCCACAGGCCTGCGATCGGCTGCGTCGACCGGGGCGCCAGCGAAAGGGCGATCAGCGCGAGCGAGGTGATGTGCAGCGCCTGATCGAGCAAGAACACGACAAGGCCGGTGGCATCGGTCATTTTGCGCGCACGCACCGTCAGGTACTCGATCGCAAGATGCGCCAGACTCGCGAGTGCCACCGCCGGCCATCGGCTCCCGATGTCGCCCAGGTTCACCAGCGCGGTGCAGGCGGTCACGATCGACGTGTGCACGAGCATGCCGGCGATCCCTCGTCGCTTGGCCACGACGAGTCGGCCCGGTTGGAATGCGAAGTCCCCCAGAACATGACCGAGGTAGAGCCCCAGGAAGAGCGGCATGTAGTCTCCACGTCCGGACCGCGTCACGATACACGAGTCCCCACACATGCGTATTGTCCACTATCGCGCCCACAGGCGCATCTTCTCCCGCTCACTGGTCTTTTCGGCAAGCGCCGGTTGTTCTAGCATGGCCCTAAGGGGAACCGCCGATCCGATCCGCACGGAGGTAGGGCCATGACGCACGAGGAGTTCCTTGCCCGCGTCCCCATCTTCGAGCACTGCACGGCCGAGGAGATCAGCAGCATCGCCCAGGTCGCGCAGGAGCACATGTATCAACCGGGACAGATCATCGTCACCCAGGGCACACCCGGTCAGGCCTTCTACCTGATCCTGGGTGGCCGGGTAGGGATCGAGCGGGACGGCAATGTCCTTGGCGCTTTTGGGCCCGGCGACTTCTTTGGCGAGATGTCGTTGCTTGATAGCGCGCAGCGCTCGGCAACGATACGCGCAATCGACGAGACCCGTTGCCTTATGCTCTCCAGCTGGGACTTCAAGGCCCTGCTGGAGCGTTCTCCGTCCATTGCGATCAAGTTGCTCGAGGTGCTTAGCAGGCGTCTTCGCGTGGCAGATGAGCGGCTCGTCCGCTAGACCGCCCGTTCCGGATACCGATGGGGGAGAACCGTGTCCTTACTCTCTGGCAGCGCCCTGCTGCATGAAACGGCCAAGCGGATCCTTGCGCACTACCTGCGCGAGAAGGGGTACGCCGACGTGGTGATCGCGCACAGCATGATGGACGGGGCGTCAGGGATCGACCTCACCTACACGTCGGCCGGGAAGCAGATGAGCATCAAGGTCAAGGCCGACTCATACTACGGCACCGACCCCGCCAAGATCGCCCGTCGCGATCTTACGTACTATCGGCCCGAGATGGCCAGCTACGGGCTTGAGGCTATCGCCGATACGTTCAGTCGGCAGCCCGGGTGGGTGCAGCGTTCCCGTGCGGACGACCTCTACTACTACCGCCTGGTACTTGGCCAGCCCGAGGAAGAGGTCGCTGCTCTCATGGAGGGGCCCGACGAGGTCTTCTTCAGTGAGATCAAGGTTGAGCGTGACGACCTGCGCATACTGCCCATGGACGCGCTTCGCTCGTGGTTCGAGGCCGCCGGCGACGGCTACATGCCACGACCTGTGCTTACCGACGGACGCACCGCGTGGTATCGGATCATCCCCGAGGCCGAGGTGGAGCGGGGGGTCGCGGGCGTGCGCCGGGTCGGAAGTGTTTTCACGACCCTGGCCCGGAGATGACTTCGGCAGACTTGCGCGCTGGCTCGAGAACACTCACCATCAACGCGGCACGGGAAGTCATCAGTTGTGGCTACGCCCGGCACCGTTGTCGGAGTTGACACTCTTCGAATCCATGGAGTAGCATTCCATCTGCCTTTTGCCCAGGCAAGCAACTTGAAAAGTGAGTGAGCGCGGCTTTTTTTATCTGGGGGTGTGCCCGAGTGGCTAAAGGGGACGGGCTGTAAACCCGTTGGCTACGCCTACCTAGGTTCGAATCCTAGCGCCCCCACCAGATGCTCACCCCGCCGCACGGCGGGTTACGACGCCCACATAGCTCAGTCGGCAGAGCACTTCCTTGGTAAGGAAGAGGTCATCGGTTCAAGTCCGATTGTGGGCTCCATCGACTAACCCCGGTCCTGCGACCGGTTTCGTGGCGGCGTAGCTCAGTTGGTCAGAGCGCACGGTTCATACCCGTGTTGTCACTGGTTCGAATCCAGTCGCCGCTACCAGGCAATACCCGCGGGTCAACCCGCGAGACGATAGCGAATGTGAACGAAGACAGGTATAGGGACGGCCGTCCGGACAGACCCGGCGCGCCGGTTTCAACCCCCTTGAAGGAGGAGACTCATGGCGAAGAAGAAGTTCGAGCGCACCAAGCCGCACATGAACATCGGCACCATCGGTCACGTCGACCATGGTAAGACGACGCTCACGGCTGCAATCACGAAGACGCTGGCCGAGAAGGGCTACGCCGACTTCACGCCGTTCGATCAGATCGACAAGGCCCCCGAAGAGCGCGAGCGCGGTATCACCATCGCCATCGCGCACGTCGAGTACGAGACCGACAAGCGCCACTACGCGCACGTCGACTGCCCGG
>JBASNZ010000005.1:0-1669 GCA_049657775.1 Coriobacteriia bacterium | reverse complement strand
GGGTCGAGAGCGTCGGTTCGAGCTGGCGGGTGAGCCTACTGATCTCTGGCGCCAGGCCCAACCACTGCTGAGAAGCCCTGTCAGCCGTAGGCGCTACCTAGTCGGCGTCGCGCCGTCGGGGCGCAAGGGACTGGCAGCTGGCCTCAGTGCGCTGGCCACCTACTCCGCCTTAGCAGAACCGGCCGTCCCGGGGGTGGCACTCGACAGAGTCAAGGCCAAGAGCCTGCTGGACGTTGGCGGCGTCCAGGCACTGCCTACCGCCGATGAGGCCGAACTCGAGGTGGAGGTCTGGTCCTACGAGCCGGGCCTGCTCTCGGATGCGGCCACTGTCGACCGGCTCTCGCTCTACCTCTCTCTTCGAGACGACACCGACGAGAGGGTCCAGTCGGCACTCGACGAGCTGATGCGAGGCGTCACGTGGCAAGGGGTCTGAGCGTCTTTAGGGATCGCTTCGCCGGATTCGAGGACCGCGCTACGTGCTCATCGGCGGAGCTGCCGTGGAGGCAGCGATGGACGCGGCGGGCTTGCGGTTCCGCGTGACCAAGGACCTCGACATCGTCTTGCACGTCGAGGCGCTCGACGCGGAGTTCGCGGCGGCCTTCTGGGCGTTCGTCGCCGACGGAGGCTACGAGTTCAATGAGAAGAGCACGGGCAAACCGACGCTCTACCGATTCAGCAAGCCGACGGACGAAAGCTTCCCCTACATGCTCGAGCTGTTCTCCCGCAGGCCCGAGCTGATCGAGCCCTCGGCAGACTGCCACCTCACACCTCTGCCCATCGCCGAGGAGGTCTGGAGCCTCTCGGCGATCCTGCTCGATGACGACTACTACGACTTCGTCCAAGAGGGCACCCGGTCGGACGGCGGATTGTCGGTGCTCGCGCCTGAGTACATCGTGCCGCTCAAGGCGCGTGCGTGGATCGACCTGACCGACCGGCACGAGCACGGCGAGGCCGTCTCTCGTGACGACATCAAGAAGCACCGCAACGACATCATCCGCCTGGGCCAGCTCATATCGCCGGGAGCGCGGATCGCACTTCCAGATGCTATCGGCGGCGGCCTGAAGCAATTCGTGGCGCGGGCGTTGCACGACGGCGCTGAGCCCAGGGTCTTCGGGGTCATCGGGATGACGCTGGAAGACGTGCGGTCATTGCTCGACGCCGTATACGACCTCCCCGGAATGACCTCCGAATAGAAGGCGTTTCAGCCCCGGGCCTGATGGCTCCCGCGATATTGATGCTGTTGGTACGGCGGAGCTGCGGCGAGTCCCAATAGGTACCAACGAGTACCAACAATCACCATGTATTTGGGCAACAAATCGGGCAACGACTCTCGGGATGCGCCCAATGCTCGCCTCGCCCACCACGGAGGCCCCCAGACTGCACGTGCGCGCCGTGGATCAGGCGTCGACTCCCCTCGTGCGGAGTGCGGCAAGCAGCTCTGCGCACAACGCGGCGCACGACGACGCGATCACGTCGGGCGGCTCTGGTGCCGCTGCCTCGGCTGCGAGCTGACTGCCCGGGGAGCTGACGTTGCCGAAGAGGGCAGGCACGCTGGCGAGTGCCTCTGCGGTGACTGGCCCGGCAATCCCGTCCTTCAGCAGTCCCGCGAAGCCCTCGGCCAGCCGCGCGCTCGGAATTGCCTGGAGCAGGCGGAGCACGTCAAGCGCGT
>JBASNZ010000004.1:0-15063 GCA_049657775.1 Coriobacteriia bacterium | reverse complement strand
GCGCTGGCCCCGGGGCTGGGCCTGGCGCTGGGCCTGCTCGCGTTCATCGCGGGACTCTGGAGCACCGTCGGCTGGATCGCCGGTCTGGCGTTTGGCGTGCCGGCGGTCGCACTCTGGATCTTCCGCGGACGCCTCGGTGGTGGTGAGTCGTTCGCTCCGTTCGCGGCGCCCGCCCTCGCGATCGCCAGGTGCTCGCTCGCCACACCGTTGTTGCTTGGATTCATGTTCGAACCGCTCCCGGCCGCCGCCGCTGGCGCACTGTCGGCCGTGGCGGTCATGCTCGCCTCGGCCGCGTCGGGACGGGGCGTTCCGTTCTTGCAGGTGAGCTGGGCGTTCTTCACCCGGCCACTGGAGATGTTGAGCGTCTCGGCGGGGACCTTTGGATCGCTGATAGGGATCGGCTCGCTCGCCGTGGTGCTGGCGTGGGCGCTCGCGGCCGCACTCTGCTCCTTCTCATGCCGGCGCGCAACGCGTGTGAGCGCGATCGTCGGCGCTCTGCTGGGTGGGGCGGCGTTGTCGCTTGGCTATTCGCTGTGGGCCGCGCTGCCGGACACGGCGATCGCGCTGCCGTCGTTTGCCCCCGAGATAGCCGCGGGGATCATGCTTGTCATCGTCGTGGTCGCCCTGGGTCCACCTACGCGCCCCGAGGAGTGGTGAGCCGCGGAACAGCACGCGCAACAGCACGCTGACGACTGTGACGGCTTGCACGCCCGCCCCTGGTATGATGTTTAGTCTGTAGGCTCACCCCGACGACTGCGTAGGTCCATGGGCATCCTCTCCGACTTCGAAGATCGCATCGCCGCCGGCATCGAGGGCATCTTCGCCGGGGCGTTTCGCTCACCCGTACAGCCCGCCGAACTCGCCAAAGCGCTTGGCAAGGCGATGGATGACGGCCGCTCAGTGGGTGTCGGCAAGGTGTACGCGCCAACCGCGTTCACTGTGGCGGTATCCGACGAGGACGCCGACGAACTCGGCGACTTTCGCGCGACGCTCGCGGGCGAGCTTGCCACCTACCTGACCGATCACGCACGTGAGAGCGGCTATCACCTCACGTCCAGGCCGACGGTCACCTTCGTGACACACGACGACCTACGCCTCGGTCGTTTCCGCGTGAGCGCGACGCTTGCCGAAACCCCCGCCGCCACCCACGTGCCCGAACACGCCCATGCGGAGAGCACGAACGGCCTGGCGACGGTCACCGTCGGCGACGAGCTGCACGATGTGGCGCTGCGCGGCGACCAGGTCCTTGTCGGCAGGCTCGCGGACTGCGAGATCCAGATCCATGACTCCAACGTGTCCCGCCGCCACGCGGCGTTCATCCGCATCGACGAGGGCTGGGCGATAGAGGACCTTGACTCCACCAACGGCACCCGCCTCAACGGGCAGGCCGTCACCCGCGCCCGCCTGCGCGACGGCGACGTCGTTGAAGTGGGCCTCACGCGCCTCGTCTACCACGAAGCGAGGGACGAACGTGGCTGACGTCGTTCTTCTCTTTGGCCGCATCCTGCTGCTGGCCATGCTCTACCTGTTCCTGCTCGCCACCGTCCGCGCCGGCATCGGCATGGTCGCGACCGGCGGCATCCGCAAGCGACAGAAGGGCCTCGCTCTCCAGGTGACCGAGGGACCCCGCGAGATCCGCGGCGTCATCATCCAGCTCTCCGGTCCGGTCGTGATAGGTCGCTCACCCGACGCCGATCTTGTCATCGCCGACGACTTCGTCTCCTCGGTCCACGCCAAGGTCGTCCCCCGCGACGACGACGCGATCGTCGAGGACCTGGGATCCACCAACGGAACGTTCGTGAACGGTCAGCCGGCAACCCGCCCGCTCGCGGTGCGCGAAGGCGATGTCATCGAACTCGGCACCAACCGCATCAAGGTCGTGCGAGCATGACGGCCCGCAAAGGCGCGCTCTGGTACGCCGGTGCGAGCGACGTCGGTCTCGTCCGCTCGGGCAACGAGGACGCCTATCTCATCGAGCCGCCGCTCTTCGCGGTTGCCGACGGTCTTGGCGGCCATCAGGCGGGCGAGGTGGCCAGCCAGCTTGCCATCGAGGTCCTCTACGGAAACGCCCCCAAGCACGCCGACTCAAAAGCGCTCGGCCGTGCCGTGAGAGCCGCGAACGCCGCGGTCATCGAGGCCGCTGCGCAGGGCCGTGGCCGAACCGGCATGGGCACTACTATCACGGCTGCCATGGTCGACGGTAGGCACATCGCGCTCGCCCACGTTGGTGACAGCCGTGCGTACCTCCTCAACGTGGGACAGCTCGTCCAGCTCAGCCAGGATCACTCGATGGTCGCCGACATGGTGCGATCGGGTTCGCTCACCGCCGAGGGGGCCCGCGTTCACCCCAGCCGCAGCGTCATCACACGGGCTCTCGGCTCTGACCCCAACATGGTCGCCGATGTCTTCGATGTCGATGCGACTCCGGGCGACCGGCTGCTGCTGTGCTCCGACGGGCTCACGAGCATGGTCACCGATGACGCCATCGAGACGATCCTTCAAACGGCGCCCTCGCCCGAGGCTGCGGTAGCGCGACTGCTCTCTGCCGCCAACGACGCGGGCGGGCAGGACAACATCACCGTTGTCGTTGTCGACATCGAAGGTACGGCGCCATCCACAGCCGCCGCGTCACACCGTACGGCCGAGCCCGCCGCGTCACACCGTACGGCCGAGCCCGCCGCGCCGCAATCGCGGGCGTCCTCGGCCAACCGGGTGTGGATCGCACGGGCGCTGTGGTTGCTGCTGGCGATCGCCATCGTCATCGGAGCGCTGTGGGCCGCCAACTCGTACGCCAAGTCCCAGGCCTACGTGATCGCCGAGAACGGCGTCGTAGCCATCTACCAGGGCGTACCCGGCGAGTTTGCCGGCATCCGCCTTCACTGGCTGCAGCGCGTCTCGGACGTGCCCGTCGCCGCGCTCGACCCCGTGACAGCCACCCGCCTGACCGCGGGCGTACGCGTCGAGGATCTCCCCTCGGCGTACGCGCTCGTGGAGGAGTATCGCCTCCAGGTGGGCTTCACGAGCGAACCCTCGTCGTCGGTCGTGCCGACGACGACCCCGTAGGAGGCCCGCCGTGCGCTCGCGGCGCGACACCGAACTCATGCTCCTGCTGGCGGCCTCGCCGGTGGTCCTGCTGCTCTTCGCTCTCGTCCATGGCGCCGCGCGTGCGACGCTCACATGGCAGGACTTCGCGGTTCCCCTGGGCTTGCTGGCTGCGTTCGCAGCCGCCCACATCGCGGCTCGATTCCTGTCGCCGGGAGCCGACCCGGTGATCCTGCCGATCGCGTTCATGCTGGCGGGCGTTGGTCTGGCGTTCGTGACGCGGCTCGACGCCGATCTCGCCGGCGGGCAGGTCCGCTGGGTCTTCGTTGGCGTGATCGCGCTCGTCGCGACGCTGGCTGCCGTACCGTCACTTGAGCGCCTCGGCCGCTATAAGTACACCATCGCCCTCGCGGGCGTCGTGCTACTCCTCTTGCCGGCGGTCGTCGGTGTCGAGATCAACGGCGCCAAGCTGTGGCTGCGCGTCGCGGGGATGTCATTCCAGCCCGCCGAGATCGCCAAGGTCCTCATCGTGATCTTCCTCGCCGCCTACCTGTCCGAGAACCGCGAAGTCCTCTCGGTCTCCACGCGACGCGTGCTGGGCATCTGGCTCCCGCCACTCAAGCATCTCGGTCCGCTGCTGGCGATGTGGGCGGTGTCGCTCGTTGTCCTGGTTGCCGAGAAGGACCTGGGCTCCAGCCTGCTGTTCTTCGGCGTCTTCCTGGTGATGATCTACGCCGCAACGGGACGCCCCGGCTACGTGGTCGTGGGACTCGGCCTGTTCGCCATCGGCGCGGGCGCTGCGTACGCGATGTTCACGCACGTGCAGACGCGCGTCGCGATCTGGCTCGACCCGTTCGCCGACGCCACCGGTCGCGGTTACCAGCTCGTGCAGTCGCTGTTCGCGTTCGGCGCAGGCGGCATGCTCGGCGTCGGCCCGGGCAAGGGCCTGCCCACTCGCATCCCGTTCGTGGACACCGACTTCATCTTCGCCGCCATCGGCGAAGAACTCGGGCTCCTCGGCGCGGCGGCACTTGTGCTGGCGTACCTGGTGTTCTGCCTGCGCGGGCTTGCAACAGCGGCGCGGGCGCGCTCCGACATGGCGGCGTTCGCCGCGACCGGGCTGGTGGCGACCTTCGGACTGCAGGCCTTCGTCATCCTCGGTGGTGTGACGCGCCTCATCCCGCTTACCGGTATCACGCTCCCGTTCGTCAGCCGGGGCGGATCGAGTATCCTCGCCAACTTCATCCTGCTCGGCCTGCTCATGAGAGCAGGTGACGCCGCGACCGGACGTGAGGCCGAGATGCTCACGTCGGGAGCCACCGGCGTTCTCGGCCGCGTGGCCGTGGCGCGACGGCTCACCGCTACGGCGGTCGTGATAGCGCTGCTTCTGGGCGCGGTCGTGGTCAACCTCACGTATCTGCAGGTCTTTGCCGCACCGGCGCTGGCGGCCAATCCCGCCAACACGCGTGGCCTCGCCGAGGAGCTCAGACAGGAGCGTGGCGCGATCCTCACAAGCGACGCCGTGGTGCTCGCCGAGTCGGTGCCCGACGGCGGCGTCTACAAGCGCACGTATCCTGCCGGGAGGGTCGCCTCGCACGTTATCGGCTACTACAGCCCTCGCTACGGACGCGCCGGCATCGAGGCCGCCATGAACGAGGCGCTCGCGGGCAAGCGCGCGTTCTCGAGCATGCGTGACCTGGTGGACTCGCTGGCGGGCACGCCCATCGCGGGCAACGACGTGCGGCTCACCATCGACAGCGTGGTGCAGGAAGCGGCGCAGAAGGCACTTGGCGACAATCGCGGCGCGTGCGTTGTGATCGACCCGCGCACGGGAGCCGTCTTGGCGCTCGCCGCCAGCCCCTCGTACGACCCCGCCAAGGTGGATAGCGCGTGGGCCGATCTCTCCTCGGCCGCAAGCGCACCCCTCGTCAACCGCGCCACGCAGAGCCTGTATCCGCCGGGATCCACCTACAAGATCGTCACGCTCACCGGCGCGCTGGGCGCGGGCGTCGTGACGCCGTCGACGACGTTCCCGGGACCTGCCCGGATCGAGATCGGCGGCGCGGACATCACCAACTACGGCGGTGACGGCTACGGCACGGTCACGGTGGAGAAGGCGACGGCGTCGAGCATCAACACCGTGTACGCACAGATCGCCGACAAGTTGGGAGCAAAGGCACTCGTGGCGGCATCGGAGCGCTTCGGGGTGAACGAGGCCCCACCGCTCGAGATCCCCACGAAGGCATCGCTCATGCCCGATCCGAATGAGATGACCGAGTGGGAGACCGCATGGGCCGGTGTCGGCCAGCCCGTGGGCGAGCACGACAGCCCTCCGGGACCGCAGGTCACCGCGCTGCAGATGGCGCTCGTGGCTGCGGGCATCGCCAACGACGGCGTGGTCATGCGCCCGTACCTGGTGGACTCCATCACCGACCGTGCGGGACGCGTGCTCACCACGACGACTCCTCGCGAGTGGATGACGGCAACGGATCCCGCCACCGCCGGGACCGTGACCGAGTTGATGATCAAGGTGATCACGTCCGGCTCGGGAACGCGAGCCGCCATACCTGGCGTGAAAGTGGCGGGCAAGACAGGCACCGCCGAAGCAGGTAAGAGCGTTGAGACACACGCGTGGTTCATCGCCTTCGCGCCCGCGGACAACCCCCGCGTAGCAGTGGCGATCGTGCTCGAGAACGCGGGTGTGGGCGGTCGAGTTGCGGCACCGGCGGCGAAGCCGGTCCTCGAGGCGGCGCTGGAACGGGTGAAGTAGGCGAAGCGACCTCGAATCGGTCGAGGTCGCATACATCGGTCGAGGTCGCATACGGTAGAATGATGCGCGAGGGGTACGCTCGCGCGGTTGCGCAAGCAGAGAGGTAGGCACCTGTGGACGAAATGGTCTTCGGACGCCGGTACCGTGTCATCGAGCGCATCGGCGCCGGTGGTATGGCCGAGGTGTTCAAAGCTGTCGATGAAGTCCTTGGCCGGACGGTGGCCGTCAAGGTCCTCCATCCACGCTACGCTGCCGAGCCCAACTTCGTTGCCCGCTTCCGCCAGGAGGCCGCGGCCGCGGCCAACCTCTCGCACCCGAGCATCGTGAACATCTACGACTGGGGCCAGGACGACTCCACCTACTACATCGTGATGGAGTACGTGAACGGCACCGACCTCAAGTCGCTCGTGGAGCAACACGGCCCCCTCGATCCCATGCGTGCGGCAGACTACGCGGCGCAGGTGTGCTCGGCACTCGCGGTCGCACATGGATACGACATCATCCACCGCGACATCAAGCCGCACAACATCGTCCTTACGCCCGACGGCACGATCAAGGTCATGGACTTCGGCATCGCGCGGGCTGGCAACACCACGATGACCCAGACCGGCTCCGTGCTTGGCACGGCGCAGTACATCTCACCCGAGCAGGCGCAGGGCCGAGCGCTCGGCCCGGCGTCCGACCTCTACTCACTCGGCGTCACGCTGTACGAGCTTGTCACCGGCAAGCTCCCGTTTGACGCCGACACGCCGGTCGCAGTGGCCCTCAAGCAGGTCAACGAGGAGCCCGTTCCTCCCCGGCGCATACGCCCGTCGATCCCCGCCTCGCTCGAGGCGGTCATCATGCGTTCGATGCGCAAGAACCCCGCCGAGCGGTACGACTCGGCGGCCGAGATGCGCGACGACCTCAAGCGCGTGATCAGCGGCAGCGCCATCTCGGCCCCTGCTGCCGTTGCGACAGCGGGCTTCCCCGACGAGACCTCGGTGATGCCCGCTGTCGAGCGCGCCGAACGCACGCGCGCCGCACAGGCACCCCCCGTTCGTTCGATGCCGCCCAGGCGCACCAGCCCGTGGGTATGGGTCGCGATCGTGGCGGCGCTGCTGCTGGTCGGCTTGGGCGGCGCAATGCTGTTCGACGTTTTCGGTACCGGTTCGGTCGCCGTACCAACAGTGATCGGCATGACCGAGACCGAAGCGTCGGCTACCGTCTCGGCGGCGAAACTCACGATCGGAACGGTCACCACCGAGAATAGCGAGCAGTATCCGGCGGGCGAGATCATCCGCCAGGACCCGACTGCCGGCACCAGGGTCGACGAGGGCACCGCGGTCAACATCGTCGTAAGCGCTGGCGTCGCGCAGGTCGAGGTACCCTCGGTCATCGGAATGACCGAGGCTGATGCGATCGCCACCATCGAGGACGCGGAGCTAGCTGTTCAGTTGCCGATAACCCGCGAGTTCAGCAAAGACGTGCCCGAGGGGATGGTGATCTCGAGCGAGCCGACCGCCGGTGCGATGGTGGCCAAGGGTTCCAAGGTGGCCATCGTGATCTCTAAGGGAACCGAGCTGACCAAGGTCCCCAATGTCGTCGGCATGAAGAAGGCCGACGCCCAGAAGACCCTCAAGGACGCCGGTTTCAAGTCAAAGGTGACCGAGGAGTACAGCGACACCGTCGCCGTTGGCGTCGTCATCAGCCAGAACCCCGACCCCGACGTGTCAGTGGATGCGGGTTCGACCATCACGATCGTCATCTCCAAGGGGCCCGATCAGGTGACCGTCCCGGACGTGACCGATATGACCGAGGCCGATGCGGTGGCCGCTCTCGAAGCAAAGGACCTCGTGGCAAACATCGTCTACGAGGTCAGCCCCGACATCGGGATCGTCATCAACCAGGATCCGCTACCGGACGCCAAGGTAGCGCGAGGCTCGAGCGTGACGATCTACGTGGGCAAGGCGCCGTAGGCGTTCTGACCGCCAGCACATGCAAAGGACCCGTCGAATCCGGCGGGTCCTCTTCTTTTCGCTCAGTCGCGGAGGAGCGAAATGACCTCGTCGTCGGTGGTCTGGCCAAACTCCGAGTAGAACTGGCCCACGGCGTAGAAGCCTGACGGTTCGGCGAGTGTGACGACCTCATCGGCCTCAAGACGCAGACGATCTGCGGTGTCTTGCGGGGCCACGGGAACCGCGACGACGATGCGCCCGGCGTTATGAGCACGCAAGTACCGCACCGCGGCGCGCACGGTGAGACCGGTGGCGATGCCGTCATCCACCAGGATCACCGTGCGCCCCTCGATCTCAAGCGGCGGACGATCACCGCGGTAGGTCCGCAGTCTGCGTGCGATCTCATCGCGCTCGACCGCAACCTGTGAGCGGATGTACTCATCGGACGCACCGCCAAGGTCGCCGGGCACAACTGCGCCATCGGCATCGATCGCCGCGACGGCGTACTCGGGATTACCCGGCGCCCCGATCTTGCGCGTGACGACCACGTCCAGCGGGAGTCCCAGCGCGCGAGCGACCCCGGCGGCCACCACGACGCCGCCCCGCGGAAGCGCCAGCACGAGCGTGTCGGGGGCTCCGGAATAGCCGCGGAGCGCCCCGGCAAGCTCGTGGCCCGCATGTACGCGGTCTCGAAACATCGCTAGAAGCCGGGATCCCACCCGGTGTTGTTGTCGAGTTCCTCGAACACACCCGTGAGCAGGATTCCGAGCATCTTCCGACCCATGTCCTCACCTCGTCTTCTCGATGATCCGGCTTCCCACCGACCGGGGTTCACTCTACGAATGTCCCCAATAACGGGCGGACGCGCGGGCTCGCCGGAGACCCGACCGTTGGCTTGAGGCGGAGAACAAACCGGGCCGCGCCCGAAGGCACGGCCCGATAGTCGATCCGGATGAAGCTATGAGGGGCTACGGCAGAACGATACCCGCTCGTGCGAGCAGGTCGGAAAGGACACCGTCCGACACGACAGCCGGCCCGCCGAAGACCTGCAGCGTGGCCACATCGGCCTCGTGTGCCTGCACGAAGACCCTGGTCGCCGTGGGAGCGTCTTTCTGCGTCAACAGCAGAACACCGTTGCGAGCACCCACGCCCGCTCCAGCCGCAAGCGCGTCGGGGAAGTCCATGCCGGTCGCCACACCCACGAACCAGGTGCCGGGTGCCTGGGTGTCCTCGAGAACAGGCGGCGTGTCCACCGTGTCGATAAAGAACAAGTCGGCTGCCACCGCGGCAAGCGGGACAGCCAGCGAAAGAACGAGGGTGAGTGCAAGAGCGAGAGCAAAGGTTCGCTTCACACGTGATCCTTCAGCACAACCCGCTTCACCCTCCGGATTCCCGTTGCCGCGCTGCCTGATGGTTCCTTCTCCCAAGGATACATTGGCGTATTTGTTTCCTTGCGTGAAGGATACCTGTCTGATAATGTGTCCTCGGCGAAAGGAAACCCATGGACGCAATCGAACAACTGATAGCCGACTTCCAAGAACGCCCACTGCCCGTGGTTAGTCCGAGGCTCACGGCGCTTCCGGATGCTTCGAACATGGCCCGGGTCATCATAGGGATGCGCCGGTCGGGCAAGACCTATCTGCTATTCCAAGAAATGCAGCGGCTCATGGATGCGGGCGTAGAGAAGAACCGACTCCTCTACGTCAACTTCGAGGATGATCGTTTGCAGCCGCTAGAGCCCGAGGTGCTCGATCGAACACTCGAGACCTTCTACCGTCTGAATCCAGCAGCGCGCTCCGAGAACGCATACCTCTTTCTCGATGAGATCCACGTAGTTGACGGCTGGTCGCGCTTCGCGCGACGCGTCCTCGATACCGAATCGGCACGCCTCTACGTATCCGGATCGTCGGCCAAAATGCTCTCGACCGAAGTTGCCACGGAGTTCCGCGGACGTGGCTACACAGTCGAACTGCTTCCGCTGAGCTTCTCGGAGGCACTGTTGTACTCCGATGTCGAGCTGCCGACAGGAAGGCCCGGAGCGCGCATGCGATCGCAGCTGGAGGCGGCATTCACGGACTACCTGCGAGTCGGTGGGTTTCCCGGCGTGCAAGGACTGGCTGAGGCCGAGCGCATCCAGACGCTCCAAGACTATGTCCAGCTTGTGCTGCTTAGAGACATCATCGATCGCCATGAGGTCAAGAACGTGCACGCGGTGCGATTCTTCGCGCTTACCCTCCTGCAATCATCCGGTTCACTAACCTCGGTAAACAAGATGGCGAACTATCTCAAAACGCTCGGTATTGCGGTTGGAAAGGACACTCTGTACGGCCTTCTCGACTACTTCGTCGACGCGTTTCTGCTCTTCACCATCCCTGTCTTTGACCGTTCACTGCGTGTCCGAGAGGCAAATCCGAAGAAGGTGTACGCGATCGACCCGGGGCTCGCATTCGCGGTCTCGCCCGCCGGTGTCTCGAACCTAGGGGCGCGGCTCGAGAACTCCGTATACCTTGAGCTTCGCCGGCGCCTGCGGGGAACCCGCGATGGTGCCATCTCCTACTACTCCACGGCTGCGAGCAACGAGGTCGACTTCATCGTCGGCGACCCTGAGACCGGTCACGCGACTCAGCTTCTGCAAGTCTGCGCGGACATGTTAAAGACCGGCACCCGTGAACGTGAGGTCCGCGCGCTAGTTGATGCGATGAAAGAGACGGGGCTCCGTGAGTCGACCATAGTGACAATGCACGATTCCGAAGACGTCACGGTGGACAGCGGGGTCATCCATGTCGTGCCCGCATGGGCTTGGATGTTGGGGGTCTAGATGGAACCAGGGAGAACCCGCGCCGCGAAGGGATACGTTGGAATCACGCAGTCGATGGGCTCACGCGGCGATGCGTACGACAACAGCGCAGCCGAGAGTTTCACGTCCACGATCAAGACCGAGCTCGGGCGCAGGAACACCTTCAAGACGAGGGATCAGGCCAGACTCGCGATCTTCAGCTACATCGAGGGCTTCCACAACCCGCATAGGCGTCACTCGGCCCTGGGATACCTGTCGCCGATCGAATACGAGAGAATGCTAGCTGAGAACGCTCAGGCAGCAGTCGCTGTCTGAAGTTGAGGTGTCAACAAGAGCGGGGCAACTCCGAGGTGTACTCCCGCTATGTCCCAAGCGCGTTGGGCACCAACCTCAAGCGACTGGACAGGGCGTTTGCCCACGAGCGTCAGGTCACACTGGACGGATGCCGGCTGTGGCGACGAGTCCTCCGACATGGGAGAATAGTGCGACTCGGTGCTGACGTTGATCGACCCGCTGCTACCAACGTGCTACCAAGTTGCTACATTGCACGAAATCGGCTGTATCGCCGACAGTGTGTTTGGTTGACAACTAGGCATTTGAGCAGGCAATACTGCACCACGAGCCCTCGTAGCTCAGGGGATAGAGCACAGGTTTCCTAACGAGCCAGATGTGCGTCCTACCAGGGCTTCTGAGTTCTTCTCAGGCACAAGCGAGGTCTTCTGAGTCCCGCTCGAATCCTGCTCAGTCGGCTGGTGACAGTTGCTATAGAGTTGCTCACTAGTATCATTCGATTGCGCTGACGGGATGGCGACATTGGGTACCCCGACCCTGAGTCAACTGGCCGAAGGGGCACGGCTGGCTCTGGCCAATGCGGCAGATCTGCTCATCGTGGCCAAGGCCAGCAGTAGCCCCGCCCTAAGTGCAGCGCTGGTCACCCTCACTGAAGAGGAGATCGGCAAGGCGTTCTTGATTGCCGAGGCACTGAGCTCCGACGTCAGCGAGAACAGTGCATCATGGGCGTCCTGCAAGCGCAGCTTCAGAGACCACCGGGCCAAGTTGATGGCATATCACCGCTGGACAGAGATCCTGGGCCTTGGCCCCGATCCTGGCCTCTACTGCGACACTGAAGACGGAGTGATTCCGGAGCACGAACCCATGCCCGATGCAGAGCTGGCTGACCTGGGTCAGCAGTTGAAGCTGGAGTGCCTTTACGTCGACTGGAACGACGAGTATGACGAGTGGGTCTATCCTCTTCCGCTTGCCGGACACAGTGTCACTCTTGGGCACCTGCTGGACACCATTGATTCGTACTCAGTGGCTCTGGAAGTTCTTCTCGGTGCCCACTAGAACGGTAGACTCAGCCTCTCATCGAGGTGCTTAATCAGTGAAGTCGGCCATTCATCGAGCGGCTGCTTGAGCGACACCCTTCTCAAACATGTCTGCCATGAGACCATGTCACTCGTGACCTGCATAATGCAGACGACACCTAGTCTCAGCGCCATCCCTTGAGGTGACACCGGGACGCGAGTTCCTGGGGAGGAAAGAGTGAGCGAGACAGTCCTGCGCATTGACGAAGTCCCGGCGGCATTCTTGGCGGGGAGTGTGCTTGGCGATGGATGGGTGGTGGGGGATGCCGCACCCAGAAGCGCGACAGGAACGGGAGGGCACTTTTCCGTCTGCTATGTCGCCCACCATCCCGATGGACGGACGGCATTCATGAAGGCGTTGAACTTCAATACCAGCGCCAATCCAGCGAGGTCGGCGATCGACCAGCTGAATGAGTTCACAAGCGCCTATGTGTTTGAGCGCGACGTGCTGGCGGAGTGCGGCGAGCGGAAAATGACCCGCGTGATTCGGCTGCTCGGACACGGAGAGATTACAGTGCCCGATGCTCCGCTCATACTTCGTGATGTTCCCTATCTCCTCTTCGAAATGGCCGACGGGGACATCTACTCCTTCCAGGAGCGTTCGGCGAACCTGGATGCCGCGTGGTTCTTCACTGTGGTAAAGCATGCGCTCGAGGGTGTCGGCCAGTTGCACTCGAATGGTGTCGCGCACCAGGACTTGAAGCCCTCTAATGTTCTCACGCAGGCGGTTGGAACCGACATGAAACTCGGCGACCTTGGCCGCGCCGAGAAACTCGGCGTCGAGACTTGGTGGTCGGACTTCCCCACTCCGGGTGCAATGGTCTACGCACCCCCCGAGCAGCAGTATGGTTACAGCACCCGCACATGGGAAGAGCGAAAAGCCGCCGATCTCTACTTGGCGGGCAGTCTGGGTGCCCAGTTGTTTCTCGGGTCATGTATGTCGGCACTCCTGGGCCAGTACCTCCCAGATGAGTGTCGTCCTACGCGATGGAGAGGATCGTATGCCGAGCTACTGCCGTTCTTGGAGGCGGCACACTCTGAGGTGATCAACGTGCTTGAGGCGGAAGTAGCGCGACGGACGGGTCACCCTAGGAACGCCAGCGACTTCGCCGTCGCGGTGTCCCAAATGACGTATCCCGATGTAGCGTTGCGGGGTCATCCCAGAGATCGCGCCGCTGGAACAAGTTCATACGCGGTTCAGCGCTTCGTTTCACTGATGGATGTTCTCGGCACGCGGGCCAAGATAGCTGCACTGTCAGGTGGTCCGTCAGATGCCTGAGCCGGTAGACGACAGGAAGCGGCGGGTCGTACCACGCTGGTGGAGCGTGAGGACTGCCGCTTCGCTCGGACAGCTCGATGCTTCTACGGCTGCTCGTGTCGCCGCACCTCTTCAGCCCGCGCCTGGCGAGCTCGAAGGGTTGCTTGAGCGCTGGAATCGCAACCCAAGTCGCTTCCATGCCGCAGATCTTGTAGATGCCGCGCTTGCTCTTGAGACGCCTGAGATTGCGTTCGAGGCAGCTGGTTGGATTGTGCATAACGGCGGAGTATCGCCTGTGTCCGAGGGTCTGGCTCGGGACATTCTCAGTGAGTCCGAAGCCCCATGCGCTCGTTCGGTACCAACGGCAGACGGTAGGCGGCGTCGAGTGGGCGACTACCGGACACGATTGCGGTCGCAGCCTCGTGATCCGGTGCTCTGGGTTGAGCTCGCTCGTGAGTACTCCGCACTTGGGCAAGTTGATGCCGCCAGGCGAGCGCTAAGAATTGCGTTGGCGCTCGCACCGAATAGTCGGCACGTCTTGAGAAGTGCAAGCAGGTTCTTTCTGCACGCGCACGAGCCGGACGTGGCCCATCAGATTCTCCTGTCCTCAGACGCGCTGGAGTCAGATCCTTGGCTGATCTCTGCGGAGATAGTGGCCGCCGGCGCAGCGGGCAAGGAGAGCCGTCTTATTAAGCGGGCGCGTCGGATGGTTGAGTCTGAGCGTATTCACCCGAGACACACTTCGGAGCTCGCTAGCGCCATAGGAACCCTCGAACATGAGGCGGGCAACCGAAAGCAGGTCAGACGACTGTTCGGCCACGCGCTGCTTGCGCCAACCGAGAACACCGTCGCACAAGCGAGCTGGATTGAGAGGCACATGCCCGGCTTCGAGGTGCCCGATGAGTCACTACGGGCGCCACGAGCATTTGAGGCGTTGGCGTGGGAGGCTGTTCAGCTGAACGACTACGATCAAGCGGTGTCGCATTCGCTTGAATGGGCCGAAGACGAGCCCTTTGCGACTCGCCCGGTTCTGTTCGGTTCTTGGGTTGCCTCGATGGGTCTGGGCGACTACACAACGGCTGCCCAAATGACGCAGGCCGCAAGGGTGGCCAACCCAGATGATCCCCGTTTGGTAGCTCAGCTACTGTATGCGTTGGCCTCAAGCAACAATATCCAAGGAGCTCGCGAGCTTCTGCCGGAGCTCGAGCGGCTCACCTCAGCAGATGGCGCCAGTCGAACTCGGGCGGAGTGGGATGTAGTGCTGGAGGCCGATCGAGGGCTGATCGCCTTCCGGACTGGTGATTCGACTTCGGGTCGGACTCACTATGAGCGAGCGCTGGAGATTGCGGCGGAGAACAGGCTTCCGGAGTCGGCTGCTACCGCACTGGTCAACTATGCGCGGGAGTTGTATGTCAGTTCTTCTGAGCGAATGGATGGCGCCCTACTAGAGGCGGCTGCCGCTGCGTTTCCGGCGTCAACGAGAGGTGTAGTTGAGGCATTCATCTCTCGAATCGACTCGTAAAGTCGCCTGTGGCGAGTTTCACACGCGATAGAGCAAGCCACTTTCTGCATGGTTGACCTGCATCTTTCTGACGACTCTCAATCTACCGTCGTCAGTGCGCACGGTACACATGCGGTACACCGGCGGTACATCGAGGGAGTGCTTCAGGCCGAGCAAGGGGTGAGTTGGCTCTGGGGTTGCAGGTCGGGCAATCGACTCTGACGGCCAGTCTCGCTTTGGACTCGTTGTCTTGTGCTGATGCCGTCTTGGAGGTTCATAATCGGAGCAGATGGTAGCGGGGGCTACCGCATATTCGACCTCGTATACAGTCCATTTGAACGGTCACACACTGAGGGGATGTGCTCATGCCGGACGACACCGAGAACAATGA
>JBASNZ010000003.1:0-5062 GCA_049657775.1 Coriobacteriia bacterium | reverse complement strand
CGTGGAGTTCGAGCAGCGAGTCGGGCAGATGGGAACAGGGCGTGGGGCGAAGCGCGAGATGGTGATCGACTGTATCAGGCACCTCCCGGCGACCTTCCGCTACGCCGACATCGAGCGAGCCTGTCCGGGAGTGAGCCGTCCCACAATCGTGCGCGTACTCGGCGAACTTCGAGACAATGGTGAGATCAGGTGCACGAAGGGCGGGCGCGACGCAACGTGGGAGAGAACGACTCAGTGAGCCATTAACGATATCATCTGTGGGTTGCATGATTCTTTAAAAGGCCTGCGGGCGCCTCTCAGCAAGAGGGACGGCTGTTGAGCTGTGCGAAGACATCCACACCCCCTCTGAGCCGCGCCTTTACCGCCCACCCGCCCTCACCCCGAAGACACTCTAGCCCGATTTCACTCTCGAAATCGGGCTACTCAGGCCTTTGGCCTGCGGTCTTCTGGTGCCCCCAAGGGAATTCGAATCCTGATGGTGCTTGACTATTGGGACTCGTTGGGACTCGGGTGAGCCTGCAACCTGCTCGGGTGGTCCTGCATCTGCGCATGTGATGGGGTGAATCCATGTAGAGGCGCACCGCTCCGCGATCGAGTTCCGCAGTGAGTTGCGGGGAAAGGGCGAGAGTGTCTCGGTGCTCGACGACGTGCGTGGCGTGCGGACGACGGCAAGAGGGCGCTGCTGAAGACGCACGGCTTCGTTCGTCGGATTCGCGCATAGGGCGTGAAGGAGATCGCGCCTGGGCCGGGAATCAGGGAAGTGACAGCCGACGCGACAATGCGGGCTGCCAGGGGATAGGGACGGCCAGAGCGGGGGGCCATGGCCAAGGATTCGACCAGAGGTGGGGGGTTTCTCCGGCAATCACTACGCGTGCTTGCCGGCGTTGCTCTCCTCGGCCTCTTCGGGCGACTCAACGCGGTCGCCGGCGTAGCCTCGTACCGTGCGGACCACAGGATGCCGCTCCTGTTATCCACGCTCCTGGTCGTGATCGTTCACCTCGCTCCGGCGCCTCTCCTGGCGGTTCTGGCTGGTGTCACGTGGCGGAAGTCCCTGGAGACGCGGTCGGCCCTATCTCGCGTACTGCGAAGCTTCGTCCGTGGTCCGCTGTTCATCTTGATCGCATACCTGGCGCTGATCTCCCTCTCGATGGTTCTACGGACCGATACGGAGGGCTTGATTGGCCGCACGCTGCGGTTCTTGATGCTGCCAGGCCGTCTCGTCGATGATGCGTTACTCGAGCCACTGGCCGCTGCAGAGGCAGCCGAGGGCGGTCTTGTGAATGCGGTCAGAACCTGGTCGGCGATTGTTGTGACCTGGCTCAGTTGGGGAGCCATCAGTGCCGTCTTCGGGGCGCTGATGGGTCTGGCTCGTCATGATGGCAAGGGGGGCATCACGAGAACTACCTCACCGACATTCGCAAAGCCGATCCCGCGAAACGGAAGACGACCATCCGGCAGCCCGTGAGGTGATGGGCGGTCGAGACGTCAACGCGAAAGCGCCGTGCTGTGGGGTAACTGAAGCAAGAGGCGCCTCACGCAGCGAGTATCCGAGTCTCAGCTGTCTTTCAGTGCCAGACCTGCCTCATGCCCCGGATCGATGACCGTCAGGGTGTCTGTGGCGGAGAATGCCTGTCCATTCACCTTGCCAGTGACAATGAGCGACTGCTCTCCTGCGTCAAGAACGGCCTCAAGAGCCGCGCGGTCGAAGGAGATGCGGACGTCCGGGGTGCCGTTGGAGTCGCCGTCGACAACGACGCCACCTTCTGCAGGTATCGGCTGCACGACTCCATTGAGCGTGACCTCAGTGACCGCGATACGGCCAACAGGCAGCTCTTCCGGGAAGGTGATATGGGCCGCGACGCTCTCGCCCGCGCTTGTGAGGTTCAGAGTCCGGGGCTCCATGCGGAGTTCGGCGGTCACAGATGGCGTTTCGATGATGTCACCTATCGCAGTGAGGATGGCGTCAACAAGTTCGGTCGAATTGGCCGCAGTGAAGATCCTTCCTCCGCTGCCTTCCGCAAGGACGTTGAAGTACCAGGCCGTGGTCGAGTCTCCCCCGATGAGGATGGGATAGATCGTGATCGGGTCTGCCGCCTAGGCGCGCGCGTCAAGCACATCCTGCATTTCGTAGCCCGTGAACGGTTCCGGATCGTGGGGAGGGGCGTCGCCGATGAGGATGATGTACTTGTTTGGTTGCTGTCGCGAGCCACCCAGCGAGGTGCCGTCTATCGTGTGCATCAGTGCCGCGTAGACCGACTCGCGCCAGTCCATCCAATTACCGAGTCGCAGGTTCTGTATGCGTGCGGCGATCACGGTTTGGTCGCCAGTGAATCCCAGCACGTCATGATACGAGTAGTCACCCCGGGTACCGTACGGCCACTGGGGGAAATCGCGGTAGTCGACGATCGACACCCGGGCATCGACTCCCTCAAGGGCGGAGGCTATCTCGGCTGCTGCTGTCTTTGCGGCTGCGATGTCGTCCCACATGCTTCCAGTGGTGTCGATGACGAACGCGAGGTCGATGACTCCTCCTGAGACGCCCAAGTCGATGAAGACCGGGTTGGTGTACGCGTCCTTCGATTTCGCGTCGGACGCCTCGATTCGAATCGCGCCTTCCTCGGTCGCTGCGATCGGAGTGGTCATCTCGCTGCGGGAGTTGGCTTCCGCGTCAACCCGGTGTTTCGACTCCTCGCCGTTGTAGACGACGGTGATGCTGGCCAGATCCTGACCGGCGGGCCAATCGACACGCAAGCTGAGTGTGTCACCGAAGCTCGCCCTGACGTGCCCGCCGATTCCGCGGCCATTGACCTCACAGTTCACGAAGATGCCATTGCTGATGACTGTTCGCCCGTCCTTGATCGCCGCGAGAATGGCGCTCTCGCTTGTGGAGCCGCCGGTGTAGACGTACGTTCGCTCGGTACCGATGTCTCCAACCCGGTGGGCGTCGCTATTGCCGAGGCCTACACCGCCGGAGCGCTGCGCGATGAGTGCATCCCAGTCTTCACGCAGTCCGGCGTCGCTATCAGAGAGGAAGCCGTCACTCAGGATCTCAAGGCCGGTGTAGCCACTCACGCTCCAATCGGACCAACCCATCGTGTAGTGGTTCGGGTGGGCGATCACTCCGAGCGCGCCAGCGGTGTCCACAGCGTCGATGATACTTTGATGAGTGATGCCGGTTGGATCGATGTAGTAGTCAGGGGAATAAGCGAGATAGTGGCCGTCGGCGGAGAGAAAGCCCGGGTTGACTGCGTACTCCTGGCCCATTATCAGTCTCACACCGCTTGCGCAGGTGACAGACGCGCACTTCCTGAGTTCGTCGCCGAAGTCCGGGGATGTCATCTTGTCGGAGTGATCCGTCATGACGAGAAAGTCCAGCTCCGTATCTACGGCCGCCGCTGCGTCCTCGCTTACCGTTCCGGAGCCGTCTGAGTACGTTGAGTGGACGTGGGCGTCGCCTGCGAGCCATCCAACAGGAGCCTCGGTCCAATCGGCTACGGCGACGGTAGCGGAACTCGTCAAGACGAGCGGAGCTCCATCGACCATGAAGTGCGACGTGGCAGTCAACGTGAGCGTGGTCTCGTCCGAGGCGCTCTCCGTCAGTTGGTTCGGCGTGGCAGTCGTCTTGGCCTTGCCGACCTTGCCCCGGACACGACCGGCCGCTGCGCTTCTAGCTGAGGGCGACACCCTCGGATCGCCATCGAGGTGACGGAGTTCGGCTACCTCGACGAGTACGGAGGGGACCGCCTTGTCCACGTCCAGCCGCTGGTAGTACTCTCCCGATTGGATCTCGACGTAGTCGAGGTTCACCACCTGGTCCGCTGGCAGGCAGTTGGCGTATCGGAAGCTGATCTCGAACTCGGTGTCTGTCGTAGCTACGGAAGCGGGTGCATCAAGGGACGCGTCGATGCCGGGACCGAGCGCCTCAAGTGAGCCTTGGGGGATAGTCGACCGCCGACGGCGGTGCCGACGGATCGACCGCCGACTCAGCGGCAATTGCTGGCATGCCAAACAGAAGAACGGCGGCGATGGTGGCCGCCAGGAATGGCTGGAATGTCCGTCGGTTCGACATACTTCCCCCTAGGTAGGTCCGACGCTTCCTCTTCGGATTCTTGCGGAGATCGAGCCGATGAGCCCCCAGCTCACCCAGCTGACTCCTGCCGCCGCATAGACTCTCGCGAGCGCGAGGGCGTCCCATGCAGGCGAGAGCTTGCCTGTTGCGCTTATCGCTAGTGGCTCGAAAATGAGATCGTTCGCAAGCCATCCCGCGTAGGAGATGAGCTTCTCAGCCAAGCCGAAGACGCCAATGGGTACGCCCTCAACGTACATGGCAAGCCCTCCCAGGAGTGCTGCCACGAGTGCACCAATATAGGCACCGCTGGCGAAGGGGCCGAGCGCGAGGAGTCCCTGTCCCTCTTGTTCGCGCTCGCGTGTGGGATCAGTGCGTCTGCGCGGGCGGAGGGCCGCAGCGGCGAGCGACCAGGTGACGGCGATGACGGTGAAGAGGAGCGTAGGCACCAGGAATTGGACGATTTCGACAGGCATCTCCAAGTGAAGGCGCGACATGTGATGTTCGCCGAATGCCTCGATATCGAATGCCGCCTCGAGCCAGCCCGACCAAAAGTAGATCGAACTGACGGATGCAGTGAGGACCGCAATCGTGAGAGTACGTTTCCCCAAGGAGCCCCCCAACCCCTGCATTGCTTCACGACTCTATGTCATATGGTGTCCTTCGTCTACGGGGAGTTCGGGGTGGGGTTGCATCCCAGGGCTAGGGGTTACTCGACAAACCAGGTGGCTCCTCTTTCGTGGTGTTGCCGACACTTCGCGGAGAGAGTCCGATCGATGATAGCCCGCATCGACCTCGGGGTGTTGGAGATCGACCTGACCGGGGCATTCCTAGGTGAGGCAACGCGGCGGGTTGCGCACTTGTGTTACGGAGTTACAATCGGTCTGTTCGTTGTTTTGCGCGGCCGCATCTGGTGCTCGGTTTGTTCTCAGGCGGGAACATCGAAAAGCTCAGGAGGCGAATGGCTGGATGAAGGAGATCTTCGTCGACATCGAA
>JBASNZ010000002.1:0-12274 GCA_049657775.1 Coriobacteriia bacterium | reverse complement strand
GCTCCGCGCCCCGCGGACCCACGTCGATGCGGCGAAGGTGCGCGTCGATCCGCGCGAGTGCGGCGTCGTACGCCCGCTCGGGGGCACCGCCGGGGCGAACCGGCGCGATGACCTGCATCACGCGGCGCGCATGGTCGAACGCTACGACGATGTCCGCGAGCATGAACACCATGTCAGGCACGCCGAGTTCGTCATTGCCGTGCCGCGGGACTCTCTCGAAGGTGGTCGCGGCCTCGTAGCCGACGAAACCGACGGCCCCGCCCACGAAGAGCGGCAGCCCGGGAACACGCGCCACGCGCCCCGCCTTGAGCTGACGCGGTACCACGCGAAGCGGGTCGTCGGCGAGCTCGCCCGTGACGCCGCCATTCTCGATGACGACTTCGCGACCCCTCGCGCTGATGACCTCGCGGTCACCCACCCCCAGGAAGCTGTAGCGCCCCAGCCGTTCGCCACCGATGACGCTCTCCAGCAGGAACGCGTGCTCGGCCCCCTCGGCAAGCGCCATGAATGCGCTGATCGGCGTGGCGAGGTCAGCGTAGACCTCGCGCGCCACCGGGACCACGTCGTGGTCCGACGCCAGCCGTACGAACTCCTCTTTGCTTGGCAGGATCATGTCGTGCCTTCCTGGTGGTTTTCGTGGGAATACAAAAAGCTCCCGTCCCGTAAGGGACGAGAGCTCAGCTCCCGTGGTGCCACCCTGATTGCCGGAACCCGAAGGCTCCGACCGCTTTCCTGCAGTACTCCGGCCTACTCGCCGATGATACCCGGTCCCTTGTATCGGTGGGCGTCCGTCGGAACTAGTAGGCCGCAGCCGTTGCCCCGAAGCCTCAGAGGTCCATTCCTGCCGGTTGATCACGTCGGGTTTCCACCGTCCCCGACTCTCTATGCTTCACTTCCGGAGTACTACTCCCCGTCACAGGCGTGCTATGCGATTGACGAGCACTCTACCAGCCAAGGAGAGAGCGTGCAACCCTACGGTTGCGGCAGCCTACGGCTCGACAGGAGCGCGCGTCTCTGGCACGTAGTCGGGATCGCCGATGCAGTAGAAGGACCCGTCGCGCGAGCCGATGTAGATGCGGCCCTGCCACACGATCGGCGTGGACTCGTAGCTGCCGCCGCCGGCAAAGCGAGCGACGCGCTTGACCGACACCGAGACCGGATCTCCGTCGCGACTGGTAAGCGCGACCCCGGGACCGCCCGCTCCCGGCGTGTACGTGATGCGATACACACTCACCGTCGCGCCGTAGCCAGCCGCGATCACATAGTCGTCCACCATGATCGGTGTGGAGATCGCTCCGCCGATGTTGTCTCGGAAGACCTCGACCGGGGTGGCGAGCCCCTTCTCCAGAGCGGGTCCGGTGACCGGCTGCCTGGCGAGCGCGTCTTGCGACACGACGTACAGGTTGCCGTCGATACCCGTGCAGGCCGCCAGCGCAGGCTTGTCGCCCGCACCGTTGGCCTCGTCGTTGACCGACGGCGAGCCGATGACCCCGCCCTGCCAGTCGCCGAACGCGCGGTTTCCCGTGGGGAAGAACCACACCAGCGCGTCTTCGGGCTTCTTGCTCGGATCCAGCTTGAGCAACCCGCCTTTGCCCTTGATGTATTGCTTCTCAACAGGCACGATCAAGAACCCGTCGCTCGTGACGGCGACCGTGCCGTCCACGTCCGAACCGATGAAGTAGTCCCACTCCACCTTGAGCGTGTCTTTGTTCATGCCGTACACGTGACCCGCTCCCGAAGCCACGTAGACGCGGTCGCCAAGAAGCGCCGGCGAGCTCTCCAGCACGAGATTGCCCCCGTGGCTCGACGAGCGCTTGTCACCGAGGAGGAGCGTCTCGGAGAGCACCTTGGGGGAGCGGTATCCCTGCCAGCTTACGGTCGAGAACGGGTCCAGCCGGTACATGTTGCCGCTCTCCACGCCAACGTACGCGATACCGTCCAGCACAAACCCGCTCCCGTCCGCATCGCGGCTGTAGCTGCGAGTGTGCGGTACCGGAAGCCGCCAGAGCTCCTCGCCTGTCGCGTACGAGACCGCACGGTAAGGAGCGATGTCGCCGGCGGAAATGCTGCGGGGAAAGCCGCGCCTCGAGCCCACCATCACCACATAACGCGACGGGTCTCCCGGAGCGGACGGGTCCTCGCACACCGTGGGCGAGCCCTTGATGACATCGTCGTATTCGTACTCCCACAGTTCCTTGCCGGTCTCGGCGTCCATCTTGACCAGATTGTGGTCGAAACCGCCGACGAGCAGGTACAGCTTGCCCTTCTCACGCACGAGCGCGGGCTGTCCCGTCCATCCCGTGCCGTGCCACATCACCATGCCCTTGGGCACGCCGGGTGGCGGGGTTGTTTCGGCGCTTTTGGCCGTGCCGCCCGTCAGGCCGCCGCCGATCGAGTGCTTCCAGATGATCTGGAGCTTCTCGGGGACCGGACCGACCCCGTAGAATCGACGTGTCTCGTTCCCGAGGAACGTCGCAACCTTGATGCCGTCGGCATCGGGGTCCATCCCCGGCGGCTGCGGCAACTCGATGGTGACCGTGGGCAACACCGAGGGGAGCGGCACGATCGGCCTGACCAGCCCGCGCGGCTGCACGGCGGGACGGGCGTACCTCCAGCCGATGAAGCCCCCCGCGGCGACCGCCAGCAGCAGCAACACGATCGCGACTATCGTCCGGGTCCGCCTCACAACGGCTGGCTCTCCTCAAGTTCTCTACCCAGGAAGGTTACTGTGGTGGCTCCCACGCGGAACCGCTCGCCAGGGTGCAACACCTGGGCCGAGACACACCGTTCGGCGCAGTACATCCCGCGATCGTCGACAAGGTTCCTGACCTCGACATCGTCGCCCTGTGCCGTGACCCGCACCTGATACCCCGCGATAGTCTCGTCGTCAGCGTGAAGATCGGCATTCTCGGCGCTTCCGAAGACTCCCGGCAGCCGGATGGCCGACTCGTCGGTGCGGGCGGCACCGGCCACCCGAAAGCGGTACCGCGGTCGCCCGAGCAGCTCGACGTGTTCGCGCTCGGTCGCCCGGCGGCGCAGCAGAAGGTACGCTGCCACCCCCACGATCGCCACCGCGCCCGCACCGATCGGCGCGAGCACGCCAGGCCACCACCCCGCCGCCGTCGTCTGGCCTTCGTCGGCGGCGAGCGTCAGATCGGGTGCGTTGGCTGCCAGGAAGGCGCGGACCTCATCGGCCGGTACGCTAAAGCCCACCGCGTCCACCTCTGAGCTGGCGATCTTCGCGACGTTGAGGCCCACGAGCCGTCCGTTCACGTCCACGAGGGGCCCACCGCTGTTGCCGGGGTTGATCGCCGCGTCGGTCTGGATGTACGTGAGCCCGTCGTACGTCTGCGACGGCGAGGAGACGACGCCCTTGGTGAGCGACACCGATTCGAGACCGATCGGGAAACCGAGCGCGATAACGTCCTGACCACGCTCCAACGTATCGCTCGAGCCCCATACGATCGGCTGCACGTCGGCAGGCACCGGGACGCCGAGAAGCGCCAGATCTCGCTCGCGATCGATAGCCAGCACCTCGAACGGTTCGAGTGCGTTGCCCACCAGCACGCGCGCTTCAAGCCCGGCCGCGGCGTCGATGACGTGAGCGGCCGTGAGTACCCGATCGTCGGCGATCACAACGCCTGTACCGATCCGGTCGGCGCCGGCCGTGATGGCCACCACGGCGCCGGTTGCGCGATCGAGCGCGGATCGGGCGAGGGCGGGCGCGGCGTACGCGCATACGAGCACGCACACGGAAGCGACGAGCAGTCTCAACCGACGCGACACGCGACCCCTCCTGATGACACGCCCATCGTAGCAGGCCTTACGGCTTGAGTGGCTTGGTGCACACAACGCAGCGTGTGTTGACCGGCGCGTTGGATGCGCCGCAGGACCTGCAGTGCACGACCTTGCGCTCACCCGCAGTCTCCGTACGCATCGTCTCGCCTCTCGCGAGACCGTCACCCCGCTGCTCCATGCTGGTGATGAACGACTTCCGCCACTCTTCACGCGAGACAGCCTGACCCCGTGCCCTGCCCGTGAATGCGGCGGCTGCCCACACCGGGGCCACGAGGATCCCGGCGCCAAGCGTCCCGAGCATGAACGCGCCGTACGCCAGAAGCGCGAGCGAGGTGGCCTCGGAGTCCCCCCGGCCCTGGATGGCGATCAGCTGCGAGCTCCACGTGATGCCGGCGAACACGACCGCAGCGGCGATCAGCAGCGCGGGCATGTCGGGGGTGAGCGAGTAGCCACGACCGCCGAACAGCACGCCCGAGTGATACGCAAGAAGCGCCGCCACGGTCACCGCGCCCAGCACGACGCGACCGTCAGGCCCTCGATCGACTGGCGTGGCCACCGGAGACTCGTAGAGGTAGTCGGACGACCCGGTCTCAAGACGCGGAGCCGCCGGCCAGAAAGGAACGTTCGGCCGCGGAGGCGTCACGAGACCCTCCACGCCGAGCACCTCGCGCAGCCGGTAGACCCTGCGGTACTCGGGGTCGTCCTCGGGAGCGAAGCCAAAGCCGGCCCAACAGAAGAAGAGCTGCGAGAATGCATCCCCGGAACTTGCGACGAAGTTGTTGCGCTGCAGCACATTCTCAAGACCCGAGAGCATCTCGTGCGGGTCCTTGAGTAGGAGCATCCCCTCGGCGTCCGCCTTCTCGGCAGCGTTCCATGCCGACTCCTGGTGCCAGTAGGACAGAAGCTCGGTCACGATGACCACGAAGCCGTACCAGATGATCCAACCCACAAGGGGCGGCGCGACGATCCTTGCCACCGACGGCTGCATGGCGGCGTGCGCCTCCGGTGTCTCCCCTGGCGCCATCGACCGCTCCTGGGCCCGATACCCCATGTCCCTGATCGCCCACACCGGACCGGCAAGTGCGGAGACCGCCGTCGCCCAGAGCGTGTCCGCCGAGAGCACCCGTGCCAACAGGTTGGCGAAGACCGCCCGCTGGTCCTTGGTCGAGAGCCGGTCTACGAAGCCCCGAGTGATCCCGATACGTGCGCGCTTGATACTGCGTCCGACCACAAAGGCGTTCACGCGATCGGTCTCGATGATGTAGAGCGGTGGCGGGTACTGGAAGCCTGCCGCGATGCTCATGTCCTTGAGCGCCCCGCGGACCGCCGGAAGCGTCCCCTGCGGAACGGGTGCCGCCTCGAGCCGTTTGATGAGGAAGGCTTCAGAGCGGGTCATCTGGAACACGACGAAGGCCGTGACCGCGAGGGTCGAGACCGCGAAGGACACCGCCGCAATCGTCCCGACGTTGGCGTAGGCGACCATTGCGAAACCGGCGTCGCGCGTGAACAGCGGCAGCAAGAGGCCAAGCGACGTCACCAGGAACGTGAAGGTGCTAGCGACCGAGATGATGTACGCAAGCGTGAGCGCGACGAAGCGCAGCCGGTTGCGTTCAACCCGGTCCCAGAGGGGTTCGATACGGTCTCCCCGGACGCCCGGAGGGAGCGTGAGCTCCGTCATGCCCGAGCGACGAGAGGACATCGTTCGCTACTTCCTGCGACGCCCGGCGAGTTCCGCCGCGAGATCATCGAGGGTCACGCCTTCGCGCACCATGACCACCATCAGGTGGTAGAGCACGTCACCGATCTCGTAGCGCAGCTGGTTCACGTCGTGATCGCGTGCGGCGATGATGACCTCACCGGACTCCTCGGCTATCTTCTTGAGGAGCTTGTCCTGGGGGCCGAATAGCAGCTTGGCGGTGTAGCTGTCCTCTGGCATCTCGACCTTGCGGGACTCGAGAACGGCGAAGACCTCATCAAGGACCGTGCCGATATGCGGTACCGGTGTGGGGTTAGGGGCGCCGAGCAGGTCGGTTGTCATTCGCGGTGGTTCCCTTCTTACGACAGGGGCATGTTGTCCGAATTCGCGGTCGCAGGCGCGGAACCCTGCCCGGGCACCGGATAGAGCGTGCGGTAGAAGCAGCTGCGCTCGTTCGTGTGGCACGCCGGACCGGTCTGATCCACCAGCATGAGGAGCGCGTCGGCGTCGCAATCGTAGCGGAGTTCTTTGACGTCCTGCACGTGACCCGAGGACTCGCCCTTCATCCAGTACGCCTGCCGCGAGCGGCTCCAGTACCAGGCGCGACCACTTTGAAGGGTGCGCTCGACTGCCTCGGCGTTCATCCAGGCCATCATGAGCACCTCGAGTGTGTCGTACTGCTGCACGATCACGGGAATGAGTCCCTGGTCGTTGAAGGTGAGCTCGCTCACCATGAGGTCACCCCGCTCGCGGTCCATGTGCGCCTCCATACCTACAGTCGCACCGGTACCCCGTGTGCGGCCATCGATTCCTTCACCTGACGGATGCTGAACTGCCCAAAGTGGAACACACTGGCGGCCAGCACCGCGTCCGCGTCCGCCTCGATCACGACCTCGGCAAAGTGCTCCAGCTCGCCCGCTCCCCCGCTCGCGATCACGGGGATGTTGACCCCGCGCGTGACCGCGCGCGTGAGATCGATGTCGAAACCGTCCTTGGTGCCGTCGCGGTCCATGCTCGTGAGCAGGATCTCGCCCGCGCCGCGGCGCTCGGCCTCCTCGGCCCATGCCACTGCGTCGAGGCCCGTGTTCTTACGGCCGCCAGCGACAAAGACCTCCCACCGCGATGAGCCCGGCACGCGCCGGCCATCGATCGCCACCACGATGCACTGCGAGCCGTAGATGCGCGCCGTCTCGGTGATGAGCGACGGGTCAGCGACCGCGGCGGAGTTCATCGAGATCTTGTCGCATCCGGCCGAGAGCATCGCGCGGATGTCGGCCGCGGAGCGCATGCCTCCTCCGACGGTATACGGGATGAAGACCTCCTCGGCAGTGCGACGCGCCACCTCCAGCATGAGCGGACGTTCCTCGTGCGTGGCGGTGATGTCGAGGAAGACGAGCTCGTCGGCGCCCTCACGGTCGTAGACCGCGGCAAGCTCCACCGGGTCGCCCGCGTCGATGAGGTTGACGAAGTTGACGCCTTTGACCACGCGCCCCTCGTGGACGTCAAGGCACGGGATGACACGCTTGGTGAGCACTCGCTACTCCTCGCCGTGCCCGACGCGGATGGCCTCGGCAAGCGCGAAGACGTTCTCGTACAGCGCCCTGCCGACGATGACGCCCTCAAGCTGCAGGCCGAGCGTCGCCAGGTCGCGAATGTCGTCGAGCGTCGACACACCGCCCGAGGCCGTGATGGGCATGTCCACCTGTCCGGCGAGCGCCCGATACGCACCGTAGTTGACGCCGGTCTGCATGCCGTCCTTGGAGATGTCGGTGTACGCGAGGTGCTTTACGCCGAGGAGTTCCAGTTCGTGCACGAGTTCGAGCGCGCCGTACTCGGTACCCTCTCGCCAGCCGTTGATGGCGACCTTGCCGTCGCGGGCGTCGATGCCGGCCACGATGGACCCGTCAAAGCGCTCACACGCCTCGCCCACAAGGGCTGGCTGCGTGATGAGCGAGGTTCCAAGAACCATGCGCCGCACGCCAACGCTGTCGAGACGCTCGAGCGTCTCCATCGAGCGCAGCCCGCCACCGGTCTGCACGGGCGTGCCGAGCGCGGCGATGCGCTCGACGATCGCGATGTTCTTGGGTTCGCCGAGGACCGCGCCATCCAGATCGACCACGTGGAGCCACTCGGCCCCCTGGTCGATCCACTGCCGTGCCTGGTCGACCGGGTCGTCGTTATACACCGTGACTGCGTCGAGCTGACCCTGGCGGAGCCTGACGGCCTTGCCATCCAGGATGTCGATTGCCGGAAAGACGATCATTGTCTGCCCCTATCCGAGACGACACCCGCGAAGTTGGAGAGCAGCTTGAGTCCCAGCGCCGAGGACTTCTCGGGGTGGAACTGCACGGCAAACGCCGATCCCTTTTCAACTGCGGCCGCAAACGGCACTCCGTACTCCGTACGGCCGATGATACAGGAATCGTCATCGGGCACGAGGCGGTACGAGTGCACGAAGTAGAACGCCGAGCCCTCCTCGATGCCCTCGAACAGCCGGCTCTCGCGCGGGTATTCCACCGTGTTCCAGCCGATGTGCGGGATCTTGACCCCCGCGGGCAAGCGATCGCAGGTGCCGGGGACGATACCGAGGCCCTCCCAGTCGCCGTCTTCGAGGCCGACGGTTGCCAGGAGCTGCATCCCCAGACAGATCCCGAGGAACGGCGTTCCGTCTGCGACCCGCTCGATCACGAGGTCCCACAGTCCGCTCGCGTTGAGGTTCGCACTGGCGTCACGGAACGCGCCGACGCCGGGGAGCACGATCCCGTCGGCAGCGCCCACGATCGCGGCGTCGTCGGTGACAACCACCTCGGTGACCCCGGCATGCTCGAAGCCCTTCTGCACGCTCCGCAGATTACCCATCTTGTAGTCGATGATCGCGATCACAGCGACCCCTTGGTGCTCGGAACGCCGCTCACGCGGGCGTCGAGCTCGAACGCCTCGCGCAGCGCACGCGCCACGGCCTTGAACGCCGCCTCGATGATATGGTGGGCGTTCTCGCCCGCGAACGCCATCACGTGCAGCGTGAGCCCGGCGTTGGCAGCGAACGCGATGAGGAACTCCTTGACGAGCGTGGTGTCGAAGGTGCCGATCAGTTCGATCGGGACGGTAACGTCGTAGTGCAGCTGGCCACGGCCCGAGATATCGACTGCGGAGAGCACGAGCGCCTCATCCATGGCCACGACCGCCGACCCGAAGCGCCTGATGCCCGACTTGTCGCCGAGTGCGCTGGCAACGGCCTGGCCAAGCACGATGCCAACGTCCTCGACCGTGTGGTGCGCGTCCACGGCCAGGTCACCGGTCGCTCGCACGTCGAGGTCGAGCAGCGCGTGACGCCCGAGCGCCTCGAGCATGTGGTCAAAGAACGGCACGCCAGTCGAGACGGCGGTCGAACCGTTGCCGTCGAGGTCGACCGTTATCGAGATGTCGGTCTCCTTCGTCGCACGAGTGATCGTTGCTGCGCGTGCCATGCTCAGTCCTCCGCAGCCATGTGCCGTGACGCCGTTGCCTGCACCCCGAAGTGCGCCGAGGCATGCCGCCTCGAGATGATCTCGTCCATCCCCGCGAGGAAGCGCGCAACCTCCTTCTCGGTGCCGACGCTGACGCGCAGGCAACCCTCGAGACCGGGAGTACGCGAGAAATCGCGAACGAGGACCGAGTGCTCGTGGAGCAGATCGCGCCAGACCGCCGACGCATGCTCGACCCGGAACAGTACGAAGTTGGCCTCGGATGGAAAGACCTGCACGTCGGAAAGCGCGTCCAGGCCGTGGATGAGCATGTCGCGGTTGCGCAAGAGCTGGCTGATGCCGGCCTCGAACACGGACCGCTCGCGGAACACGAGCGCGGCGGTCATCTGCGTGAAGCGGTTGACCGAGTACGGCTGCCGCACCTTGGTGAGTTCGCTGATGACCTCCTCGTGTGCGAGCAGGTAGCCGGCGCGGAGCGCGGCCAGCGAGAACGCCTTGGAGAACGTACGCAGGATCACGAGGTTGGGGTGACGCTGCATGTGCGGGCGCATGGTGTGACGCGAGAACTCGAAGTACGCCTCATCCACGAGCACGAGCGCGTCGGTCGAGTTGAGCACGTCGATGAGGAGCGTCTCGGGGGCGAGCGTGCCGGTGGGGTTGTTGGGGTTGGCGATCATGACGATGTCGACATCGCCCTGGCCAAGGCGATCGAGCAGCGCCGGGCCGTTGATGGAGAAGTCGTCAAGGCGCGAGATGCACGCCACGTTGGTGCCGGTCATGGCCGCGTCGATGCCGTACATCGCGAAGGTAGGCGGAAGGTCGATGAGCGTGCGCCCCGGCCCGCCCCATGCCAGCAGCAGGTCGAAGACAAGCTCATCACCGCCATTGCCCACGAGCACGTTGCCCACGTCCAGGCCGTTGGCCTCGGCGATGAGTTCGCGCAGCGTGCCGGACATGGGGTCGGGGTAGCGGTTGAACTCTATCTTGCGAATGCGGTCGGAGAGCTTGTCGAGCAGCTCACCCGGCAGGTTCATCGGGTTCTCGTTGCTCGACAGCACTACGTCGGCGCTGATGTGCTTTGCGTCGTAAGGGGAGAGCGATTCGAGCTCAGGCCGCGGTGGCCGAAGTCGTTCCATCAGTCCTCGACCTCCTCATCCTTCTCAAGCCCGTACGCGATAGCGAGGCGCAGGCCCACGGCGCGGGCGTGGGCGTCAAGACCCTCGGCCAGCGCGATCGTCATGACAGTGGGGCCGTCGAACGCGAGGCCGTCGAGAGAGTACGACAGCACCGAGGACTTCTTGACGAAGTCATCGACAGACAGCGGGCTTGAGAAGCGAGCGGTGCCGCCTGTGGGAAGGACGTGGTTAGGCCCCGCAACGTAGTCGCCAACACTCTCTGGCGTCCACGGCCCCAAGAAGATGGCACCGGCGTTGCGGATGCTGCCGAGCAGTTCCAACGGGTCGGCCATCTGCACCTCGAGGTGTTCGGGCGCGATCTCATTGGCGGTGTCGATCGCCACGTCGACATCGGGGCAGATGACCACGACGCCGTTGTCCTCAAGCGAGCGCCGGATGACGTCGGCACGCGGCGAGTCCTGCAGGAGCTCGGCGAGTGCCAGGTCGACGTCGTCGGGAAGCGTCGGGTCGGTCGTGACAAGGTACGTTGCGGCGCGGGGGTCGTGCTCCGCCTGCGCCATGAGGTCGATGGCCACCAGGATGGGCTCGGCGGTCTCATCGGCCAAGATGAGGACCTCGCTCGGACCGGCGAGCATGTCGATACCGACATCACCCATGACGAGCTTCTTTGCGGCGGTCACGTACGCGTTGCCGGGGCCGGTGATCTTGTCCACGCGCGGGATCGAGTCCGTCCCGTACGCAAGCGCGGCCACCGCCTGCGCGCCACCCACCTTGTAGATCTCCACCACGCCCGCCTCCGCCGCCGCGGCAAGCGTGTACGGGTTGACGCGACCGTCGGGTCCCGGCGGAACGACCATGGCGATCTGCTCGACCCCGGCCACCATGGCCGGAATCGCGTTCATGAGCACGCTCGACGGGTAGCATGCACGCCCGCCGGGCACGTAGATGCCCACACGCTCAAGTGGTGTGACCTTCTGTCCCAAGAAGACGCCACCTTCGTCGGTCGTGAACCACGACTGCGGCAGCTGCCGACGGTGGAACTCCTCGATGGCGATGGCCGCCTGGGCGATGGCCTGCTTGAAGTCGTCACCGACCTCGGCCACAGCCTCATCGATCTCGTCCTGGGTGACCGCAAGATCGCCGAGTACAACGCGATCGAACTGCTCGGTATAGTCGCGCAGGGCCTCGTCGCCCCGGTCGCGCACGTCATCGATGATGCGCTGCGCCACGCCGAGGACCTCGGCGTCGATGCCGCCCGAGCGCTGGACGTCCTCGCGGGTGAGCCGCTTGCCCCGTGATAGTTCGATGCGTCGCATCATCGTGTACGTCACTCCTTCTCGAGTAGCGGCACTGCGGCCGCGAGTCGGTTGGCCATGTCGGTAACGCGGGTCGCCTCGGTGGCTATGCTCACGGGGTTGGCGACGAATCTGGCCGAGGAGATGAGCACTTCCTCGACGATGCGCAACCGGTTCTCTTCAAGCGTGCGACCGGTGGCTGTGATGTCCACGATGCGGTCGGCAAGCCCGATGAGCGGGGCGATCTCTATGTTGCCGTTGAGCTTGACGATCTCCACCTGCACGCCGCGCTCGGCAAAGTGCGCCTCAGTGATACGCGGGTACTTGGTTGCCACGCGGATGACGCCAAGGTGGCGATAGAGGTCCTCGATACTCCTCGGAGTATCAGCAGGCTCGGCCACCACGAACCGGCAGGCGCCAAAGCCAAGATCCACCATCTCGACGAGGTCGAGTGCGGACTCCACCAGGACGTCCTTGCCCGCGACCGCCACGTCCACGCCGCCGTACGCGACGTAGATGGGCACGTCGGTTGGCTTGGCGATCACGAACTCGATCTCGGGCGTGGCGATGATGAGTTGCCGTCCCGGCCCGGCGAGGCCGTCCACGTCGAAGCCCGCACGTTCGAAGAGCCGGACGCTGTCGGCGAAGAGCGCGCCTTTGGGTATGGCGACGCGGAGCGGCCGTGTCGTGGCCGATGAGGTTCGGACGATCACCTGGCACCCCCCTCGGCCCACGTCGCCGTCGGCGGCGCGGGTGGAGGCGTCTCGACAGGCGTGGCGCGCTCGCCCGAGCGATCCAGCCGGAACACGGTGTCCTCCTCGGCCAGGAGCGCCTCGGCGGCACCGACGCGCTCGGCCTCACGCACCAGGTCCAACCCGCCGGCAC
>JBASNZ010000001.1:0-8421 GCA_049657775.1 Coriobacteriia bacterium | reverse complement strand
GACGCAATCGCTCCTCCTCGCGCATCTTTTCGACGCCCACGCTGTCCGCGGTCTCAAGCAGTGAACACCCCATCAGAAAGAGGGTGGTCGCCACCATGGCAAACACGACGAACGATTTGTCTCTCCGAGAGGACACGTGCCTCTCCTTCCTCTGCACAACACCTGGGTTCATGACCGAAGATGCGCCTCGGGGCCCGTAACTAGTATACGTAAGCACGAGGATGCTGAGGCCTTGTTCAACGGGAACGAAGTGAAACGGGACCCCTGTCGGAGTCCCGTTCCTTCATCAGTTGCAGTCAAAATGACTGCCCTGTCAAGAGTTGGTCGGACTTAGTAGACGCGTTTGTAACTGCTGCACTCGCTGGCCAGGGTCGGTTTGTGTCCGAGGCTAAGAACCAGCATCCAGCAGCTCATACCGTCTTAGATTCCGGTTCAGCTCCCGCAACACCCGTTCGACATGTGGGAGGTCGCCAACCTGATGACGCAGGCGAGTCTCCCACATCTTCTTGAGCCCCGGCCTCATGAGCGCCTCGTCCAGACGAGATGGATCAACGCCCTTAGAGCGAGCCTTTGAGGCGAAGGCGGCCGGGATGAGATGGAAGTCGATGTCGGAAAGCCCCAGAAGGAAGTGCAGATCGTAGACGTCTCGCGGTTCTGTTCGGTCGATGGCCGCACACAGCTTCTCGGTCAGGATCTCCTCAAGGGCATAGGAAGGCACCGCCCGATCGACTCGGTCGCTGAAGCCAGAAAGGATCGGCTTGGGACTTACCGGGGAAATCATTGTCTCCGTGAGAGTGAAATCAATCTTGAGATCGCGGCTGCCAAGGCGTGCCTGCAGTGGCCCAACGAAGTCAACATAGGCGGTAAGGCTGCCGTCACGCCTCTCGATGCGCCCCGGCGGCAAATCGAACTGGAAGCCTTCACTAGCGGCAAGTCGTGTCAGGGCTTCTTGCAGCGTCGAGAGAATGCCATCCGCATCGATCGTCCGAACGACGGTGAAGTCCAAATCCTCCGAGTGCGATAGTCCGGGAAGTAGATCTTCTTGAGCGCAGTCCCACCCTTGAAGGCAAGATGGTCGGCTAGAGACGAATCAGCGATCCCAGCCAGAAGCCAGGTCAGTACGTAGTCCTTCTCGATGACTCTGTCGCTCATCTGAGTTCGAAAGGCGAGTTGGGATACCTCGCGCTGCGTGATCATCGACGCCTCATTGTTATAGGGTCGGTCACGTCGTCACCGCTGCTCGGAGTTCGTCGGGATCGAGATTGACCCGCACGCGCCACTTCCGGACATAGTGACCTTCGTCAGGAAGCGTCGGATCGAGAAGCGCATAGCTTGAAGATAGCGACTCCATCAGTTCACCAGTGAGCTCTGGAGTTCCGAGTTCGAACACTCCCAGCAGGTAACCGAGCCTTTTGATGACACTCTTCCTGCCAAGCCTCTTCGCGTAGGCCGCGAGTCTCGCGAACTCGATCACATCGCGCTTAGCCCAGAGTCCTTTGGCGACTTCAGAGATGCCACCGCACAGATCGGGGCGATCAAGGCAGTCGATTATCGTTCGCTCGACATCAGAGGCGCAGACCCTCTGGGTTGGCGTCACCCAGATTGCGGCAGTCCCCCAGATACTCTCGGCCCGCACGGAAATGAAGCGGTAGGTTGCACCTGCGATCCTCTTCTCGATCCTACGCACAGGAGTCGAGATGTAGACCGTGAGGACCGGATTGGTCGTCATTTCATGAATCTCGAGAGCGGAGAAGTGCGACAGATAGTAGTCCGCAGGTTCGATAAGGGATCTCGCGACGACAAACCAACTCTCCGAGTACTCGGCCTGCTCACCAGCAGACAAGGGGACGATGAGATATGTGCCGCGATTGAGGCGGATCAGCCACTTCTTCCTGATGAGCCTCGCAATCAGGAGATCGACCGCGGATGTAGAACTTCCGGTGACGCTGCGAGCGTCATCGGTGGTGAAGATCGTCTTGTCCGCAGACGCCAGATCCGCAAGGAACTTGGCCTCCGTCTTCCCCAACGCTCTTGAGACTACCATCGGACACCAATCATGTTTGCTGTACACAATCCATCCTGACGAGATAGATTGTATACACCCAACCTAACACCCGTCTACTGCGACGCCAAGTGTCGTGGATGGCATGTCACCGCATTGGAGGGCGTGCAGCTCGGAGTGCCGACCGAATCTGGATGCGGCGATGACGCATCCTTCGATGCAATCAAAATCTCAGAATTCACCGTATCGTGGCCACCAGCAGGCTACCTTACGACAACTGGCGAGACGCGTTTGTAACCACCCTCGGACGCAAGACGCAGACATTCCCGCAGGTAGACGAAACGAGGCACCCGAAGGGTGCCTCGAAATGCGCTGGTCGGGCTGACAGGATTTGAACCTGCGACCCCTTGACCCCCAGTCAAGTGCGCTACCAAACTGCGCTACAGCCCGAGAACTGCCCTCGCGGGCAGCGAGTCATCATACTACGGCTCGTTGCCGATGCGTTCAAGTGACTAGCGGCCGAAAAGTGCGTCGCTAGAGGATCATCTTCTTGAGTGCGGCATATGGGTTCACCGGCGAACCGCCGCCGGGATGGATCTCAAAGTGGAGGTGAGGCGCGCTCGCGCTGGCGTTGCCGGAGCTGCCGACCGTGCCGATCTTCTCCCCCGCCTTCACCCTGCCTGACGTGCGCGTGGTACTTGCAAGGTGTGCGTAGTAGTACTCGGTGCCATCATCGGCTGTGAGGTAGATGCAGAGCCCGCCAAGGCGGCTGCTCTTTACCCGAACTGTGCCATCCTTGACCGCGACGACTGGGGTACCCGCCCTGGCCATGATGTCGGCGCCCTTGTGCGAGCGACCGCCACTTCGGGCGAAACCCCAGCTGTCGATGTAGCTGTTGGCGCCGTCGACCGGGAAGATACCGTACTGCTTCGCTTGCGCCGCACGCTTCACGGCTGCTGCGGCTTCGGCGGCCGCCTTCTCGGCGGCGACCCGCTCGGCCTCGACTCGCTCCGCCACCTCAAGTGCGGTGATCGCGGCGCTTACCGCCTGGGCGCTGTCGTATGCCGCGTCGGCGGCGGTCTCTAGGCTCGCCGACGCCTCGATGTGCTCGGAGCGCAGAGTGTCCAGCCGCCCATCGGCGGCAAGGGTCGCCTCGGTCTGGCGCATGTACGTCTCGGAGAACGGCGCCACGTACGCCTTGATCACCTGCTCGATCCCATCGCCCAGGTCCTGCGGCTGCAAGGACTCGGCTTTGGCGATCGCAAGCGAGAGGTCGGCGATTCGGGCCTGGATGTCGGCAACGCGCTGCCGCGACGATGCGGCTGAGGCCTCTGCCGAGGAGAGACGCGCTTGCGCGTCGGACACGCTGAGGATGGTCGTGGGCTGCGCGATGGCAGCCATGGCGTTCGCGGCGAACGCGAGTGCGGCGAGCGTGAGCGCCACGACGATGGTCGGCGCAATGCGCCGTTTGATGCAACTCATAAGCCTCCGTGGGCCGGGTACAGGTCCGCCCTGGGCACTCCCGGCGACGATGCCGGAAGGTGGGCACGAGGCAGAGACTACGCAAGCGCGGTGCCTAACCCGCGAATGCGGTGTGGGGATGGTGTGTGGTCGTGCCGGCGCGCCAGGCGCGTTTGCGCTGCTAGCGGGCCCTGCGCGTGCTCGCAAGCGCGGCGACGCGACCCAGCAGCTCGCGAGCGATCACGCGCTTGTCGAGCACCGGCAGGTCCTCGGCTGCGTCCGCGCTTACGAATACCACACGGTTCTCATCGGTCTCGAAACCGAGCTCACCCGAGACGTCATTGGCAACCACCAGGTCAAGGTGCTTGGCGACAAGCTTCTCGCGCGCATACGCCACAACGTCGCTTGTCTCGGCGGCGAAGCCGACCAGGACCGCGCGACCGTCGTTGGCTGCACCGAGTTCGGCGAGGATGTCGGGGTTGCGCTCCAGCACGAGCGCTTCGGGCGCGTCGGTCTTCTTGATCTTGCCGCTTGCGAAGGTGGCGGGCCGGAAATCGGCGACCGCGGCCGAGGCGATCACAACGTCGGAGGACTCGAAGCGAGCCAGAACCGCTGCGCGCATCTGCAGCGCGGTTGTGACGCGCACGACCTCTACGCCGAACGGGTCTGCCAGCGACACGGGGCCGGTCACGAGCGAGACGCGGGCGCCTCGGCGCGCGGCTTCCTCGGCGATGGCAAAGCCGGTCTTGCCCGAGGAGCGGTTGCCGATGAAGCGCACCGGATCGAGCGGCTCGTGCGTGGGACCCGCGGTCACGAGCACGTGCACGCCCGCAAGATCGCGAGCACGGTGGGCCTCGGCCTCGGCAGCGTCGGCGATCGCGGACACCTCGGCGAGTCTCCCCTCGCCCACATCACCGCAGGCAAGAGCGCCGTGACCTGGCTCAACGAAGACGTACCCGCGGGCTCGGAGCGCCGAGACATTTGCCTGCGTGACGTCCTTGCGCCACATGTGCGTGTTCATCGCCGGCGCCACGATCACGGGTGCCTCGGCGGCGAGCACCGTGGTGGTGAGCATGTCGTCGGCGCGTCCGTGAGCGAGCTTGGCGATGACGTTGGCGGTGCACGGCGCCAGCACCACGACGTCGGCCTCCTCGGCAAGCGAGATGTGGTGCACTTTGCTCTCGGGCTCATCGGCCCACAGCGACACGGCGACCGGCTCACCGGTGAGCGTGCGGAAGGTGAGCGGAGTGACAAAGCGCGTGGCCGACTCGGTCATGACGACCTTGACGCGGAACTCGCGGCGCATCAGCTTGCGGGTAAGCTCGCACGCCTTGTATGCACCGATGCAGCCGGTGACTCCAACGAGGATCGTCTGCTGTTGGGGCTTTGCCGTCATGGACACCTCCAGGCGTTAAGGATACACCGAGGAGGGCTGCGAGCGCGGCACGCGGCTATCCCACGAGCACGACCCCGGGGTACTGCGAGTGCGCCTTGCGGTCGGCCGAGTACAGCGTCGCATCCAGCAGCGAGGCGATCGCCGGCGCGCACGCATCGTAGACATCGCAGCCGAGGCTGTCCGCGTGCTCGAGCGCAGCGGCCAGCACCCGCTCCCCCGGGGGAACGCTGATGATGCCGGAGAGCGCGAAGAACCGCACGACCTCGCGCGCGTGCGCCGGGCCGGCCTTACGACGCACCGTGCGGACGACCTCGTAGACGAACAGGTCGGGCACCACGATGCGCACGCCACCGGCGGCGGCCGACGCGAGGATATCGATCGCCTGCTCGTGACCATCCTCGGGAGAGAACCACTTGACGCCCACCGATGCGTCGAGCACGACCAGCTCGCTACTCACCAGGCTCCCCCAGGATTCTGGCGATCACCGCCGCGTCATCGTCGGCATCGTCCGCCTGGCGAAGGCCCACGAGGTAGTCACTCGCCGAGACCCCCGGATGACGGTCGTGCTCGCGCCATGTTGCGGCAAGGTTCTCGGCGACATCGACGGCCCGACCGGCGTCCGCGTGGCGGGACTCCTTCGCCCGCGACGTCACGTAATCGACGAGCGCCTCCTGCACGATCGAACTGCGGCTGCGACACCGTGCGTCAGCGTCGGAGTCGACCTGCTCGAGCAACTCGTCCGGAAGGTACACGTTGACCTTGGCCATCGCCATCTCCAAAGATACTACTTTGATGTGCTACCTCAATGTAGACGGATGAGGGGAGCGCTGCAAGAGGCCGCGGAACCGTCCGCGTTTGGGAATAACCTCCTGCGAACACCTTTGCGCCCTTAACGAGGAGGCACGTATGCCCCAAGCGCCCATCGAACTCCGCGTCCGCATCGGCGGAGAGGCCGGGTTTGGCATCAAAGCCGCCGGTCAGATGCTCGCCCGCTCATTCGCCGACGCCGGATTGCAGACGTTCGACCTTACCGAGTACCCGTCGCTGATCCGCGGCGGTCACAACAACTACCTGCTCCGCGTAAGCGCCGAGCCGGTGTATTCGCATGTGGAGCCGGTCGACGCCCTTATCTGCCTCAACCGGGAGACGCTTCACCTGCACCACCAGGAACTCGTGGATGGCGGCGCGGTCATCTTCGACCCGGCGGACTTTGCGACCGATGAGATACCCGACCGCCTACGTCCCGTGCCCCTGCAGCTCACCGACATAGCGCGGGATTCCGGCGGCAAGATCATGCGCAACACCGTCGCGCTGGGCGCACTCCTGGGGATCGTCGACTTCCCGCTGACGTACCTCTCGGACTCTCTGCACCGCCAGTTCGCACGCAAGGCGCCCGAGGTGGCCGAGGGCAACATCGCCGCGGCCCAGGCTGGCTTCGACGCCGCCCGGGCGGAGTGCTCCGACTTCTTCGTGCACCTCGCACCCGTCGAAGGCGCGCCTAAGCGCATGCTTGTGGACGGCAACGAGGCCATCGGCCTGGGAGCGCTGGCGGCGGGTATCGGCATGTACGCCGCATACCCGATGACGCCAGCCTCCTCGCTGCTGCACATCATGGCGTCTTACGAGCGCGAATACGGCGTCGTCGTTAAGCATACCGAGGACGAGATCGCTGCCATGAACATGGTGGCCGGTGCGGCCTTCGGCGGCACACGCGCGATGTGCGCCAGTGCGGGCGGCGGCTTTGCGCTTATGGTAGAGGCGTTCGGCATGGCGGGCGTGAGCGAAAGTGCCGTAGTCGTGGGCGTGTTCACGCGCCCCGGACCGGCAACAGGGCTGCCCACGTGGACCGAGCAAAGCGACCTGCGATACGTGATACACGCGGCGCAGGGCGAGTTCCCGCGCGTGGTGCTGGCGCCCGGCGACCGCGAGGACGCGTTCACGCTCACCTGGAAGGCGTTCAACCTGGCCGACCAGCTGCAGACGCCCGTGGTCATCCTGGGCGACAGTTACCTCTCGGACAACCGCCAGTCGATCCCGCTGTACGACCTCTCGAAGGTGACCATCGACCGCGGTAAGCTAGTCGCCGAGGGCGAGGTTCCGCCCGACGCGAAGGACGCCGATGGCCGCTACCTGCGCTACAAGGTGACCGAGGACGGCGTGTCGGTCCGCGCGCTTCCCGGCGTCAAGGGCGCAAACCAGCTGGCCAACTCCTACGAGCATGACGAGTACGGCTGGGGCTCCGCGGGCGAGACTGCCGAAGCCCGCATCGCGCAGAACGAGAAGCGGATGCGCAAGATGGAGCTCGCCGCCACGCTCGCTCCCCCTCCCGCCTACTTCGGACCGCCGCCGGAAGAGGCGGACATCGGGCTGCTCTTCTTCGGCACCACCAAAGGCCCGGCGCGCGAGGCGGCCCGCATGCTCGAGCGCGACGGCATCAAGGCCGCGCTGATGCAGGTCGTGACCGTGTGGCCGTTCCCGGCCGCGGACGTGGCGGTGTTCCTCGGCAAAGCTCCCAAGGTCCTGCTGATCGAAGGCAACTACACGGGCCAACTGGAGGGTCTCGTGCGGCAGGAGTGCCTGCTCGCGATCGAGCACCGGCTCCACCGCTATGACGGACGGCCGTTCACGCCCGAACAGATCGTCGCTGCCGCGAAGGAGGTGCTCTAGATGCCAACAGTCGCTGAGCTCGAGCATGCCATGAAGCCGACGTGGTGTCCCGGATGCGGGAACTTCGGGATGTTCCGCGCGCTCAAGGAGGCCATCGAGGAGCTCGGTATCTCCTCGGAAGAGCTGATGCTGGTGTGGGGCATCGGCTGTCACGGCAATGGCGCCGACTTCTACAACGTGCAGGGGTTTCACGGACTGCACGGGCGCGCGCTGCCGGTGGCGACGGGGCTCGCGCTTACGCGCCCCGACCTGAAGGTGATCGTGGAGATGGGTGACGGCGACGGCTACGGAATCGGCGGCAACCACTTCATCCACTCGGTGCGTCGCAACATCGACATGACGGCGATCTTCCACAACAACCAGATCTACGGCCTCACCACGGGTCAGGCCTCCCCCACGTCCGACCAGTTCATGAAGACGCCGAGCACGCCTGGCGGCGTGGTCGAGGAACCGGTGAACCCGGTGGGCGTTGCCGTGGCGCAGGGCGCGACGTTCGTGGCCCGAGCGTTCGCGGGCGACATCCCGCACCTGAAAGAGATCTACAAGCGGGCGATCCAGCACGAGGGGTTCTCGGTGGTCGATGTCTACCAGCCGTGCGTGACCTGGAACAAGATCAACACGTTCTCGTGGTTCCGTGACCGCGTGTACAAGATCGAGGAGCTTTCCGACTACGACCCGACCGACCGCACCAAGGCGTTCGACCTGTCGATGTCGACGTTCCACGAGCTCACGTGCGCGCCCGATGAGTGCAAGATCCCTATCGGCGTGTTCTTTGAGGAGCCCGAGTCGTTCACGTACCAGGACGGTCTGCCGCAACTGGACCGCCCGATGTGGAAGCATGCACAGACCCCGCGGGACATCTCAGCGGCGATCGCGAGGTACGGAGGGTAGGCCC